>CAIKDP010000001.1 GCA_903826205.1 Akkermansiaceae bacterium
CATCGGTCGGTTGAGCCACCTCACGCAGGCCCTTTTCGGCAATGGCGAATTCCCCGCGCGTGACCAGCAGCGGGGTGATGGCGGCGCGGAACGCCGCCTGCTTGCGCAGATCCTCCGGCAGACTCGCATAGGCGCTGAGGGCAACCGCTTGGGGTGCTTGGAGAGCCATGACTTCGAGGGATTCCAAGCGGTCCTCGCGGGTGGAGCGGCGGTCGGTGAAGAGCTGGGCGGCTGCCATGTAGGTGCGGGGTTCGCCCATTTTGCCGAGGGCCCGGGTCCAAATCCGGTAGGCGTCGAAATCCTGGCGTCGGGCCAACAACACGCTGCGGGCCTTGTCGCGGGCGGTGCCCCAGTCTTCAAGGCGGGACGCGGCTTTGGCCGCTTCCAGGTTTTTGTTGATCCGGTACTCGCGAAACGCGCGGTACGCGGGCTTGGCGGAGAACCCGACCACCGCCAGCCCCGCAAGAACCCACGCGGCGATTTTCAGCCGCCAAATCTTCAGCTCGCGTCGCAACTCCGGATTTTCACTGAAGTCGCTGATGTCGGTGTGTGTCGTTTGTGCGTTCCAATTGGCCATGGGTTGTGGGGGGGGAGTGAAGAGTGGAGGTCGGTTAGCTTTCATGTCTATATCGCTTAGGCCCGAAGTACGGAAGAAGAAAAATGCGAACATCGAACATTCAACGCCGAACATCCAACGTTGAACGGAAGAGAAGAGAAAAATGCGAACATCGAACATTGAACGTTGAACATCCAACGTTGAACATAAGAGAGAAAGATGAGGTCTTGTGTCTGTTGCTTTCGCCTCTTCGGTTCGATGTTCGACGTTCAATGTTGAACGTTCGATGTTCGTATCAATCTTCGGTTCGATGTTCGATGTTCGGATCAATCTTCGGCACGATGATAATTCTTAGCGCTGCGCGGTCTGGATGCTTTTCACGAATATGCGAATGAGTTCATCGGTTTCATTGATCAGGCTGGTAACAGCAGCCTCGGCTATAGTCAGAGGAACACGGCGAATTAATATCAGCCACCGGTAGGATTCACGCAGCTCCTTGAGGCAGATTTTCATCTTGTGAATGAAATCGGCCGGCGACTCGGCCGCCTGTGCTTCGCCGTGATTTGGCAGCGCCGCTGTTCCCGAGCGTAGCAACTGCCCGGCCACATGATTGCCAGCCCGGGTATTCGATAGCTGTTCAACCAGTCGCACGATGCTTGCCGAGTATTCCAGCAACCGTTCCTCCAGATCGTATTTGGGATCGTTCATGCTTTCTGGCTAGCTTTCATGTCTATATCGCTTAGGCCCGAAGTACGGAAGAAGAAAAATGCGAACATCGAACATTGAACGTTGAACATCCAACGCCGAACGGAAGAAGAGGAATGCGAACATCGAACATTGAACGCCGAACATCCAACGTTGAACATAAGAGAGAAAGATGAGGTCTTGTGTCTGTTACTTTCGCCTCTTCGGTTCGATGTTCGACGTTCAATGTTGAATGTTCGATGTTCGTATCAATCTTCTGTCCTCCGCCCCTCACCCCCCTGCTGATTTTCTTACGACCACCCTCCCTCTCGCCCGCGGCATCAGCAGGCGGGCGGCCAGATAGAGGACCAGGGCGGCGGCGGCAAACGCCAGATGGCCGGCCGGATCGTGCGCGGCGTGGGCGGCATCCTCGCCGCGGGCAAACTGGACGCTGGCCAGATAGCAGGCGCGGCCGGTGTTGAAAACCACGGCCGCAGCCAATCCGGTGCCCACCAGGGCCAGGCGCGCGGGCCAACGCAGCCAGAGCAACTCACCGAAAAACAATGCCGCCATCACCAGGCTCTGCACCGAGCGGATCCCGCTGCAACCGTCGGTCACATCCACCGCCCGTCCCCCAAGCACGAGCCGCGTGCCGACGCGCTCGACCGGTTGCCCGACTAACAAAAACACCTCGTGCGCCAGCCCGATCACCATGTCGGTCAAGTGGCGCACCAAGCCCTGCTCAATCTGATAGAGATAGGGCACCGCCGACCATGCAAAGAGGCTCACCGGCATGAAGAACACCGACACCTTCCAGCCACGCCAGCGCGCCAACGCCAGATGCACGGCCGCGGTGACGAGCAGACCGTGCAGCACGATCGGTGGCCGCCACCCCGGGTCGCCGGTTTCGATGACCCGCAGCGGAATGAGCGCCAGCAGACCGAGCGCCGCCAGAACTAACAAAAACCTGTCGGTGAGGCGTCCCGGTTGCCATGGTGGCGATGTCACGGCGTCGAGCATGCCGGCCCGCCGCCAGGCAAACCCGCAGGCGAGCACGGGCACCAGAAACCCGTATTCATAATACTGGCCAAACCGCCACGACGGGACCAGACACCAGAAAAAGTGCAACCAGAGTGCGGCGAGTGTGACTTGGAGCATGGGGGGGAGGAGGGGAGGAGAGCTGTCCGTTGTCGGTGGTCCGTTGTCGGTGGTCCGTTGTCGGTGGTCCGTTGTCGGTGGAAGAGGGTGCTAAAGCGCGGTGCGCCAGCGGGACGGACAACGGACCACTGACAACGGACCACTCTTACGCTGGAAGAGAAGAAAAAATGCGAACATCGAACATCCAACGCCGAACTCCCAACGTCGAACATAAGAGAGAAAGATGATGCCTTGTGTCTGTTACTTTCGCCTCTTCTGTTCGATGTTCAATGTTGAATGTTCGATGTTCGTATTAATCTTCGCCTCACCCGCCCTAGCCAAAGCGGCGTCGACGTTCGTGCCTCACTCTGCCGCCGCACTCCATGCCGTGGCTGGCTCAAGGCCCTTAAGTCGGCAATAGGCACAGCAACTCGGCGGCGGAGCGTGCGAGGCCTTGGTCAAGCAACCAGCGCATCGGAGGAGAGCGGCAGGATTTGATCGGGGAGCAGGAGCGCGGCGAAGTGGAGTGCTTGGCGGACGTCCTCGTCTTCGAGTTCGGGGAACTCGCGGCGGCGCTCGTCGGTGTCGGGGTAGAGTGCAGCGATTTCGACGACCCGGCGCACGGTGAAGCGCAACCCGCGGATGCAGGGCTGGCCATTCATTTGGTGCGGATTGGAGGTGATTCGATCCAGTGTGAGCATGGGACAAGGGTAAGCGACTTGGGCGAAAGGGCAACATCCAACATGGAACATCGACCGTCGAAGGAAGGAAAAAGGAAGAGTTGTCGGTTATCCACGGATGAAGAAATGAAAAGTCTTGGAGCAAGGGTGCGAGGCCCTGGAGTGCGGTGGCTTGCCACCGCCATGGGGTTAGGCGGACTTGTCCGCCGGGGTGCGGAGCATTTGCCAGCGAGACGCGCCTACTAAACGGAAGAGAAAATGCGAACATCGAACATCCAACGCCGAACATCCAACGTTGAACGGAAGAGAAGAAAAATGCGAACATCGAACATCGAACATCCAACGTTGAACGGAAGAGAAGAAAAAATGCGAACATCGAACATTGCCCCGCTTCGCGGTGCCATGCCCATCAGGCTTCGCATTTATGCCAAGCTCGCTATGCTCGCTCCGCGTTCAACGCCGAACATCCAACGTTGAACATAAGAGAGAAGATGGGGCCCTGTCTGCAAAATCCGGCCATAATCACGGGCGGGAGATCTCGCGGATGAACTCACCGAGCGCCGGGGCAATATCCTCGCGGGCCAGACCGTACACAATGTTGGTCTTGATAAAGTCGAGCGTGTTGCCCACATCGTGGCGGCGGGCCTGCACGCGATAGCCGTGCATGGGGTGATGAGCGGCGGTCCGCATGCGCAGCGCATCGGTGATCTGGATCTCGCCACCCTTGCCCGGCTTGACGGCATCGATGTAGCTGAAGATGTCGGGCGTGAGCACATAACGGCTGGCAACCGCCAGATTGGACGGTGCTTCCGCGGGTGTGGGTTTTTCTATCAGATCGTCCACGCGGTAGGTGCGCTCGTCGATCAATTCACCGCGGATCACGCCATAGCGGCTGACCCGGTCCAGCGGCACTTCCTCAAGGGCCACGACGCAGCCGCCGAACCGGTCGTGCACCTCCATGATCTGGCGGGTGGCGGGCACCCCCGATTGGCTTTGCATGAGGGTGTCCCCTAACAAAACGGCGAACGGCTGGTTGCCGACGTGGTGGCGGGCACAGCGGATGGCATCGCCGAGTCCGAGCATTTCCCGTTGCCACACGAAATGGATGTTGGCGAGTTTGGAGATGGCGCGGATCTTTTCGAGTTCCTTGAGTTTCCCCTTGGCTTCGAGTTCGAGTTCCAGTTCGAAACTGCGGTCGAAGTGTTCCTCGAGGGTGCGCTTGCCCTTGCCGATGACCATGAGGATGTCGGTGATGCCTGAGGCCACTGCTTCCTCGACCACATACTGGATCACCGGAGTGTCCACAATGGGCAGCATTTCCTTGGGCGACGCCTTGGTGGCGGGTAAGAAGCGCGTGCCGAAACCAGCGGCGGGAATGACAGCTTTGGTGATCATGGGAAATAAGGAGTCACGACATTCCTGTCGTGTCTTCGAAAATGGATGGAAGCGGATGGTGAAATGAGGCGGACTAGACCAGCGTCGGCTTGAAGACTTTGATGTTCTGCGAGGCAAATGCGGCGGTGAGTTTTTCAAACATCGCCTCGCCGGTGTAGAGACCGATGATCGCGCCGCCGGATCCTGGAAACTTGGCGGAGGCCCCGAGCGATCGCGCGGTATCGACCATGCGCAGGTTGCCTTCGCTCAGTTGATAGAGTTGTTTGCGCTTGTCGAAATTGGCATTCATCAGCTCGCCGAGTTCGGTCCAGTCGCTGCGCTCCAGCGCGGCCTTGGCCCGCACCGTGAGGTCGGCCCAATAGCCCATCGCCTCGACGACCTCGGGCTCTCCGCGATCGAAGCGATCGCGGATGTTGTTGTGAAACACCTCGGAGCCTTCAGACAGGTCGGTGCGATAGGCAATGTAGAGCGGCGGCATGTTGACGGGATGGAGCGGCTCATAGTGGCCAAACCCTTGCTTGTCGAAGAGGACCTTGTCGAAATCCATATACACCAACCCCTGATAGACCTGGGCTACGCGGTCCTGCAATCCGGCGGCAATCCCGAGCTCGCGGTTTTCCACGGCCCGAATCAGGTTTGCCAGTTGCGGTTTGGGAATGCTCACTCCATAGAACGTCAGCAGCGCCCGCAGCGCGGCGGTCACGATCGCGCTTGACCCGGCGAGGCCGACCAGATTGGGGATGTCCGATTCGTAACGGATCGTGAAATTACTCTCGTGCAGTTGGATCTCATTTTCCAAGCAATAACCGTAGAACGATTTGATGGCCGACTTGATCAAGCGGATCCCACCATAATAGCCGAACAGCCGCACTTCATTGTAAAGTGCGGCGATGCTGGTAAAGGTCGAGCAGTCGCGGCGGTTGGGAACAATCTCCAATTCAGGCGATTCATAGAGGGTGACGCGCGTTGCAAACTCCGCGAACGTGAAGGCGATCGTCTTGCCGAAATAGCCGTCAGACGGATTGCCAATCAGCGCGGCCCGCGGGTAGGCTGTGGTTTGGATGATCATGGAGGGAGAAAGAGTTGTCAGTTGACCTCGGCGAGCTCAGTCGAGTCGTCAGTTGTCTGTGGGAGAGAAGAGGAAGGGCGAACATCGAACATCCAACGTTGAACATAAGAGAGAAAGATAGGGCCTTGTGTCTGTTGCTTTCGCCTCTTCGGTTCGATGTTCGGCGTTCAATGTTGAACGTTCGATGTTCGTATCAATCATCTGATGACGTTACGATGGTTTTCGCTAAATCGCTCATGGGTAGGACAGAGGTCAGTGCCTCACCCAGCCATCGCTTGCAGCAATTCAAGATACGTGTTGGCAAGGTGGTCGCGATCGAAGTGATCTAACACATAGGTCCGTCCGGTTTCTCCCATTTGTTGGAGTTGCTTGCGGTTGGCGGAAAAATGGACCAACGCATCAACCAGCGCGTGTTCGTCTTCCGGCGGGATGGACACGCCGCCGCCGCTAGCTTCCACCAGCTTCCGGGAATCACCGTCCACGCCGATCAGAATGGCGCGGCGCATGCCGAGCGCCTCGAAGATTTTGGAAGGGATCACCGTTTCGAACAAGGGGGTCTTTATCAAGTGCACGAAGCACAGGTCGCTGGCAGCCAGAAACATGGGCATCTCCAACTTCGGCCGGCGACCGGTGAAAATGACATGGTTCAGCTTCTCCTGTGTCGCCTGTGCCTGCAGTTCCTCGCGAATGGCGCCATCACCCACGGCCATCAACCGGATATCGTCGCGTCCCATGTCTCGCAGGAGCCTGGCCGCACGCAGAAAGATGTCCAGACCACTGGCCATTCCGATAGTTCCAATGTAGCTGCAGACAAACTTGCCCTCCAACCCCCACTCGTGGCGCACCACCCCAGGGGTTGGCGGCGAGGCTTCCAGCAAGTCGCGGTCCACGCCGTTCATCACGATCGAGATCCGCTCCGCCGGCACGCCCCGCTCTAGCAGTCGGCGGCGGTAGCCATCACCCACCGTGACGATGTGAGAGGCGGCGGCATACATGCGTTTTTCCAGCCACTCTAGCAACCGGATGAGGTGTCCCTCGTCCATGGCGCCGACGGCACCGATCGATTCGGGCCAGATGTCGCGGATTTCGAGGACAAACCGGGTGGGTTTAGCCAACGGATTGCGCAGGCGGAAAGCCCAGTGGCACAGCACCCCGGCCCAGCCGCAGAAAAACTGCGGCGAGGTCGCGATCAGCACATTCGGACGGCGCAGAAAGAGCGCGCGCAGGGTTGCGCTGGCCATGAAGGAAATGTAGTTGAGAATCCGGCGCAGTGTTCCCTTGTTAGGTGCCAGCCAGGTCCACACCCGGATCACGCGCACACCGTGATACGTATCTTCCTGAGGCAGCAGGCGGTTCCGATAGCCCGGGTAAACCACTCCATCCGGGACGCTGGGTGCTCCCGTGAGCACGGTGACTTGGTGCCCGGCTGCCACCCACCGGCTGGTCAAGGCCGCCACCCGTGTCGCAGGGGCATTGCCTTCGGGTGGGAAGTAGTGGCTGAGAAAAAGAATACGCATGGGCGCGGCAGACAAAACTGTTAGTCTAAAGGGAGGACAGGCATCCTGCCTGTCATGGACGCCGAACTTCCAGATTGTCGTTTCATTGGCGGTCAGGCAGGATGCGCTATCTGCCAAAACAGGCTGGAAGCCTGTTTTCCAAGCAGAAACGCCGAACTATCAGTATTAGGATCTGCAGGTGTGATCCCACCGCACTCGGATCGTCCAAGCCTGTTTGGGCGGATGGGCGCGGAGTCGCAGGCAGAGTACGGAGCGGGGCACGGCTTGATTGAAAGTCGGATGATACATCGATTGCTCCAAGCTCAAGGAGTCCGCCCCTGTGGTTTCAATATGAAAGCCGGCATCGCCAACCCTCCCGTGTGCGGTCATGCCGTCCACGCGCAGCTCCACGCCGGGAGCGAAGTGGATTCTGGCCACCGCCTCGGATGTTTGTCGCACCCTGAGTTCATCTGAAATTTCAAAGCATCCGGGCTGCCAGGCAAACCGCCGCTGATGGACGGCCCGCGCCGGCAGATGGAGGTACCCCTCATGCTCGGCATCCAACACAAAGTGCTCGGCCGTGGGTTGCCATGTGTTGATTTTGGGGCGTGTTCGGCGTCCCACCCGGAAGGCTCCCCACACCTCAACCGAGTTGTCGCCATCGACCTCCACGGTATTGTGCGCCGCGGTCGAACGGTCATAGTCACGGACGGCCCCCCTATCGTAGGTGGCCACACCGGTGTCGGTCATCACGCGTTGGCCCCCCAGACTCAACTCGAAACTGAAAAAATCCGCATGCGCGTGCCCCGGTTGATGGTCCGGGCCAATGGGTCCCGCGTCGATGACCACAAAATCCCCCCCCGCTCTGGCACCATAATACCCAGCCTCGGGCAGGGCCCAAGGACCATCGTCCGTCAGTTCATGAGTCCAGCCATCGGCATAAATGCCGAGTGCCGAGTCATTGAGCAAGGGAATGCCTCCATCCGGGTGTCTCAGGAGTGACAAAGCCCGCTTCATCTTGCGGCTCAAATCCGCCAGGGGTTGGTGCCATTGAGCCGGTCCGGCCATGCGCATCGCCTCGATGATCCAGAGCATCCGGAGGTGATACATCGGCGACCGTTCGTAGTGCATTCCATCGCCGAGGATTTGCTCATCAAGCTCGTGCCGGAGGTGGCGCAGGATGTGCGGCGGCGGGTGCGGTGAGTCATTCCAGGCGAAGCTGCTGTGCGCGCATACGAGGGCCGCCAGGTTTTCCAACAGGTGGTTGGCTTGGATATGGGTCTCGAGATTGCCCTCCAGCCACTCGACCTGACGTTGCAGTGATACTAACAACGCATCACGGAACGCCGGATCGGCGGCGGTGCGCTCGCGATGTCGGATGCCAAACAGGAGCGACCAGTTCAGCACACGCAGCGACGTCGGGTAGGGTTCCCAGCCACAGGCATGGCGGGTCGGCGGATGGTTGGCAATCCACTTGAGTGTTAGATCGCGCGCGGTTTCCCAGTCAGGCGCGGCGGTTGGCAGCAATGACCAGAGCCAGTCGAAATAGTGCAGGTTGTAGCGCCACAGCCGCGAGGCTTCCGGCACATCCCAGTCCGGGGTGCGGCCCAGACTTCTGGTCTCGGATAGAAAGGTGAATCGCCCGGCCTTGAGGTCCTCAGGCGGCTGGGCTGGGACCGGCGAGGGTAGTCCCACAAGCACGGCCTGGGACACCATTCTGCCGGGAATTTCACCGGCGCTGGAAAGGCGCGCCGGGTTGCGCCTGCAAACCCTGACTTTCAGCTGGCCAAGCCACTGGCTCGGGCGCAGGTGGCGCAGCGTGCGGAAATAGCGGGCGAGCATGGGGGCGGTGGAAGAGTGGTCAGTGGAAGAGGAAGAGTTGTCCGTTGTCTGTTGTCGGTAGGGACAAGCGGCCTCGCTTGTTCCACTATGCCCAGCGGGCGAGATGCAATGGCTTGACCACGATCCGCGCTTTGGGAACCGCCCATGCGGGCGGACAAGTGGGTCGGCCGGGGCTGTCCGACCCTACCATCTGCAATCACAGACCACGGACAACTCTTCTACCCCCCTACTAGGCAAGGGTCTGCTCGAGGATGGCGACGATCCTGCGGCCGGTGTGGCCATCCCACAGGGGCGGGATCGAGCCCTGTTTCCATTGTCCCGCGAACAGGCGCTGCAGGACCGGCGGAATCGCGGCCGGACTGGTGCCCACCAATTCATTGGTGCCCATGGTGACGGTTTCGGGTCGCTCGGTATTGTCGCGCAGGGTCAGACACGGCACGCCGAGCACGGTGGTTTCTTCGGTGATGCCGCCGGAATCCGTGATCACGCCAAAGGCATGCTCGACCAGGTAATTGAACTCAAGATAGGTGAGCGGCTCGACCATTTTGAGCGCCGGGTTGTCGATGCCGGCATCGGCAAGAATCTTCGCCGTGCGCGGATGCACCGGGAAAACCAGCGGCAGACCCCGGCTGTGATCGATGATGGCCTGCAATAAATCCTTGAGCTTGCCTTGGTCGTCCACATTTGCCGGGCGGTGGAGTGTCAGGACAAAATAGGATTCGGGTGACAGGCCGAGCGTTGTCCAACAAGCGGGCGGAGTGAATGCCGGGCGTTGTTTCAACAGGGTGTCGATCATCGTGTTGCCGACGAAGTGAATGCGTTCCTCGGGGATGCCGAGCCGCCGCAAGTTGCCGTTGGCCGTCTCGCTGGTGGTGAAAAACAAATCGGTCAGGGCATCCGTTGCCATGCGGTTGATTTCCTCCGGCATGGTCAGGTCACCCGAGCGGATGCCCGCCTCCACGTGGGCCACCGGCACGCCCGCCTTCTTCGCGGTGATGGTGCAGGCCATGGTGGAGGTGACGTCGCCGACGACCAGGCAGAGTTGGCTGGGTTTTTTCAGCAAGAGTTTCTCATAGGCGATCATGATCCCTGCGGTTTGCTCCGCTTGGGAGCCGCCGCCGACCCCGAAATTGACCGAGGGCTCGGGAATGCCGAGTTGTTCGAAGAACGCGCCGGACATATTGCGGTCATAATGTTGGCCGGTGTGGATCAGCCGGTAGGTGAGCGTGCCGCCGGCAGTGGCACGGGCTTCCAAGGCTTCGATGATGGGCGCGATCTTCATGAAGTTCGGCCGCGCCCCGGCGATGATGTCAATGAGCATGAGAGGAAGAGAGGACTGAGGGAAGATGAAGAGAGGGCTGAGGGATGAAACTTGAGACCTGAGGGAGGATGAAGAGAGGGCTGAGGGCGGAGACCTGAGACCTGAGGGAAGATGAAGAGAGGGCTGAGGGAAGATGAAGAGAGGGCTGAGGGATGAAACTTGAGACCTGAGGGAAGATGAAGAGAGGGCGGAGGCTTGAAACTTGAGACCTGAGGGAAGATGAAGATGTGTCCTTCAGGCTTTTCTTCCCCTCAGGTTTCAGGTCTCAGGTTTCAGCCTTCATTCTTCAGGCTTCTTCTTCGTGTTCTTGGCCATGGTGGTGAAGATTGCAATCAACTCATCGGCTTCACTCCAGATGGGCTGGGTCGCGATACCCGCGATGCCGCAGTCGTCCTGCAACAGTTCTAACCAAAGCTGAGTCTCATCAGCCTCCTGTGCGCAAAGCTCTATCTTTGCGATAAACTCGTTGTCGCTTCGGGCACGGGAGGCCTCTCGATAATTCGCTGCAACCGATGTTCCAGAGCGGAGCAGTTGTCTACCCAATACCCGGATTTCCTCGCGTGATTTGTCCAGACTGATGTAGAACTTCACGACACAACTCGCAAAGCCCTTGGTTCTCTTTCTCAGCGCCTGTTTTTTATCGTCCATAAGCGTAAAGAGAGGGCTGAGGGAAGGTGAAGAGAGACCTGAGACGTGAGACCTGAGACCTGAGGGAAGATGAAGAGAGGGCTGAGGGATGAAACTTGAGACCTGAGGGAAGATGAAGAGAGGGCTGAGGGATGAAACTTGAGACCTGAGGGAAGATGAAGAGATACCTGAGGGCTGAGACCTGAGGGCTGAAGGAAGATGAAGAAATGTCCTTCGGGCTAATCTTTACCTCAGGTTTCAGGTCTCAGGTCTCAGCCCTCATTCTTCAGGCTTTTCTTCCCCTCAGGTTTGCCTTCGGCCATGCCAGTTAGGGCTCCGCCTGTTTCTTCCAAGCTCGCTAGCGCTCGCCCCGCGTTCAGGTCTCAGGTTTCAGCCCTCATTCTTCAGGCTTTTCTTCCCCTCAGGTTTCAGGTCTCAGGTTTCAGCCCTCATTCTTCAGCCTTCTCTCACGCCCCTGCCAGCTGCACCGCCCATTTCGAGGTTTCTATCAACTCATCCAGCGGGATTGGCGACGGCTTGCCATGGGCGACGGCATCAATGAAGGCGGCGAGGCCGGCGGCATGGCCTTTGTCCTGGGTGAAGTGTCCGCCGGATGCTTTGCTGAAGTTTTTCCATCCCCAACCGCGCAGGCTGCGGAAGTTGTCGAGTTGCAGGATCCGGCCGCCCGCAAACACTTCAAAACGTTCCTTGGGGAACCCCTTGTCTCCGGTCGCCAGGTAATGGATGGTCCCGATCGAGCCGTCGGAAAATGTTAGATTGACGGTAGCCGTGTCGCGCAGGCGGCCCTCCGCTCCGCCCAAATAGGTGATCCGTCCGTCCACAATCGGCACCCCGGCCCAATCCCGCAGCAGGTCGATGAAATGGCAGGCTTCGCCGACGATGCGCCCGCCGCCGATCTGCGGGTCCTGTGTCCAGTGGTCGGCGGGAATCGCACCGGCATTGATCGTGGCAATGAAGGATTTCGGGCCCGGCACGCCGGCGAGCAACGATTTGGCCTTCACCGCCAACGGGGCAAACCGCCGGTTGAAGCCGACCATCAGAACTTTGCTAGATCCGAGGGCGGCCGCCTCGATGGATTCGATCTCCGCGAGGGTCAGGGCCAGCGGCTTTTCCACGAAGACATGTTTGCCTGCCGTTAGGGCCGCCAGCACCTGGCGGGCGTGCGCATCGTGGCGGGTGGTGATCAGCACCGCATCCGTCTGCGGGTCGGCCAGCACATCCGCCGTGGCGGTGGATGACGATTCAAAGCCGAACTTGGTTGCGGCATGGGCGGCGCTCACGCCACCCGCGGAGACAATGGTGCGACGCCGCACCGCCGTGCCTTTGAGTGCGGGCAGCAGCGTGCGGGTGGTGAAGTTGCCCGCGCCAATGACCGAGAGCCGGACTTGCCCGGTGCCGACCGGGGCCGGGGCATTGTGAGTCACCTGCCGCGCCAGTTTGGAACTTGCGAATTCCGGTAGGGCGTGCCCGCCGGGCGCGCCGTGACTTGATTCCACTGACGTGGCGCAGCCCTGTTGGATCACGCTGTCATTATCACGTTCCCACGCTCGCCCATGGGCCGCCTGCGGCGGTATCGTCGGCGCGCCGGGGCCGGCACGCCCTACCGGTTCATATTGCAGCACAATCCCCATGGCCTTGCCGGTGGCGACTGTGGCGTAGGCATCCAGCGCCGCTTCGATCGGGTAGCGGTGGCTGATGAGCGGCGCGACGTCGATGCGTCCGTCGGCCATCATTTCCAGCACCGCCTCGAAATTGCGTTGCTCGGTCCAGCGCACATGGCCGATGGGATAGTCGAGTCCCTGGTCCTCGTAGGCGGGATCATAGCGGCCCGGCCCGTAGGAACACGAAACTTGAAAACTCAGTTCCTTCTTATAGAAATCATCCCGGTTCAATTTCAGACCGGTCACGCCCACCAGCACAATCCGCCCGCGCTTGCGGCACATCGTGGCGGCCTGCGATACCGGCGCGTCCGATGCGGTGGAGGCGGTGATGATCACGCCATCGACGCCCCGTCCGTTGGTCCACGCGTCGGCCAACGCCACCGGATCCGCCCCGTCGGATAGATCCAAGGCAGTGGCCCCGAATTGCCGGGCCAGCGCGCATTTGTGGTTGTCGTAATCCAAGCCGAGCACCCTACAACCATTGGCGCGCAGCATCTGCACCGTCAGCAGGCCGATCAATCCCAGACCGGTGACCACCACCGATTCGCCGAGGGTTGGCTCTAACAGGCGGATCCCCTGCAGGCCGATCGCGCCTACCACCGTGAAGGTGGCCGCCTCGTCGGAAACATTGTCCGGAATCTTCGCACACAATTGGTGCGGCACGGACACCACTTCCGCATGGGAACCATTGGATAGCACGCGGTCGCCAGGGGCAAAACCTGAAGGAGGAGAAGAGAGACCTGAGGGAGGAGAAGAGAGACCTGAGGGAGGAGAAGAGAGACCTGAGGCTGGAAACTTGAAACCTGAAGGAGGAAGGAGGTGTCCTTTGGTCTGATCTTCCTCTCCACCCTCAGGTTTGCCTTCGGCCATGCCAGTTAGGGCTCCGCCTGTTTCTTCCAAGCTCGCTAGCGCTCGCCCCGCGTTCAGGTTTCCGCCTTCAAGTCTCTCTTCCCCTTCAGGTCTCAGGTCTCCGCCCTCAGCCCTCTCTTCCGCTCCCACCACCACCCCGGCATTGCAGTAGCCTAACGGAATCGGCTGGTCCAGTTTGGAACGCACCGCGTCGAGTGTCGGGAACAAGCCGTCGGTCCGGATCTTCTGCAGCACCTGCTTGACCTTGTCCGGTTGGCTGCGCGCCTTGGCGATCCAGCCCGCCTTGCCGAAATCCACCAGCATCTTCTCCGTGCCCAACGACACCAGCGTCGCCCGCGTGGCTATCAACAGGCGCCCGGCCCGCGGCCCGGGCGCAGGCACCTCTGCCAACAAGGTTTCGCCGTTGCCTAGATTCTGGAGGATTTGTTTCATGGGGATTCAGGGGATGGGTCTGCGGCTCTAGGGTTTGATCTCACGCGGCCTCGTTCTCACAAGGCGGGAGAATTCGTGCGATGGTTTCTCGACGAACCTGAAAAACAATCCGGCGGCCACTATCGATATGAGCAAGGCGAGAACCATTGCCATTGCCTGGATTGCTGGGAAATCGGGCAGGCGATCCGCCAAACGCATGATTCGGCCTCCGGCAAATTCTAACTGCTAAAGAATAGTTTATGTTAGAGGAGGGGATGTTCACGCTGCCAATTTTCTTATGTGTTGCTGGGGTGTTTTGAATCCCATGATCTTCCTCGGGCGGTCGTTCA
>CAIKDP010000002.1 GCA_903826205.1 Akkermansiaceae bacterium
CCGGTCTGGAGCGCAGGACTACGTCTGGACGCCGGCGGATTTTCTGGATCTGGGCTCACGCGCTGCGGTGGACAAGGCGCTTTCCCGCAACGTGAAGTCCGGCCAACTGCGCCGCGCTGGTCGCGGGTTGTATCACATTCTTCGCCAACACCCGATCCTTGGCAATTTGGTCGCACCCGATTCCCAGCTTCACGATGCCATTTGCCGCAGGGATGGCTCCAGGATCTACTCCACCGGCGCCCATGCGGCCAACGCGTTGGGCCTGAGTGATCAGGTTCCCATGCGTCCCATGCTGCTCACCACGGGAGCCAGTCGCCGCATCCGCAGAGGGTCGGGCTCGCTCGTGCTCAAACACGTCTCGCCGCGCTTTGTTTCCGCCAGGCACCATACCAGCACCCTCGCCATTCTGGCGCTCCGCTCCATCGGCAGGCGGTTTGTGGACGATGAAATCGTCGCCCGCCTGCGCCGCAACCTGTCCCCGGTGGATCGCGCTGCCCTGTTGGATGACCTCGCCTGTGCCCCCGCCTGGATAGCCGATATCTTCCGCAAAGTCGCCACCGATCCCGTATGAACGCATTCATTCGTCTCACGCCCGAAGAACGATATGCCGCCTGCATGCAGGTGGAGGAATTGATGCATCTTCAGGCGGTCAGCGTCGAAAAGGACTTCTGGGTCTGTTGGACCCTGCGCGAACTCTTCACCCTGCCCGCTATCGGCGACCATCTCACATTCAAGGGCGGCACCTCGCTGTCGAAGGCATGGCAGATCATCCAGCGTTTTTCCGAGGACATTGATCTCATCGTCGATAAGGAAGCGCTTGGGTTTGGTGGTGATGCCGCGCCGGACAGAGCTCCCAGCAACAAGCAGCGCAAGGCACGCTTGGAAAACCTCATGGAGGCCTGCCGTCAGTGGGTGCAGGGTATTTTGCAACCGGCTCTCACCGCCCATCTGTTAGCCACTCTTGGCGACACCGGTTGGCGGATCGAAGTTGACCCGGACATGCCCGATGGCCAGTGCCTGCTGTTCCACTATCCTTCCTCCTTCCAGCAGACGGCCGCCGGCTATGTGCGCCCGGTCGTGAAAATCGAACTCGGTGCCCGCTCCGACGATTGGCCGCACGAAATGAAATCCATCCAGCCCTACGTCACCGAGTGTTTTCCTGCGCTCGACCCGGATGCCGCGTTTCCGGTCCGCGTGCTCGCTGCCGAGCGCACATTCTGGGAAAAGGCCTGCCTGCTCCACGAGGAGACCTTCCGCCCCGCCGACAAACCGCGAAAATTCCGCATGGCACGCCACTACTACGATCTCTGGTGCCTCCTCGAAGCCGGAGTCGGCGAACGGGCACTTGCGCAGACGGCACTGTTCCAGCGCGTTGCCGAACATCGCGAACTCTTCTTCCGCTTCTCTTGGGTGGACTATTCCACCCACAAACCAGGCACCTTCCGCCTCACCCCGCCCGCCGACCACCTCGCCGCCTGGCAAACCGACTATCAAGCGATGCTCGGCCCCATGTTCTTCGGCTATACTCCGACATTCGCCCAAATCATGGCTGCCGCCACAACCTTCGAAACCACCTTCAACGCCACTGCCATCCAAATTCCTTAACTCAAAAATGGCTCTTCCCCGCTTTTGCTGGCAGGCGGGAGGGAATGTGATCTCGCAAGCAGCCGATCAAATGCCACAGACACGATTTATGGTCCTGTGCGGACACACCCACAGCGACGGCATTTGGAAAAAGAAAAACCTGACCTGCCATACGGCGGGGAGTGCCTATGGACGCATCAATCATTCCGGCATGATTGCCCTCGGCAAATCGGTCTCCTTCCGTGAACTTGATCGCTGATGCGCCCGCGTGTGAGCGGCGATTTGAAAAGCGCATGGCGTTACGATGGCGTCTTCTTCAAGAGCTTCGTAAGCGTCCCAAATTCCACCCCTCGGTCTGGGCTACCTTGGGGGGGGCTGGAACGAACCGGGGTCAGGCGACGGCTTGGGCGGCAGTGGCCTCGGCGGCCCGGGCGGCCCGGGCGGCGGCAAAGCGAGCCGGGGTCAACTCGGCGGCTTGTTCGACCGTCGCGTTGTGCGGCAGGCGCTTGATCACCTCGGTCAAGTACATCTCGGGGTCCAGGCCGTGGCTCTTGCAGTTGGCCATGAGCGTGTAGAACAGCGCGTTGTTGGTGCCGGCCTCAAGGCTGCCGAAGAACATGGAATTCTTGGCACCTAACTTTGTCGGACGAATTAGATTCTCCACAAGATTGGTGTCCACTTCGAGCGTGCCTTGTTGGAGGCAAACGAGGAACTTGTCCCACTGGTTGATGGCGTAGGTGAGAGCCTCGCCAAATTTGCCGTGCGGCAGTGTTGCGGTTCTTGCCTCGACGATAAGCTGGTGGAGTCGGTCGGCGATGGCCCGACTGCGTGTGCGCCGGACCAACTCGCGGCAAGCCGGAGGCACCTTGCCATCGCGGAGTTGTTTCTCGATAAAGTAGATTTGCTGGATCGCCAGCAGGATCGGCAGGATCAACTCGGGCTTCTCCGGCATGGCGTCCACGAACTTACGCCGGATATGAGCCAGGCAGCCTGCCAGCATGATGCTGGCAAATAGCGTGGCGATCGCCCGATAGGCACTGTACCCGTCACACTGGATGGTTCCCTCGAAACTGATGGTCTTGGTTTCCGGGTCGTAGCCAAGAAAGTCCAACAGGCATTCGTGCCCCCGGCCCGCGTGCCACTCGAAAAGGGAGTTCTTGGTGACCGGATCATAGTACGCCCACAGGTAACCCCGTTTGGTTTTCCCATGCCCCGGACAGAGATATGCGTGGGGAGTTTCATCGATAATCAAATCGATGGCCTGGCGCACATCCCCTCGGATGGCCGCGCCGATCGGGGTTAGGTGTCGGGCGGTGGCGTGAATCCAGGTATTGAGGGTCTGTCGACCTATATCAACTCCGTAGAGCCGGTCGAAGCGGTTGGATTGCCGGTAATAGGGGAAATGATCAACAAACCTATCAACAACGATCTGGGCTGCGAGGGCCGGCGCGATCATCGTGCCGGGAATGCTTGCCAGCGGAGCGGGGGCGATGACCGGCGGACGGCTCTTATCGCCCTTGAGGGTGAACTTCTTGAGGATCTTGCGCCGCCAGCACATCTGGGGCTTGATGACATCCAGTTCGTCATGAAATACCTCGCTGATCTCTTCATACAGGTCCGGGTTGGCGGCGACCACATCCGGGATGATAACTTCTTCAACGATGATCTTGAGGTTCTTGGGGAAGCGGTCCTCCTTGGTGCGGCGGGTGCTTGCCGCCCGGGTCTTGGCTTTCTCAGGCTCGTTGTCTGCGGCCGGGGCGGGCTTGCCCATGATCAACTCATTGAAGAGCATTTCGAGCTGATTGGGATCGAGTTTTTCTGAACTCGATCCAAAGAGACGGTGCTGGAGACCTGCGATGATCTGGTCCTTACGCTTAAGCTCAGCCTCCAGCCAAGCCACTCGCGCAAGCAAGATGGTTAGGTCTGGATGGTCCGCGGCGGGCATGCGCAAAAGATATTCAATGCCACCTATCCGACAAGAAAATATTCCGGAAAACAGAAGATATATAAAGCTGTTTTTGAAGTGGTTTTATGGCCGTTCATACCATGGCCGGAATTTTGCACCTCGCATGTCAACCCCATCCAGCAGTAGGCGCAGGGCTTCCGGTTGGAGGGTGATTTTGCGCTGTCCCGTTTCACTCGGCTCTGGCCA
>CAIKDP010000003.1 GCA_903826205.1 Akkermansiaceae bacterium
CGTAGGCTTCCTTGGGCGTGGCGGCGGCTTTCCCCTGCGGGCTGGGCACGCCAAATCGATCAAACAGCTCCTTGGCTTGGTATTCGTGAATATTCATAATAGCGGTGGCAACACAATGGTTGATTGCACTCGGGGCATCCTGATGCGCGGCGACGCTATGCCTGCCCCCACCGCCGGGTCAAGGTCTGCTTCCGCAGATTTTGCACAATTTGTGAAATTAGGAGGCGAAATCAGGAAATTTCCGTGGTGGCCTCCTGCACCCGGCTGCGGGTAACACCATCGGCAAACTTGGTTTGCAGCAGGTCGCCGGGGTGCAGCGCCGCGGCCGCGCGCACGATCCGCCCGTCCGGCCCGAGGGTGATGGAAAACCCCCGTTGAAACGCGCTTTCCGGCCCCAAGGTCCGCAGCAACCCGCGCAGCCGCACCAAGCGCTCGCCTTGCCGCTGCAGCGCGGCCTGCAGCAGCCGTTCGAGGCGCTGGCGCTGGCTGGCGAGATGCTCCAGGCGGCGTTCGAGCACCCGTGCCGGATGTTGCGCCGCGTGGCGCAATCGCAGTTGCTTGAGGCGCACGGCGGCGGTTCCCATTTCGCCGCGCAGCCCTTGCACCAGGCGGGCCCGCAACGTGTCGAGGCGCAGCATTGGCTCGCGCAACAACTTCTCACCGCCGCGCTGGAGCACGCCGCGCTTCATCCCGTCGATGGCGGTCTGGGATTGGGCCAGTCGTTCGGCCGCCAGGCGTGCCAGCCGGCGGCGGGTCTGGACCAACTTCACTAACAACTCGGCCCCATCCGGCACCGCCAACTCGGCTGCGGCACTCGGAGTCGGCGCCCGCAGGTCGGCCACAAAATCAGCGATGGTGAAATCAATCTCATGCCCGACGGCGGAAATGACCGGCAGCGGACAGGCCGCAATCGCCCGTGCCACGATTTCCTCATTGAAGCACCACAAATCCTCCAGCGATCCGCCGCCGCGGCCGACAATCAGCAAGTCGCAACGCGGGTAACCGAACGCCTCGGCGCGGCCTAACTTGTCGATGGCCCGGGCGATTTCCAGTTCCGCCCCCCGCCCTTGGACGCGCACCGGCAACAACACCGGCTGCACCCATGGCGCGCGGCGTTGCAGCACATTAAGAATGTCCCGGATCGCCGCGCCGGTGTCCGAGGTGACGATGCCAATGACCTGGGGAAACCCCGGCAACGCCCGCTTGCGGGCCACCTCAAACAACCCCTCAGCCTGCAGTTTGCGCTTCAACGCTTCAAACCGCGCCGCCAGGTCGCCCTGCCCCGCCCGTTCCGCCTTGAGCACGATGAGTTGGAGCTGGCCGCGCGCCTCATACACGCTGGCTTCCGCCATCACCCGCACTTGCGCCCCGTCCGCCAACGCTGCCGCCCCCGGCCGTTTGCCCGCCCCAAACATCGCGCATTGAATCTGTGCCCCTTCATCTTTCAGCGAAAAATACCAGTGCCCGCTCCCCTGTTTCTTCAGATTGGAAACCTCCCCCTCCACCCACACCTCGCCCACCGCTGATTCTAACAAATTTTTCACGCGCCGCAACAATTGCGTCACGGACAGCGCCTGGGGTGCGGGGGCTTGGCGTTGCGAAAACAGGTCCACACCGGAACCGTGGCCGGTCCGCCCGGAAAATTCGAGCCGCAAATCAAACAAATTTTCCGGATCCGCAATATCCTGTTGCGCGGGTCGGCTCCCCATGTAGGCTCCCGCGGATGGATGAGCCGACGACCCTACGCGCCGCAAGCGGCTGGCTTGAATTGGGCTTGCCTGGCGACGCTCTTCAGGAATTGCGCGGGTTGCCACATGACCAGCAATCCCATCTGCCCGTACTGAAATTGAAATTGCGCGCCCAGATGGAATGCGCCGCTTGGAATGCCGCCGCGGACACCGCCCGCCTGTTGTGCGCCAAGGCTCCCGGCGTGCCGGATTTTTTCCTCAGCGCCGCCTATTGCCTGCACGAAACGGGCGACACCCTGGCCGCCCGCAACCAACTCTTGCGCGGGCCCAAGGCGCTGTTTGAGATGCCGGTGTTTCATTACAACCTCGCCTGTTACCTGTGGACCCTCGGCCAACAAACCAGCGCCCGCAGCCACCTCAGCCAGGCCATCGCCATGGATGCGTCCTACCGCAGCGAAGCCCTCGCCGACCGCGACCTCGCCGGCATCGGCCCGCTGCCATAGGTCTCATAGGTCTCATAGGTCTCATAGGTCTCATAGGTCTTATAGGTCTTATAGAGCCCCATCACTCCCCTCAGGCCGCCGCCCTGCCGGCCGCGCCGCGGTAGCACAGCGCGAATATCACGAAGCAGACGGCGATCATCGCCCCGAGCACCGACCACAGCTCCAGCCACCCCTGGCCGTTGGCTTGGATGTAATGGTCGCGCAGCCAGCCGCAGACGCACGCGCCCACCAAGGGCCCGAGCCCGCTGGCCACCAGTGCGAACAAGCCCTGCGCCTGCCCTTTGAGATGCGCTGCCACCCGCCGGTTCAAAAACACCTGCGCCGTGATGAAATAAAATGTGTAGCAGACCCCGTGCAACGCGATGCCGGCCACGTGCCACGGCAGCGTGCCGGTGGCACCCGCATGGGCGCTCATGCCGTAACGCAGCACGGACAGCCCCAACGCCCACAGCAGCAGGGTTTTGAGGCGGAAGCGCGTCATCACCACCGCCACCACCAGCATTGCCACCAGCTCGCTCCATTGCGCGAGGGTCATCGTCGCCGTCGGGTGCATGTCACCTAACACCCGCAGATGCTGCGGCGCCATCATGTAAAACCCCGTCAGCGGAATCGCAAACAGGAACGTCACCGTGAAAAACACCAGGTGATCCCGGTCCCGCAGCAAGGCCAGCGCATCCATGCCCAGCAAGCCACGCCAGGAGCTGGCCCGGCCCAGTGGCGGCGTGTGCGGCAGGCTCAGGGCACACAACGCGCCCACCCCGCCGGTCGCCGCGGCCGCATAGCCCGCCACCGGGCTGGCGTCCGCCTTGAGCCAATAACTCGTCAGGAAGCCGCCCACCACCCAGCCCAGCGTCGACCCGGAGCGCACCAGCGGGAAGTTGCGTTCGGGGTGCTCAATGTTTGTTAGCGTGATGGTTGCTAACAAGCTCCAGGACGGGCTGGCGATGATCGACTGGAGCAGCAGCAGCCCGATGAAGCACCACGGGTTCCAATGCCAATCCAGGCACCCGAACGTCAGCACCACCACGCCCGCCCCGGCCAGCGTCGACCCTGCGTACAGCCGGTCTGCGGGCACCCGCTGGTCGGCCAGCGCGCCGCTGATCAACGGCGAGATCATCGCCCCGAGCGGCACCATCATGAACCCCCAGGCCACCCAACCGCTCAAGCCCTGCCCGATCAGGATATTGGTCAGGGCCGGGTACCAAAACCCCGGCGCCATCCCTTGGAAAAAATACACCACCCACAGCCTGGCAAACACCACCCCGCTTCTTGCTCGTCCGTCCTGCATGCCCTCCACGCCGCATTCTTAGCGCCGACCCCGCCGCAATGCCAGTCCGATGTGGATGCAAGAAATCCGGATTTTTCGCTTGCGGCGCCCGCCGCCCGCTGCTTTGTTCTTAGGAACACTGTTCACAATGCCATGCAAAACCAACTGACCCAACGCCAAGAGGAAATCGTCGAATACCTGCGCATGATCCAGCGCACCACGGGCTACATGCCCTCGACCCGGGAAATCCAACATTTTTTCGGGTTTGCCAGCCAGACGGCGGCGATGAGCCACCTGCGCGCGCTGGAACGCAAAGGGGTGATCCAACGCGGTGCCAACAAGGCCCGCGCGGTGACCTTCCCCGAGGAGCTCGACCGCGCCCAGATCGTTGACATCCCGATCTACGGCCGTATCGCCGCGGGCCTGGCCCAAGACGTGGAACCCCAACGCGAAGGCTGCCTGTCCATTGACGTCGCCTCGCTCGGCATTGCCCGCAATGCCCGCACCTTCGCCTTGCGCGTGCGGGGCGACTCGATGATCGACGCGCACATCTGCGATGGCGACACCGTCATCCTCGAGATCCGCGAACCGCGCAAGGGCGACATCGTCGCCGCCCTCATCGATGGCGAGACCACTCTCAAGCGCTACCTCGTCACCAAGGGCCAACCGTTTTTGCGCGCCGAAAACCCGGACTACCCGGATCTGATTCCCGCCCGCGAACTCGTCATCCAAGGCGTCTTCATCGCCCTGCTGCGCCACGCCGCGTGA
>CAIKDP010000004.1 GCA_903826205.1 Akkermansiaceae bacterium
CCACTGTGAAGAAGGCACGCCCAGCGCCTCCACCGCCTTGCTGGTGGCGGCCGTGCGTCGCGATTTCTTCCTGACCGCGCAAAAGGGCATGGTCAGCAAGCAGGTTCTAACCCGGGATGACTTGCCTAGCTTCGGTCACGCATTGGAGGGGATTGCCTACCTGCCGCGGATCCTGGCCAAAGCCCGTGCCAAGCTCCGTGGCGAACTCGATCCGGACCTCATGTTCGGTTGCGGCGGCGACCGCAATTTCCTCCGCCAGCACGGCTGCATCCCGCCCGCCGATTTCCTCCGCCACGTGTGGGCCGCCGGCGACTCCGACGCCAAACTCGCCGCATGGGTCACAGCCCAGGCCATGTGACAGCGGCTATTCCTCGGGATTGGCCAGGAGAAACTCCAGCCTTTCCGCCAGCAGCGGCGGCAGGCCTGCGGCGAGCGCAGGGTCCAGGAGTCCCACTCCGGCCAGATCGCGCAGGTGCATTCGGTCTTTATCACGCCAGGCGGCAAGTTTCATCCGTACCAGGGCGGGCAGGGAGATCAGGCGGATATCCCCGGCATCCTCGGCCTCGTCCACCGAGGCATTGACTGCCGAAGCATCCGGTTTAACCCTTTCGCCGGCGAAGAGCACATGCACCGCATCGCGCACTTTCGCCTCTGGACCCTCAAGAAAAACATCCATCACCCCCCCGCCCAAGGAGGAGATTTTCCGGTGGGTGTAGCCGGCCTCAGCCATGGCCTTGATGGCACAAGGGAAATCCTCGCGTCGCAGGAGAATGTCCACATCGCGCGTGTTGCGCACCGCCGCCTCGTCCACGCGGGAAACCCAGGCGGCCACCGCATTGCCGCCCACCACCGCGTAGGGCACGCCAGCCGCATGCAGGCTGGCGCTCACATGCAGCAGGCGCCGCCTCACCTTGGTCACCGCATCATCCATGCGCTGCCAGGAAACGGGTTGTAGAAGAGAATGAACCATCGGTCACCGAGAGAGCGTGGCAGCGGCGGGCGCAACTGTCAATATGGGGGATTCGGGAACCGTGAAATCATTCGCGGATTCAAGCGGGGGCCAGCGGCAGATCGGTGAACAAGAGGGGAAAAGAATAATTCGTACACGCGCTGGCGCCAGCGCGGGGGGGAGGCGCGACTCAGCGCCTGCATGTAGGCCGACGCCTACAAACCCCCGGTTTTACAGGCCTTGCACTGGTGCTGCGGGAGGTCGCTGCCGGCCACGAGGTGGGGATCACGCGACACAAAAAACTGGTGGCGCGCTAGTTGCCACCCGCAGTGCCGACAGCGATCGAGTTGCCGGATTTCGTGGCCCGCGCCCGCAACGTCTGGCACGCCGGGTGGAGCGGAACGGGCACCAGCGAGTTGCTGGAAGAAACGCGCGGCAGCCGATGAATGCCCGCGAATTCATCACTTCCGGCCACAGCCAAGCCGCATGCGCCATCGGAGCCGGATTGTCGGTGACCGATCCCACCCGCCCAGTGCGGTGACAACGAAGATAATTCGAACATCGAACATTCAACATCGAACGCCGAACATCCAAC
>CAIKDP010000005.1 GCA_903826205.1 Akkermansiaceae bacterium
CCTACGCACGAAATCCTAAGGCACTAAATCCTAAGCACTAAATCCTAAGCACTAAATTCAAAACGAAGAAAAGAGGAAGAATGGATATGGCACGCATGCTCGGCGTCCACAATCCAAAATCCCTCCCCCCACCTCCTAACCAATGAAGCCCAAATTCCACAACCCTCTCACCCGCCGTTCTGGCTCCGCCAGCATTTTCGCCCTCGCCCTCATCTCATTCTGCCCCGGGCACGCGGTCGCGGTGGATGGCTATTGGGATGGCGGCTCCACAGCTAATGGCAACTGGGCCACTCTCAGCAACTGGAATGGCGACAGCGCCGCACCGGGTGCCACCACCGGCACGAGCAACGCCGACAGCGCCACATTCAATGCCGCAATTGCCAACACTTGGGGACTCACGGGCACGCCAGTTACCCCGACCAGCGGTCTCAACCTCGGCGGGATCTATTTCGACACCGCCGCAGGCTCCTACTACATCGGCACCACGGTCGGCAATCCCATCAAGTTGAGCAGCGGCGGCAGCATCCAAATCCTCAGCACTCTCACAGCCACCAACGCCATTGAGACCATCAATGCCCCCCTCTCCATCCAAGGCGCGGGCGGCTCTTCCACCATCGCCAACAATAGCGCCAATGGCACGGGTCCCGGAGCGGGCACCTTGAACATCGGCGGCGGCATCACCGGCGGCGCGGCCGGGTCCACCGTCATCACCCTCGGCGGCACCAATACCAACTCCAACACTATCAGCGGCATCATCGCTGACGGCTCTGCCACGTCCCTCGCCATCTCTAAGAGCGGCGCAGGCACATGGGTGCTGGGCACGGCCACCAACACCTTCACCGGCACGGCAACCATTGAGGAGGGAACCTTGAGCGTCAGCGCGATCACCGCCGCCCTCGGATCCTCCAGCAGCGTGATCCTCGGAAAGTCCGGAACCACCGGCATCCTGAAATACACAAGTGCAGTTGGCGGCACGTTTGCGCATGCGTTCACTATGGCCACCGGCGGTACCGGCGAGTTTCAGATAACCGGCGCAGCGGCGGACCTGACCCTTAGCACGGGAATCACCGGCAGCGGGTCCCTGACCAAAACTGGTGCGGGTACGTTAACCCTCTCTGGCAACAACACCTACTCCGGTAATACCACGGTCAGCGCCGGCACCCTGAGCCTCGCCCGCGCCACGGGAAACACACTTCCCACCTCGGCGGCAATCCTTGTCAACGGCGGCACCCTGGATGTGGCCATCAACAACACCCTCGGCGCCGTCACGCTTTCCAGCGGCACGATCTCCGGCGCGGGAACCTTGACTAGTTCATCCTACACCCTCACCGACAGCGGCACGATTAGCGCGCCTATCGCCGGCTCCGGCACCCTCACCAAAACCGGCGCGGGCACGGTCACTCTCGATGCCACCAACACCTTCACCGGCAGCGTAACCGTCGAGGAAGGTGCCTTGAACATCGCCGATACGCTCACCCACACCCTTGGGACCGCCAGCACCGTGACCCTTGGAAAAAGCGGTGGCACGGGCACATTGGAGTATTCCAATACGGGCGGGTCGGCCGTGGCCAGGACTTTCATCATGGCCACCGGCGGCACCGGTGCCTTCCAGGTGAATTTGGGAACCACAACCCTTCCCATCAGCGGCGTGATCAGCGGTGCGGGTGGCCTGACCAAGACCGGCGCGGGAATCCTCAACCTCAGCGGGGCCAACACCTATTCGGGCGATACGACGGTGAGCTTGGGCACGCTGGTGGCCGGGAATGCCCTGGCCTTCCAAAACAGCACGCTGCAATACTCAGCCGGCACGCTGCAATTCGCCACCGGCATCACCGCTTACACGTTGGGCGGACTGGCGGGCAGCCAGGCACTCTCCCTGATCAATGCGGGATCCACGGCAATCGCCCTGACCCTGGGTAATAACAATGCCAACGCGACCTACAGCGGCATCCTCAGCGGCACACTCGGAAGTGTGATAAAATCCGGCACCGGCAGCCAGGTCCTCAGTGGTACTAACACCTTCACTGGCGTCACCACGCTCACCAATGGCACCTTGTCGGTTACCACCATCGGCGATGGTGGCGTAGCGGGTAATCTAGGGCAGGCCGCAGTCGCCGCCAGCAACCTCATTTTCAGTGGCGGCACGCTTCAATACACCGGCGCGAGCGCCTCCACCAATCGCAACTTCACGCTCACGGCGGCAACGACCGGCACCATCGACGTGACCACCAACACCCTGACGATGTCCGGCGCAAGCACCAGCACCTCCGGCTCTATCACCAAAGCTGGCGCGGGAACCTTGATTCTCACCGGTGCCAACACCTACACCGGAGCCACCACGGTGAGCGCTGGCACACTGGTGGCTGGCGCGGCTGCCCCACTTTCCTCGGCGGGTGTTTTCGGCAACGCGGCCAGTGCAATCATCCTGGGTGACGCCGCCACGACGACCAACAATTCAAGTCCTTCGCTTCTCATCGGCGGCGCGTTCACGGTGGCGCGCGACATCACCATCGCCAATCAGGCCACCAGCGGCGGCTACACCCTCGGCGGCAACACGGCGGCCAGCGCCACCTTATCCGGTGCCATTGCCTTGAACAAAGCCCTCACCGTCACCGCCGTCACCAGCGGCACGCTGTATCTAACAAAGTCGATCAGCAATGCCACCGGTACCAACACAGTCAACGTGACCGGCGCAGGCAGCAGCAACGTGATTCTGAACAGCTCAACGACCAACCAGTTTGCCCCGACCCTGTTCTCGGTCAATAGCGGCAAACTCTCGTTGGGGGCCAGCAGCCAGATTGCCGATGCGACGAATCTAACAGTGTCAGGCGGCGAGTTCGCCATCGGTTCGTATTCCGACTCCGTCGCGGCGGTGACTCTAACATCCGGTTCGATCACCGGCACAGGCACTTTGACCAGCACCGGCGGGTTCACGATGAACAATGCGGGTGCCACGAGCGTGAGCGCCATCCTTGCCAGTGCCGGCAGCCTCACCAAGACCGGCGCGGGCACGGTCACGCTCTCCGCAACCAACACCTACACCGGTCTCACCACGGTCAGTGCGGGCACGCTGCAACTGGACGGCTCCACGGCGGCGGACAGCACGGTGGCGGTCGGCACGGGCGGCAC
>CAIKDP010000006.1 GCA_903826205.1 Akkermansiaceae bacterium
GATCCTTCTGATCCTTCTGATCCTTCTGATCCTTCTGATCCTTCTGATCCTTCTGATCCTTCTGATCCTTCTGATCCTTCTGATCCTTCTGATCCTTCTGATCCTTCTGATCCTTCTGATCCTTCTGATCCTTCTGGTCCTTCTGGTCCTTCTGGTCCTTCTGTTGCTGCTTCTTCAGCTCTTCGAGTTTCTTCTCCACCAACGCCTTGTTATAGCGTGCATCTGCATCGGCGTCATTCAAGGCCAGGGCATCGCGATAGGCCTTGATGGCTTCCTCCCAAGTCTTGATAGTCGCCTCCGGCTCCTTCTCCATGGTCCCTTGGCCGGCTCGATAGAGGGAATTCCCCAGATTGTAGTAAGACTTCTGCTGGAGTGTTAGATCAGGCGTCCGCAGCGACGCGCGCAGGGATTCGGCGGCTTTCGCATAATCCCCTTTGGTGTATGACTCCGTGCCCTCGTTGTACACCTGCCGCGCATCAGGCGTGGCGACAACCGCCTCCGCGGCGCGGCCATCCGCCAGCATGGATCCTAATAACCCGCAGGCGACGATGACCGTGGCCCGCGGCGCTCCCACCCCGCGCCGCGCCGCCGATGGCAGCGCACGCACGATTTTTTTCACACGCCGCCGGTCCCCAATGAAAAACTCCAGCAACAACAACGCGATCGCCCCGCCGAGCGGCCACTCAAACCGCTCCAACGGAATCCGCTCCAGCCGTTGGTTCAACTCGCTCTGCGGCACCAGTCGCAGCTTTTCCTGATAGATCGTGTTCAACCCCTCGGCCCCCCGGCCCAGCGGCACATAGAGCCCGCCGGTGTCCGCCGCGATTTGCTTCATGGTGGCTTCATCCAGACGCGTCCTGACCACCTGGCCGCTCTCGTCGCGGACAAAATCGCGGCGACCGTTTTGGAAATGCACCGGAATGTTGGCCCCCTCGGGACTGCCCACGCCCACGGTGAAAATGGCCATGCCATTTTTGGCGGCGGTCTTGGCGGCGTCCAGTGCCGACCCCTGCAGGTCCTCGCCATCGGTGAGCAGCACCAGCACGCGGTGGTTGTTGCCATTGGCCTCAAACAGCCGCTCGGCTTCCTTGATCGCGCTGGCCAGATCGGTGCCTTGGCGCGGGATGATCTCGGTGTCCAGCGCGTTGAGCGATTCGCGGAAGGCGTCGTAGTCGAGCGTGAGCGGACACAGCGCAAAGGCGCTGCCGGCAAACGGAATCAACCCCACCCGGTCACCGCCAAGCCGCGCCACGAAATCCAGGATGCCGAGCCGCGCACGCTCCAGACGGTTGGGTGTTAGATCCTCCGCCAGCATGCTGCGCGAGGTGTCCACGGCAAACAGGATGTCGATGCCCCGGCGCTTCACCTCATGCCATTCGTAGCCTTTCTGCGGCCGGGCGACCGCCACGAAGGCCAGCCACACCGCCATCAGCCACAGCCCGCGCTTGAGATTGCGCAACCATTGGGAAACCCCCTCGGTCAACCGCTGGTGAAACCGCGGATGCATCAACTTGGATAGATCCGCGGCACGCCGCCGGTCAAAGCGCCGGAACAAGCCAATGAGGACCACGCCTACGACCAGGCCGACTCCGATCCAGACCGGCTGGGCGAAGTGCAGGGCGGTGTCATCCATGGGGTGTTGGAACATGCTGGAATGTTAGATTGTCACGGCAGGCGCCGGAAGCGGGTTTGCTTGAGGATCAGCTCCAGCAGGAGCAGGCACAGTCCGGGAACCAGAAAATACAGATAGAGTTCATCATATTTTTGGTATTGCTTGAGTTTGCGGGTGGTGGTCTCCAGCTTGTTGATGGCATCGTAGATGTTCTTGAGCGAGTCGGTATCGGTGGCGCGGAATGCCTGCGCGCCGGTGGCGGTGGCCACTTGACCTAACATTTCCTCGTCGATCTCCACCCTGATGGTTTGCAAACGGGTGCGGCCGAAGGCATCCCGCACCGGGATCGGCGCGTCACCGCGGGTGCCGGCCCCAATGGTGTAGATTTTGATGCCCAACGCCTTGGCCGCCTCGGCGGCGGTGAGCGGATTGACCGCGCCGGCATTGTTGACGCCGTCGGTGAGCAGGATGATGATGCGGGATTTCGCCTTCGAGTCGCGCAGATGGCTCACAGCCGAGGCAATCGCCGAGCCAATCGCGGTGCCGTCCTCGACCTGGCCGAGTTTCACCTCGTCCAAGCGCTTGCCCAGAAACGCCTGATCCAGCGTGAGCGGACTCACCAGATAGGGCCGCCCGGCAAACGCGAGCATGCCGATGCGGTCGTTAGGCCGCTCATTGATGAATTGGCCGACCACCTTTTTGACCACGGCGAGGCGGTTGGCCGGCTTGCCCTCCAATTTGAAATCGAGGGCTTCCATCGAGCCGGAGACATCGAGCGCGACAATGATGTCGATGCCGCTGGCTTCAATATCGGTGGTGCCCTTGCCATGCCGCGGGCGCGCCAGCGCGACGATGAGCAAGGCGATGGCTAACAACCCGAGAAATGCGAGGAAGCCGCCGGCCTTCGAGCGGGGCCTGGCCCCCACATGTATGGCATCCAGGGTGGACGGCATGCGCACCGCGACGGGTTTTCCCCGGCGGCCTTTCCAGAGCGCCAGCAACGGCAGGCACAGCAACAACCCCAAGGCCTGGGGATGAACCCACTGGAAACTCTCGGTCATGGGGTGGTGGCTCCGGGTTTTGGAACATCTACCGCTGCGGCGGTGGCGGTGATGAACCCGCGCGCGGCTTGCAGGAGTTCGCCGCGCTGGCCGCCATCCAACGGCACCGCGGCGAATTTCGCCAGATCACAGGATTTCAAAAACACCCGCAAGGGATCGCTCACCGCATGGAGCGGGGAGCCTGTATCGTTGGCCAGGGCGTTGAGAAACTCCTCGGTGGTGCGGCGCGGCGCCGCCAGCCCAAAACGCTCGGCGATGTATTGCCGGATCGTCTGCGCCGCGCGGTTGGCAAACGCCTCCGCCACCAGCGCCTCGCGCGATGCCTCAAGCACCGCCAATGCCGCCAGCGCGGATTCCCGCGGACTGACGCGGCGCTTTCTGTTAGCATAGCGATACCACAGGAACGCGCCCAGCGCGAGCACGGCCGCTGCTCCGCCGCCGCCGAGCCAGATATATGTGTTAGGTTTGGCTGGTCTTGGAATCTCCACCAGCGGCTTGGGTCCGCGGATGTCCGCATCCGGCGGCGTGGGTGCCTGGGCTGACAGGTGGCCGGACACGCAAAGCAACAAAGCCACCCCCGCGAGCGCCATGCCGCGGGTGAGCGAATGCGTTAAGGAGGGTGGACATTCTTGTCCACCGCAGCGTCTTGCGCGAGGGACAGGAATGTCCCTCCTCCTTACTTCACTCCATGAAGTTGCTTTGGAATAGGCGGCAAGGTTTCTCATGTCCGGAGCGTTGCATCTATCAGCCGGAGCGTTGGCGGCGGTTCTGGAAAAACGCCATCAGTGCGGGCAACCAGTTTTCCCCGTTGCTGAATTCCAACAAATCCACGCCAAGCGAGCGGATGCGGGTGGCGGTGAGCTCGCGGCGCTGGCGGGATTGCTTGGCAAACGCCTCGCGCACCTTGGCGCTGCCGGTGTCCAGTTCGACCACCTGGCCGGTTTCCGCGTCCTCGATGCGGATGCGTCCGACGTCCGGCAGTGTTTGTTCGCGGGGATCGGTCACGGCCACGGCGATCACATCGTGGCGGCGGTTGGTCAGTTGCAGTTTGCCGCGCAGATGGCTCAGGCGTTCCTCGAACGGGGCGCCAAGGCAAAAGTCCGACACCAGAAAAAGGACGGATTTCCGGTGCACCACCTGGTTGGCGAAGTCGAGGGCTTGCGCGATGTCGGTGCCGCCGCGCCGGGGTTGGAAGAACAAGGTTTCGCGGATCAGGCGCATGATATGCATCCGGCCCTTGCCGGGTGGAATGTATAACTCCACTTCGTCGCTGAACAATATCAATCCCACCTTGTCGCGGTTGCGGATGGCCGAGGCTGCCAGCACGCCCGCGGCTTCGGCCGACAGTTCGCGTTTGGAATCCGCCACCGACCCGAAGTCCGACGAGGCGCTCACATCGATCATCAACAAAATGGTTAGTTCGCGCTCCTCGGTGAAAAGCTTGACATGGGGTTCGCCGGTGCGGGCGGTGACATTCCAATCGATGCTGCGCACGTCGTCGCCCGGGACGTAATTGCGCACGCGGTCGAAGTCCATGCCCCGGCCTTTGAAGACACTGGCGTAACGGCCGGCCAGCGAGTCATCGACGAGGCGGTTGGTGCGCACTTCCATGCGCCGCACGCGGCCGAGGATTTCCGCGGCGCGGGCTTGTTCTTCAACGCTGATGGGCGTGCTGACTGACGGCTGGATCATGGCACCGGCAACTCGTCGAGGATGCGCGTGACAATCTGCTCGCTGTTGAGGCCTTCCGCTTCCGCTTCATAGGTGATGGTGATGCGGTGGCGCAACACGTCCATGGCCACGGTCTTCACATCGTGCGGCGTGACGTAGGCGCGGCCGTTGAGAAAGGCATTGGCGCGGCTGGTGAGCGCCAGATTGATGGTGGCGCGCGGCGAGGCCCCCACGCGGATGAGCGGCGCGATGTGGATGCCGAAATCATCGGGCCGGCGGGTCGCGTGCACCAGGCGCACAATGTAGCGCTTCACCTTTTCATCCAGATAGAGACTGTTGACCACTGTCCGTGCCTGTTGGATCGCCTCCAGGCTGACAATCGGCGCGGGTGCCGGCAAATCCTCCGTGGTGCCCGCCAGATCGAGGATCCGGAGTTCCTCGTCCTCCGTCGGATAATCCATCACCACCTTCATCATGAAGCGGTCCAACTGCGCCTCGGGCAGTGGATAGGTCCCCTCCTGCTCCAGCGGGTTCTGCGTCGCCAACACAAAAAACGGCGCCGGCAGGGCGAACGATTCCTCGCCAATGGTCACCTGCTTTTCCTGCATCGCTTCTAACAACGCACTCTGCACCTTGGCCGGCGCGCGGTTGATTTCATCGGCGAGGATGAAATTGGCGAACACCGGCCCGTGCTTCACCCGGAAGCGGGCTTCCCGCGGGTCGTAGATCTCGGTGCCCACGATATCGGCCGGCAACATGTCCGGCGTGAACTGGATGCGGTTGAACTTGGCATTGACCAACTGCGCGAGGGTCTTGAGCGCCAGGGTCTTTGCCAGCCCGGGCACCCCTTCCAGCAGGATGTGGCCCTTGACCATCAGCGACACCAGCAGGCGGTCCACCAACTCGGTCTGGCCAATGAGATAACGCCCGATCTCCGAGCGCAGCGGGTGAATCCAGTGCGACGCCTCGCGCACCTGCGCCTCGGCAGCCGTCAGGTTGAGCAACGATGGGGGGTGGTTTTCCATGGGACTTGCGGCGAATAATTACGGTTGCGTTAGAAAGGCGGGACGACGCGGCGGACGCCGCTCATGCACAGCGCCATAAGCCGGCAATCTCGTCTAAAATACAAGGTCATTGGTCATTGGTCATTGGTCATTGGGCGTTGGGCGTTGGGCGTTGGGCGAGACGACCGGCGCGAAGGCATTGGGGGGAGCGCCGCCATCCTGGCGGCTGCATTCGGCATCCTGCCGAATGGCTGGGCTGCTCTTGCCCCGCCGGGTGGGGATGAAGCAAGCGAAACGCGGAGGCGCGGAGAGCGCGGAGGCAATGCGCGGAGGAGTATGGGGAACATGGAATGCCCCCACTCAGCGGCCACGCGGCGTCCGGCGCGAAGGCACCGGGGGGCGCCGCCATCCTGCCGAATGCCTGTGTTGCCCATGCCCCGCCGGGTGGGGATGAAGCAGGCGAAACGCGGAGGCGCGGAGGGGTCTTGGCTACATTGAACCCGAAATCCGAAGTTGAATTCCTGCAATGGGGAAAGAAAACCACGGATTACACGGATTATTGCGTTTGGATTCACTCACCATTTGCAACTTCGGAGAAGTTGCAAATGAAACCTATTTCAATCCGTGGTCGGCTTGTTCGTAAGCGTCCTAAATTCGTCCCCCCGCCGCTGGCGCGTCGGCGGGACGTTTGTTAGGCGACTGCCTGCGCCTCGGCACGCAGCGAGGCGGCGAAGCGAGCCGGGGTCAACTCGGCGGCTTGTTCGGCGGTGGCATTGTGTGGCAGCCGCTTGATGACCTCGGTCAGATACATCTCGGGGTCGAGACCCTGGATCTTGCAGTTGGCCATGAGCGTGTAGAGCAA
>CAIKDP010000007.1 GCA_903826205.1 Akkermansiaceae bacterium
ACGGGCACCAGCGCGGATTGGCGGTTGAGCAGCGCCAGTCCTAACAACAATAGCACCATCAGCAAACCGACACCGAAGACGGGCGACGGGTTGGCGATCGGCAGTTGCACGATGGCCAGAATCAGCAGGGCAAAGGGCAGGGCGCCCGAGAACATCGGCAGGACCTCCGCCATTTGCCGGTCGAGGGTGGGTTTGCCTTCCGCACCGCCATTTGCCAGCGCGGGTTTGCCAAGCAACCATTTGCCGGCCACGGAGAAAACCGCGGCGAAGCCGGTGATGATGAACAGGAACGGTGACAGGGAATGAATTGGCAGCGGCGCATGCAACAGCCACGCGGCGGCCAGTACGAGTGTGAGGACCAGCGAACCGAACACCGGCAGGATCGAGCCGGTGCTGACAGCCAGCACAATCACTAACAAATCGATCAGCAGGACCGCCGGCCAGACCAGCAGCGAGGATCCGGGCAGATGGAGGATCGGCAGCAACACCAGCAACAGGGTGAGAGGCGCCGACCAGGGCCAGATTTTTGTCGGCACCATGGCCGGGCTTGCGGGAATTTGGCGGGTCAGCAGCACGGGAGCCACCGCATGCAGCGCGCCAAACACCAGATACGCCGCCAGCGTGATGCCGAGCCGTTCCGGATTCAAGTAGCCGTCCGTCCAGACCGCCAGATGCAGAAACGTCAGCAGGGCGTTGGCCACCTGCGCGGCCATCAGCCGGGGGCGCAGCCAAACCAGCGCCAGCACCGCCAGGTTTTCTAACATGATGAACCCGTACAGCAGGGGCATGCGGGTGGCCACCGCGGTGAACCCCAGCATGATGTAGGCAAACAGCAGCGACACCGCGCACAGGCCAAACGCCGATCCCGCGGCGTGGAGTTGCGGTTCCTCGCGGCGCTTTTCCAGCCAGGCCGCGGCGAGAAACAACGCGTTGTAGAAAACCAGGATGCCCATCGGAATGAAGATTTTCGAACCCACGGCATAGTGGCCGTGAACGAAGAACTTGTCGAACCAAGCGGCCTGCATCAGCACCGTGCCAACGGCTGCGGCAGTGACCAGAAAGCCCCAGCGACGGTGCCGGGAAACCGCGATCAACCCGATGACCAGCAAACCGATGTAGCTGAACAGGCCGAGCGGATTGTCCCTGCCGGTTTGCACCAGAATGGGAGTTAGAAAACCGCCGAGCATGCCGAGCACCGCCACCACCAGCGCGTTGAGCCGCACCGCGGCCAGGAATGCCACCACCGTGATGAGTGTCATCAGGGCGAAGGTTGGGAGCGGTCCGAATGCCTCCAAATGGTAGAGCGCGTGTGCCGCAAAGGTGACACCATAGAGAATCAGCACGGCCGTGGCGCAAAACGCCTGCGCCAACACCTGATAGGCGGCCTTGCGGTGCAAGGCCAGCCCGCCGACTAACAAACCGGTGCCCGTCACAAAGCCGAGCGCAACCCGCACCGCCGGCGGGATCAGGTTGTTTTCAAAGGCATATTTCACAAAGAAGATGACGCCGAAGAACATCGCCATACCGCCCAGCCAGGCAAACAACTTCACGCCCATGAACTGCTCCAGCGAAAACGGGACTGTGGGTTCTTGGAAGGCGGGTGGCGCGGGTTCTTGGGGCGCGGCGGCGGGCTGAGGAAGCTGTGGCGGCGTGGTGACCGGTGGAGGCGTGAGAGTGAATAGAGGTGCCAGCGGGTGAACGGCCATTTCGTCAGACCAGTCCGACTGGTCCGACTGGTCCGACTGGTCCGACTGGTCCGACTGGTCCGGAATCTCCGCCTGCGGCATGGGCTCTTGCGGGACTCCGGAGGCCCGCTGCCGCCGCAGTTCCAGCTGCAAGCCGCGCAGTTCGTTTTCCAGGTCGCGCAGGTAGGCCTGGGTTTCCTTGGCTTGAGTTCTGGCAAATGACGCCATGACCAGCGCGATGATCGGTCCGCCGATGAGCCACAGCAAAAGCACCAACGCTAACAGAATTTCGCCTCCCATAGGTGTGTTTGGATTCTTCTTCCGAAGTTAGAATGCCAAATTCCCCGGGCCGTGGCGAATCATTTTTTCAGGCGTTGCGCGCGAATGCACCTACATCACCCCGTTGGCGCAGTTGCATTCGCCGCTGCCGCTGAGGGCGTTGATCAGGTTGGTGAGGGACTTCATGGCCTGGCGCGGGACGCTCTCATAGGTGCGGGAGCCGATGTGCGGGGTGATCACACAGTTGGGCGCGGCTAACAGCGGATGATCCGCAGGCGGCGGCTCGCAATCGAGCACGTCCGCGCCGTAACCCCCGATTTTGCCGCTGTGCAAGGCTGCGACCACATCCGCGGATTCCACGATTTCTCCGCGGGCGCAGTTGATGATGACCACGCCGTCTTTCATCGTGGCGATTTTTTCCCGGCGGATCATGCCGCGGGTCTCGGCGGATAGAAAACAATGCAGCGACACCACATCGGCGCGCACCAGCACCTCATCCATGGTGGCACAGCGTGTCACGGCGTGGGTGGCGGCAAACGCCTCGTCCCAGTGGGGGTCGCAGCCGAGGACCTCCATGCCGAAGGCGCGGGCGCGGATGGCCACCTCCTTGCCAATGCGGCCGAGGCCGATGATACCGAGGGTCTTGCCGAGGATCTCGTGGCCGGTGAGGCGCAGCCATTCGCCATGGCGTGCGGCGGCGGCGGTGGCGACGATTTGCTTGGTCAGGCCTAACAATAACCCGAACGTGTGCTCGGCCACCGTGGTGTGGTTGACGCCCGGGGTGAAGAGGACCGGAATTTTGAGTTCCCGGGTGGCGGGCAGGTCGATCTTGTCGAGGCCGATACCGTATTTGGATATGACCTTGAGGCGTGGCAGGGATTTTTCCAGCACGGCGCGGGTGATGGCGTCGTCACCGCAGAGCAACGCGTCGAAGTCGCCGGCGAGTTCGAGCATGCGGGCCTCGCCAAGCGGGCCGCGCTCGCGCACGATGTCCCATCCTTGGGCGTCCATCAGAGCGTGGTGCGGGCCGGGGGTGTCTTGATAGCTGCAGGTGGTGAGGAGAATGCGCATGGGTGATGGGGGGCGCACGATTGCAGCAGATCGGAGGCCAGACACAAGAGCGGAGATGGCGCGTGGTCTTCTTTGACTGATATGCGTGGCTGCCCGCATGGCATCCATATCACGGACCGGTATCCACGCGCCAGTAATGTCCGCCTGAAGAGACTCTTTTCCACTTGCAGCCTTGCCACCGTCGCGACAATCCCATGTCCGATCGGACACGGGATTGTCGCGACGGATAGGGCAAGTTAGGTGGGTCTAAATGCCTGGGTTTGAGTGAAATTGCACTGGTTGTGCTTCGTTCGCTTGTTCCGCCGCGACAAATTTGCGGACGATCGTCAATCCGGATGTCGCGACCGGGCGGGGTGGGTTATGGGGCAAGTGGTTGGATGTGGGCTGACTTCCGGCATTACTGGATTGATTGCTTTCGCCGCTGCGGTCAAGGGGCGGACGAGAAACCGCTGAGCGCCGCTATCAACTTTGCGGGGTGGACGGGGCGGGAAACATGCACTAGGGTCGCGCGTGCTTGAGTGGTTTGGCCATGGCCGGTTTCCCGTGTATCTCGCGCCAATGGCGGGAGTGACGGATGTTATTTTCCGCGGGCTGTGCAAGGAACTGGGAGCGGACGTGATGGTCACCGAGTTTGTGTCGGCGGAGGGGATTTTGCAGGCGGACGCACGGACGCGCAAATACACCGAGTTTGTGGAGTCACAGCGGCCGGTGGGGGTGCAATTGTTCGGGGCCGACGGCCAACGCATGGGCGAGGCCGCCAAAAAAATCATCGATTGGAAACGCCCGGATTTCATTGACCTTAACTTCGGATGTCCGGTCAACAAGGTGGTGGCGAAAAATGGCGGGTCGTCATTGTTGAAGGATGCGTCCTTGGTGGCGGCGGTGGCGGCCGGGGTTGTTAGGGCAGTGGGCGGGCAGGTGCCGGTGACGGCGAAGATGCGGATTGGCTGGGACGCGAAGAGCATCAATGCGGTGGAGGTGGCCAGGACACTGGAGGATTGCGGCGTGCGAGTGATTGCAGTGCACGGGCGCACCCGCTCACAGGGCTATGGTGGCGAGGCCTCTTGGGACGTCATTGATGCGGTGGCGCGGGCGGTGACGGTGCCGGTGATTGGCAATGGTGACATAGCCAGCGGCGCGGATGTGGCGCGGCGCCAGCGCGAGACGGCGGTGTCCGGAGTGATGATCGGTCGCGCAGCGATGGGCAACCCGTGGGTGTTCCGCGAGGCCAAGCACTTTTTGGCAAGCGGCGGATCGCAGCCGCCGGCATTGTTAGAAGAACGCTGGCACCTGGTCGTGCGCCATTGCCGGCTCGCGGTGGAGAGCGGCCGCCACGGTAACGAACGCCAGACACTCACCTCCATGCGCACCCGCCTCATGGCCTATTGCAAGGGCTTTCCAGGTGCCAAGGAATTGCGGCAGAAGCTATGCCATGTCGAATCGGTCGGGGAGATCGAGGCGATGGCCGCGGGTTCCATCGGGGATGGAGGATAGGGGATAGGGGCACTGCGGCTGGAAGCCACAGGTACATTGCTGCGGCTGGAAGCCACAGGTACATTGCTGCGGCTGGAAGCCACAGGTACATTGCTGCGGCTGGAAGCCACAGGTACATTATTGCGGCTGGAAGCCGCAGGTACCTCACGGTTTGCGGGCGGGTTTTCTGCGGGCGTTTCTTTCTGCTTCCTCCTCTTGGGCTTTGCCGCGAGCCTCGATGGTGGTTTTGGTGGCGGTATCCAATTCCGCTAGGACGCCGACGTTGGTTTTGCTGCGGCGCAAGATCACGGTTTGGAGGTAGCCGGAACGGGACCCGTCATTGGAGGTGAAGAACGACGCCTCGCTTTTCAACACGACGAGTTGCACCTGCTCATCCTCCTTGACGCTGGCGAGGTTGTTTTCCTGTTCCACCCACTCGCCCTCTTTTTGATAGGCAAGTTCATAAATGACTTCCTGGTTTTTGGGTTCGACCACGACGGCTTCTTTGGGTTTCAGCTTGCTGGTGGTGGTGTTGTTGCAACGCAGGGCAATGAAGTCGGGGCTGAGGTTGTGGATGCGCAGGCGGCCAAAGGGGAGCTTGGTCGGGTCGTCGTCGAGAACATGGGCGAGAAAGGTGCCTCCGACGGCAGGGGCTAACAGCACGGTGACATGTTTGGACCCGCCCGGCAAGAGGGCCAGGGCGACCAGATTGGGATTGTCTTTTCTTCTGGCGAGGAGTTCGGCGGGGATTTGGGCGGTGGCGTCCGCGGCGGCTTGCGGCGCGGTGCCCGAAACTTGCGAGATTTCCAGCACGCACGGACCCGTGTAGGCAAGCGGCTTGGAATAGCGGAAGGCGAGGGCGGTCACCGGTTCGCCGCCACGGCCTGCCTTGAGTGACAGGCCGGGGATGCTTTCTCCCCATGCCACCAAGTCGATTTTCATCGACACCTGATCGGCGGTCGATGGCGCGGCGGCGGCCGTGGCGGGGCACAGGCCGACGACGATGGGAACAACCAACAAGAATAAGTTAGATTTCATTTTCCGAGAGCCAGCAGAAGGAGACAATTTCAAAGCGACGGCCGAAGAGTTTGTTGAGAGCGCTGAGGTCGGTGGCGCGCTCGGTGGCCGCATCGCTGGGGTCGACGTAGGACGGGACCCGTTGGACGACGCTTTCGCACCAGGCTTTGGCCAGGACGGTCTTGCCATCGGGCGAGAGGGCTTCGCCATAGGCGCGGATGCGGAAGGTGTCGGAGCGCACGGCGACCGCGGAGCCGATGACTTGCAACACATCGGCTTGGGTGATCCAGCCGGGAATGCCGGTGGAGCGGAACCCTTGCTCTGCGGTGAACTGGGTGTCCGTGAGCATGTTGCGGTCGGCGTGAATCGTGGCCATGGCCCCCGGATTCAAATCCTTCGATTGGGGGGCCCACACTGGGAAGCCGTCGTCGGTGGTGCCGAAGTAGTCGCCATTGCCGCGGGTGCCCCACATGTCGGCCTTGGGCGCATTCTGATCCATCTGGAGTTTCACCTTGTCATCATTGACGACGAGGCCCTTGGCGAAGGCGGATTTCTTGCCATCGGGCGAGATATTGACGCCGCTCAGGTCGAGGGCGCTTTGCAGGGCGCCGCAGCGGCCGAACATATGGGTGGTGGCGGTCTTGGCACTGATGTCCACCAACGCCCGGTTCACGAAGTGGGCGAGAGAGACGAACGGCCCGCGCTGGCGCACTTGTTTGACGAGTTCATCGGCGACGGCGTCGATTTGGGTGGGGGTGAGCCGGCGATACCCGGAGAACGAGTCGTCGGCCGTGCCGGTGGGGATGGTCGTGTTAGGGCTGCGTTGCTCCAAGCTGCGGGGAAACATCGCGTTGGCCGTGGAGGCCGTGGACGGGTCCGCCGGATGCTTGAGGAAGCGGCTGCCGGCGAGCAGAGCTTTCCAAGCGTCCTTGCTCGTGGAATTGACGTTGAAGGATCCTTTCATCAGCAGGTGGCCGGCAGCCTTGACCGGATCGCTCAAACTGGCATCGTCGGCGGCCTTGTCGATAAGGGTGACGCTGGGGTTCAAGGGGCCGGGGATGGAAGAGTCCTCGCCGATGGTGGAGAAATAGAAGGTGTCCCAGAGCGCGCAATTGAGCAGGTAGGCGATGTCATAGTAAGTGACGGTGGTTTTGGTGGAGGTTGGCTGGCCGCCGGTGACGATGTAGTTATCGCGCGTCTGGCTGATGAGTTTGCGCTTCACAAACGGGGTGGCGTAGGAATTGCCGACGGCATTGCCGGGTTGCTGGCTGATGCTGACGAATTCGTCATCCGCAGTGAGATCGACGTGTTGGAGCTGGGCAAGCGAGACGAAGGCTTTCGGGTAGGTGAAAAGGATGGTCTTTTTGGTGTTGCCGACCGGGGAGCGGCCCCATGCCAAGGGCGAAACGGCGAGGTTGCGGGTGAAACCGGTGCCGGTCTCACCGCCCGGCGGATTGAATGGCAGTGTGGCCAGGCTGTCCGTGCTTTCCATGAAATAGGGTGGCGGATCGTAACAGGTGATGGGTTTGCCAAAACGCACCGCCTGCAAGTTGAAGTCGGTGAAGGTGCGCAGCGTGGAGTTGCGGGTCCCTATCAAGTCCGGAGTGGGCATCAGCGAGGCGTAGTCGGCACCCGGCTGGCTGATCTGAAAGCTGTAAAGGTGCAAGGGAAACGGCTGCGTCATGGTGGTGGGCGTGTTGCTATCGACCCCCCGCTGGACCGAAGCAAAAAAGGCATTATCCAGTTCGAAGCGCTCAAGCCGGCGCAGCGGTGTGGTGCTGGGGGCTCCGGCGAGGCGGAGTTCGGCGGTGGGTTGGCTGGTGGTCCAGCTTTCGCGCACATCCAAGCCCCTGCCACCGCCGTTGGGGGTGTTGTCTTCGAGGATGAGGCAATTGTTGAAATTGGCGGGTGAACTCGAGGCGTAGGGCACGAGATTGACCTTGATCGGATTAAGGTCGTTGGCAGGTCGCTGCACCTGGCTGCCGAGGGTATAGGCTTTGGCCTCGCCCGGGGCGAGCTCGCCCTTGGGTATGAGGAAAGCCGCCTTGTTGAAGACGCCCGGCTCATTGGTTCGGCCAAGGTATCCGGAGCGTCCGGCTGCATCCCAGATCCGGCTTGAGTTACCCGTTTGGACCGGGGTTTCATCGATGATTTCGAGTTCCAAATTGGTTTTCCATTCCAGCGTGTAAGGGTACGGGTTGCCCAGGGCGACGGCGATTTTGGCGCAGGGGTTGAGTTTGTAACTGCCGGTGTCGATGGAGACCATCTTGACGCCCATGAGCAATCGCAGATCCACAATCATGGGGGCGATGGTGATGTCGGTGCTCTTGGTGGCGGCTTTGACGGTGAGCCTGCTGGTACTGGCGGTGGTTTTCGCTTGGGTGTAAAACGCCCTCAACACATCCCATTTCGGGCCCTTGATCTTGGGTGCCACGGTGAGTGGGATGATGTTGGTGTTTTGCTTGGGCGCATTGGTAAAGCCGGCCTGTGCCGATGTGGGAAAGCCTTTCGCCAGATAGGCGGTCAGATCCAGCCGCAGCCCCCCCTGTATCGCGTCGGCCATCACCCCGAAACTATCCGTGGTGGCGGTGTGAAACAGTGCCACCGGCTCCCCTGCGGAGGATATCAGGGAAGGGTTCAGAATCTCGCCTTCCGCCAAGGTCACCACATGGTTGAGCAAGGCGTGGCGCGGTGAATCGGGCGTCGGGTAGCTGGTCAACGGGGTGACCACTTCCCAACCCGCACGCTGGGATGCCAAGGTCTGATAGGTCGCGTTTTCCGCAGCGGGTGCGGGCGCAGCGCGGTTGAAGCGGGCTTTGACTCCCTCGTCGCCGATCCACCAGGCGTAGCGGCCGGGCGAATCGCCGCCGTGGGGGTTGGGCACGGTGACCCCCACCATGGGCGCGGTCACGTAATTGTCGATGGTGCTCGCGGACGGGGCACCCACCGAGTGGGTGCCGACCAGAACCACGGCGGTGGTTTTGTCGGGCACTTGACCATCCGATGAGAGGGCGACGCTGGTGGAAGCCGGGGTGTAGGCCTGCGGGGTGGAGTTATCGAGTTCGTTGCCGCTGATGAGCCACTGGACACCGGTGGCGCTGGGGGTTTTGGTGTAGATGAGGGAGGCGGGAGCGCTGGTGGTGACGGTGTTCCAGACGCCGGTCCAATAGCGGGTCCCGGGTCTCATCACCGAGAGACCATTGGAGATGGCATTTAGGGATTTCTCGTTTCTGGGGGTTTCCCCGGCTTTGAGGCGGATGCCGCCGGTGCCGCCCGCAAAGTCCGCAGGTGCAGTCACCCGTTGGTCGTGGCCGGCCGCCTTTTGCAGTTGGCCCAAGGCCATGATCATGGCCAGCCGCGCGTTGCTCCGTGCCAAGGCCATCGCATTGCCCTGTGAGGCGGTGCGCAGGGCCACGCTGGAGAGCGACAACAGCCCGACCGCCAACAGGGTCAGCAGGATCATCAGGGCGAGTGTGACCACCAAGGCAAACCCCTGAGCTTTCAATACCCTGCGGCCGGGCAGGGTAAAAAATCTTGCAGACTTCGGGGTGCTCGTGAGCATACTTTGTGGATACAGAGTGTGGGTGCCAGGCCGGAAATGCAACACGGAAATACTCGTGCGGGCTGGTTTTTTGGGCGGATGGCTTTGCTTAACCCGCTTCACTGCTTTGGGGTGAGCTCCAGGCCCCTGTAAAAAACCCTGCCCGGCTCGGCCGGGCAGGGTTGATTGTGGATTCGGTGAACCGTAACTATATGTTAGATCGGATCGGGTTTGGCTTCCGTGGTGGCGTCGGTAGCGGTTTGAGGCGCGGCCGGGGCCACCGAGTCGGTGTCTGGTGCCGCTGGTTCCGCGATGTCCGGCGCGACCTCGACCCTCGCTTCATGAACCGTTGCGGGTTCAATGATGGTGGTGATTTCGGCGCTGGCTTCGAGGCTTTCGGCGGTGACGACCGGGGCCGCGGCAGCGACGACGGGAGTCGGGCGGGGGCGGCGCTCTTGGCGCTCCTCGCGTTCGTCCTTGTCTTCACGTTCGTCCTGGCCTTTGGACTGGGCACCGGAAACGGTCAGCTTGCGACCCATGAACGGCTGGTCGTGAAGCACCTCGACGGCACGCTTGGCCTCGTCCATGTGGAGCATCTCCACAAAACCGAATCCTTTTGAGCGATGGGTGCTGCGGTTGTACACAATCTCGACATTACGCACGCCACCAATCCCTTTGAAGAGCTCTTGGAGGTCGTTTTCAGTGACATCGTAGGACAGGTTGCCGACATAAACCCGCGGGGATTCCACGCTATCGCGGTTGCCACCGCGGCTGCGTTCGTTGCCGCGCGCCGGGCCTTGGTCGGCGTCCCGCTCACGGCTGCGCTCGCGGCGCGGGCCGGTGGGGGGCGCTTCGCCTTCGCTGGTGCGGAGGTTGCGGGTGTTGGATTTGACTTTGGAATCGGCCGCAGGTTTGGCTGCGTCGGGCTGGCGTGTCGGCCGTTGGCCCGGACGGGCCGGGGCTTTGTAAAGGCCGATGAGTTGGAGCAGTTTCTGCCACCACGTGAGTTTGACTGGGGCATACTTGCGGAGTGGCGCGATAATTTGACCACCCGGAGTGTTGGAGCTGCGATTCGGTCCTTGGCCGCGTTTGTCACGGTCGTAGTTGGAGTCGCGGTCTTGGCCCCGGCTGTGTTGGTTGTTGTTGCGTCGGTTTTGGCCACCGCGTGAGCGACGGCGTTTATTGTCTCCCTGATTTTGGGAGTGGGGTGTTGCATTCGACATGGTTTAGCATGGTTGTCGTTGTTTCGGGCGGCCCGGCGCGGCGGACGGCGAGGTCCGGCGATGCTGGAATGGACCAGCGTGCTGACCGACCCCACTCCGACGGCCGGCTTTTTGGTGCCGGGGTGAGGCTCCGCTACGGTACGGACCGGACATCACCAAGGTCGGAGCGGATCGGCTTGCGCCGCCGCCCGTTTGAGACAGAAGATTCCGTTTTCCGTGCCGCCATCCGGGAGTGGTCACCCGTGGTCGGGTAGAAATCGGAAGGCACTGGGCCGGATGCGGGCATCGGAGGATTGGAGGATCCTGCTCGAGACGGAGCATGAAGACCGCTTCCGACTTTGGCAAGGACGGAATCAGGAACTTGCCAAATTTGCCGCCGGGGTCCGGGCGGGTGGCGCTATCCTAGGCCTGGAATTTCCCGCCAGCGCTGGATTTCCGCCTGCACATTGGCAATCGAGGGAGCTCCCGGATTGCGGCGGGCAGCCAGCGCTCGGTCGAGCGAAAAGACCGCGGCGGCGTCAGCGCCAAACGCCGGGTCAAGTGCGGGGAAATCGAGCTGATCGAGCGGAGTGCCACTGCGGAGGGCCTCGGCGACGGCCTTGCCGACCAGTTCATGGGCATGGCGAAACGGGATGCCCGACTTCACGAGGTGGTCGGCCAGGTCGGTGGCGAGGAGCATCGGGTCGGCGGCGGCGCGGCGGCAATTGTCCTCGCGCAGTTCCATGGCGGTGATCATCTCGGTGTTGACGGCGAGGACCAGTCGCAGGGTGTCCACGGAATCAAAGAGCGGGGGTTTGTCTTCCTGGAGGTCGCGGTTGTAGGTGAGCGGCAGGCCTTTGATGGCCACCAGCAGGTTCATCAGGTTGCCGACCAGACGGCCGGTCTTGCCGCGGGTGAGTTCACACACATCCGGGTTTTTCTTTTGCGGCATGAGGGAGGAGCCGGTGGTGTGGGCGTCGGAAAGGGCGGCGAAGGCGAACTCGCTGGTGCACCACAGGATGAGGTCCTCACTGAGGCGCGAGAGGTGCGTGCCGCACAGGGCAATGGCAAATAAGGTCTCGGCGATGTAATCGCGATCGGCGATGGCATCCATCGAGTTGTGGGTGATGCTGTCAAAGCCGAGTTCGGCGGCGATGGCGTGGCGGTCGAGGTTGATGGTGGAGCCGGCGAGCGCGCCGGACCCAAGCGGCGACACGTTGAGGCGCTTGCGGCAATCGGCGAGCCGGCCCTTGTCGCGTTCCAACATTTCGACGTAGGCCAGGAAATGGTGGCCTGCGGTGACCGGTTGGCCGCGCTGGAGGTGGGTGTACCCGGGAATCACGGTGGCGGCATAGCGCGTGGCACGGTCTAACAAAGATCGTTGCAAGCCGCAGAGTGCGGTGATCAGGCCGTCGATCTCGCCGCGGCAATAGAGGCGGGTGTCGGTGGCGACCTGGTCGTTGCGCGAGCGGGCGGTGTGGAGCTTGGCACCCGGCGGGCCGATGCGGCGGGTCAATTCCGCCTCGATGTTCATGTGGATGTCCTCGAGTGAGGTCTTGAATTCGAAGGTGCCGGCACGGATGTCGGCCTCGATCCCGTGCAGGCCGCCTTCGATGGCGGCAAACTCGTCGGCGCTCAGCAGGCCGGCGGCGAGTTGGCCGCGGGCATGCGCGATGGAGCCGGCGATGTCATGGGCAAACAGGCGCCAGTCATAGGAGATGGACTCGCCGAATTGTTGGACGAGGGACGATGTGTCCTGGGAGAAGCGGCCTTTCCACATGGCGTTTGTTAGGGGGTGAGGTTCTCAGCGACCGCCGTCGATCTTGGCGAGCTTTTCATTCTCGAAGCTCAGCGAAACTGTGCCGCCGCCCGAGCTCGCCCCGGCAGGGGCTTTGCAGGAGAGTACCCAGCGATCCATTTTGTAGAGTTCACCGGTCGGGGGGGAATCCAGCTCCTGCACAAACCATCCGGCGTCCGGGTGGCTCTCGATCTGGGCCATGACCTCGGCTTTGGTCATGCCAAGGCGCAGGGTGGCCCCACCAAAGACGATCTCCTTCCCAGCGGCCGTGGTGCCGGCCGCTGGTGCTGCCGGCTTTGCCGGCGGCGGGGGTTCCGCCAGACATGTGGCCGGCAGCAGCAGCACCGCGACGGCCGGCATGAATGTTAGAAAACGGCGGCCGTGGTGCCGGTGCGGGTTGGCGAGTGGGGTGGAGGTCGCAAGGCGGCGGGGCGGGGGGGATGAGTGCATAAGAGAGTTTGTTCTCCGCTCAGCTTGCCCGGCCGTGTCGCAATGCCAAGCCAATTGTTACGGCAGCTTCGCCATCGGGATATCTTCTGGGAATTCGTTGCGCGGTAACTTGGTCTGTAGCGAGCCGCCGATAGGCGCGCCGTCTTCGTTGCCAAGCCATTTCGATAAAACGAGCTAGACAAGCTAGAATATTTGCCGTAGCCTGCCCGTGTGGAAACGACATGGCCGATTCAAGATGCAAAAAACCGTCTCAGCGAATTGCTCGAGGTTGTTCGCAGGAGTGGTGCCCAGACCATTACGCGGCATGGCAAGCCGGTTGCAGTTGTGGTTTCCGCAGAGACTTACGCGCGGCTTCAGCCTCAGGAAAAGCTGGTGGACATTCTGCGGGATTGCCCGGTGAAGGGCTGGGATCTCGAACGTGACGCCACCCCAGCCCGCGATCTCGGTTTTCAATAAGCCGCCATGTCCTATCTCGTTGACGCGAATGTCTTGTGTGAGTCCTCCAAGCCACACCCCGATGCCGCGGTGCTCAAGTGGCTCGCCGACCATGATGCGGAACTTTATCTCTCCGCCTTAGCCCTTGGCGAAATGCTCATGGGGAATGCAACTCCTCCACCGTGATGTCCTTGTAGGAAACTTCCGCCACCGCGCCGCCGTGGATTTGCAGACCGATCAAGCCGGACTGCGGGATGTCCGCGTCCGGTTCGGTGTAGTCGATGGTCTGCAGCCCGTTGATCGAAAGCCGGATGCGTTTGCCCTCACAGCGGATCTCGTAATCGTTCCAAGTTTCGCGTTTCAAGACCTTGTTGATCTCCGCCATGTTGGATGGCGCGAGCGTTTGGTTGCGGCGGGATTCGTCATAGAGGCTGCCCCAGTATGACGGGTCGCCGAGGTCGGCTTGATAGCCGATCATCTCATTGGCTTGTGTTAGGCCTGCATGAGCAGGCTGACGATGCGGCGGGTGGCGCCGTGGTGGCGCATGAGAAGTTCGCTGGCGCGGGCAGTGGCGGCGCGGGCTGCGGCCGGGTCGAGGGCGCGGCGGATGGCGGAGATCAAGCCGTCCTGGTCGAGGGCAAGGAAGATGGCCTTGGCGGCAAGCAGGCGGGAGGCGAGCGGCTCGAAATTTTCCATATGGGGGCCGAAGATCACGGGCTTGTCGGCGAGAATCGCCTCGCACGGGTTTTGGCCGCCGGTGGCCAGGAAGCTCTTGCCGATGATGACGACGTCGGCGTGGGCCGTCCAATCGCGCAACTCACCGGTGGTGTCGATGACCAGGCTGGCGGCTGATGGATTTGTTAGATCGGCGCTGCTACCATGGGTGGGCCGCCCGTGCCCCTCTTGATTCTCATAAGTCCCATGGCTCCCATCGGCCGCATTCGCCTGCTGCAAAGTGGAGCGCAAAACCACCTTGAAGCCGCTGCGTTCGAGGTCGGCTTTGACTTGGGCGCGGCGTTCGGCGTGGCGGGGGGCGATGAGGATGAGGGCGTCGGGCACGGCATCGCGGATGGCGCTGGCGATCCATGGTTCTTCGCCGGCGTGGGTGCTGGCGGCAAGAATGACCGGGCGGGCGGGGCCGGGGCCAGCCACGGCATCGAGCAACGCTTGAAAATCGGGCCGGCGGGTCGGTGGCTGACCGCTGCCAGGGTCGATTTTCAAGCTGCCGGTGACGTGGATTTTATCCGCGGCCACGCCGAGATGCTGCCAGATGGCGGTATCCTCCGGGTCTTGGATGGCGAGCGCGTCGAGCATGCCAAACACCGGGCGCACCCACGCGGCAAAGCGCCGGTAGCGGGCCGCGGATCGCGGCGAGAGTCGCGCATTGACGAGGCTGACAGGAAGCTTGTGCCGGCGGCAGGCCACTAACAAATTCGGCCATGCCTCACCCTCGATGAGGATGATTTGGGTGGGTGCAAAATGCCTGAGGTAGCGGCGGACCATGCCGGGGAAATCCAACGGAACGTAGGTGACGCGGACGTTGGTGAGCTGGGCGGTGGTGGCCACGGCGTGGCCGGTGGCCGTGCCGGTGGCCAATACGAAGGGTTGTTCAGGCGCGCTGATACGCCATTCGCGGATGAGCTTGAGGGCCAGCATCGCCTCGCCAACGCTCACGGCGTGGAGGTGAATGGCGCCGCGGGGTTCGTCCTGGAGTGGGGTGGCGTAGAGGGCGACCCGTTCGCCGAGCCGGGTGCCGAAGCCACCCCGGCGCAACATTTTGACGATCCACCCGGGAAACGCCGCCAGAAACAGCAGCGGCAGCAACAGCCGGTAGATCGCAAGCCCGAAAAACAATCGCATCGCGCAGGAGGCTAGGCGGAAATGACCGGCGCGTAAAGCAGGATGGCGCTGCCGCCGTATTCGCGTCGGTCAACCAACGACCACGCGTCGGCCGCCGGGCTCGGTTGGTGGGCGGCCACTTCCGCGATGAACCAGCCATCGGCGGCGAGCCGGGGACGCAACAACTCACCTGCCAGCAAGGTGCCGATTGCGTCATGATCACCGGGTTGTTTCAGATAGGGAGGGTCGGCGAAAATCAGATCATAGGTGGCCACCTCGCGGCGCAGATAGGCACTGACCTCGGCGCGCACCACGCGCCCCCCGTCCAGCCGCGATTTTGTCAGGTTTTCGGAGATCACTTGGGCGGCCTGGCGGTGCTCATCCACAAACACGCAGGAAGCGGCACCACGGCTGAGCGCTTCCAACCCGAGGGCGCCGGATCCGGCAAACAGATCCAGCACGCGGGCGTTGTCCACCCGCTCGCCAAGGATGGAGAAGACGGCCTGGCGGACAAAATCGGTGGTGGGACGGGCCACCGCCGAGGGGACCTTGATGGCGAGCCGCCCGGCTGTTCCGGCAATGATGCGCATGGGGGGAAGAGTTAGAGGTTGTTAGTTAGAGGTTATTGGGGGGTGAAGAATGAGACGAATGAGACGAATGAGACCTATGGGACAAATAACTGATAACACTTCTCCTGCCGTCTTGCGTCTTCATGGGGGTGGCACGATGGGTCCGTTTTGGCCGAGCCGGAATTGGAGGTCCTTGCATGTGCCAAACGCCTCAAGGTCAAAACCAGCGCGTTGTGGCGTGCTCATGGGTGTTAGATTGGCTGCCGGGTCGCTGTGGGGAAAGAAGCGCTTGACGATGCCCACGGTGGTATCGGGTGCGGCGATGAGACGGAGCACCCCGGCGGCCCGACCGTCGACCAGCAGCGTGGCATTGCCTAACAGCGAAAGGTCGTCGCCGATGAGGCGGGCGTCCACGCAGGAAAGCATGTTGCCGCGCAAGACAATGGCGCAACTGCCGCGGTCGAACACGGTATGGTGTTCGCCCTGTTGGATGGTGATGGCGCTGACCTCGGCAAAGCCCTCGCCCTGCCAGGTGCCGGGTGCCAGCAGCAGCCCGCGGAAACGACTGAAGGCGGCCACCTGCGCCGCCTTGGCCATGCCGTCGCCGGGAAGGGCGAGGGGGGTGGGGGATTGGTTGGGCAGTTGCGCTTCCAGTTGCAGCGGCAGCCCGTCAAGGAACGCCAGCTTGCCGGCTAACAGGAGCTTGAGCCCGTGGATCGGAGTCTCCACCGGGTTGAGTGACAGCACCGGGAATTGCCATCTCAGCGGGGCGGCAAAACCGCTGAGCAAGGGCTCGCCGTGGGCCTTGAGATTGGCCAGATGCAACGAGGAACTGGCCGCCTCTCCGGCGACCGGCAGGTCTGTCGTGAGGTCGTCGATTTCCAGCAGGGGCACTGCGGATCCGGCCGCAACAAGCCGGAACGAGCCATGGCGGAGATGCACCCATTTTGTCGGACGCGGCGGGCCGGGCGGTGGCTTTGGCTGGTGGGCGGGGGGGGGCTTGCCCCCCTCCGCGCCAGGGGTTTCAGGGGCAGGCGGACCTGCCGCCATCTCACCGGACGTGGCTGGCTGCGTGGGCGCGATTTGGGGGGGCGCTTCGCTTGACGGCGGATGGGCGGCCAGCGATGGTTGACTCGCTTGCACCGCAGGCGCCTGCCGGGCCAGATACGACAGCATCTCAACCGACACGACGAGGTGGGGCGATTCGATATCCGCGGCAAGCAGTTCAAAGCGTCCGCGCAATAAGGAACGCCACACCGGGGTGAGTCGTATTGAGGCAATGGACAGCAAGGGGTCCGCAATGGCGGGGCGCAATTCAGCGGGTTGGGAGACCTCGATGTCGCGCAGTGTCAAGCCGTGCCACGGGGACCATGAGGCACCACCCATGCGGGCTTTCAGCCCGATGCGTTGGCTGAGTTTAGCGGCGATTCGATCGCGCCCCCACGGACTGGTGAGACAGAGATTGCTCAATGCGAGTGCCAGGAGTGGCAGCAGGCAGATCCCTAACAGCCACCCTTTCCAGCGCCTGAAGCCCCGGCGATTTGCGCCAACTGGGGCCGCCTGGTTCATGGCTTGTTTGCCTTAGCGCTTGGGCGCGGGCTTGGGCTTGGGCGCGGGCTTGGGACTAGGTGGGGTGGGCTCCGTGGAATCGCCTGGCTCGGTGCGGCCGGCCTTTGGGGGGGGCAGCTTGAGGTATCCGGCTTTGCCGAGAACGAAGCGCACGGCCACGCTCTTGTCGACGATGCGGGTGCCCTCGCTGGAAACCTCTTGGAACCGATAGACCACGAGACCGTACTTGTTGCCCTCAAAGCGACCCAAGGCGATGTTCTCCTTGGTTTTGCCGAGGGAGGTCTCCTCTTCAAATTTCCATTCATTGCCGGACCAGGCGCCGAGGATGCTATCGGCATCGGCCTTGATATCGTCGATGCGTTTGAGTTCACCGTTAGGCGAGCTGAAGTTGTCGTCTTTTTCGTGATAGCGAAGGTTGGCGATGCTGCTGGCCGAGCCAGTGGCGACGAGAGTCCAGGCGCCGCCGAGTGTCTCCCGCAACAGCAGATTCACTTCTTCCAGCGGCTTGAATTCACGCTTGCTCCAGAGTTTGCGGTACTCGTCGTATTCTTCCTTGGTGAGGCCGATTTTGTCATGAAACGGCAGGGGCACGCCCGGCTTCGCTTGCGCGGAGAATTCCTTGAACCACTTCGGGTCCTGACGGGCTGCCGCCTCGACTTTGGCAACATACTTATCGATCTCGGGTGGGGGCAGCACGATCCCGACTTGGGCGGACACGGGAATGTCTTTCTCCAGCAAGCCGGCGAAGATCTTGGGGGTTTCCGCGGCGGAAACAACTGAAACAAGCGCGCTGGCCAATAATGGGAAATGGAATTTCATGAATGGTGGGACGGGTGGCGGGAAAGATGGCTGGTATGGAGTGGAATTCAAGCGGCAATGCGCGGCGGAACGATTATTGGGGTTCACCCTTGGGAAAAATCCCGGCGAGGGATGTTTCCTGCTGCTTATCCATCCACAGTTCCAGCGCCGCCTGCATCGGCGCGAGCACTTCAGGACGCGCCGCCGCCAGATCTTGCTCGCCGTGCGGGTCCGCCGCCAGATGGAACAAGCCAAAATGGCGCGGCCCTTGCCGCGTGGGGGTGCAGACCAATTTCCAATCGCGGGTGCGCAGGCAGCGTTGTTTGGCCTGTACCAGGCGCTCGCGGTATTTTTCCTTGAGCACGAATTGATAATTGAAGGTTTTGTCGATGCCGGTGAGTTCGTCCATGGGCGGCAGTGGCGGACGCTCCACCCCAGCCACCTTGAATTGGATGAAGGGAAACCCCGTCTCGCCATAAAACGGCCGGGTCTCCGGCGTGGCGCCGCCTTTCAGCCAAGCGGCGAAGCTTTGGCCTTCCCATGCGGCCGGCTTCGCCACGCCCACCCAATCGGCAAGCGTCGGCATCACATCGATCATGCGCACGGTTTCCTCGATGACACGTGGTGCCAACCCCGGAATATGCACGATCATGGGCACCCGGTTGGCTTGGCCGCCGCCGTTGAAGGTCAGTCCGTGGCCAAGCGTCACGCCCGGTTCATAGAGGTCATCGCCGTGGTCGGCGGTGATGATGACGATCGTGTTGTCGTCCAATCCGTCGCGCTTGAGTGCCGCCAGCACCCGGCCCACGCAATCGTCAAACTGCCGCGTGCAGCCGTCGTAGAGGGCGCGGATTTGCGCCACTTCCGGCGGCGGCAGGGCTTTCCATTTGGATTCCAGATCGGTGCCGCCGATAAAGGCGTCGATGTCAAAATCCACACCGTTTTTGTTGCGGCCGCGGTACGCGGGATCGCTGAAGAGGCTGCAGTAGGGTTCCTGACTGCGATAGGGCAGATGGTTGCAGGAAAAAAACACATGCCAGAAAAACGGCCGCGGTGACTTGGCCGCCTTGGCCAGGCGTTCTTCCACACGCCCGGTGACCACCTCCGGCGTGACAAACTGCGCAAACGATTTGAGCTGCGGAAAGAGTTGGTATCCCAGCGCGTTGTCGAAAAACAACGGCACCACAAAGTGCGCCATGACCACCGCCTGACTCATGTAGATCTTGAAATTGTCAAACGTGGAAACCGATATGTCCTCAAAGCCCAGCGGCAGCACCTCATAGTAGCCGGCGCACCAATCGCCGATGGCGGCGGTGTCGTAGCCGTTCTCATGCAGGATTTTCGCCATCGGCACCACCTGGCGGCTCGTGTGATCCACGGTTTTCCGGTCCGGATACATCTGGCGGATGCCGTGGGTCTGCGGGTATTGGGAGGCCATCAGCGACACTCCCGACTCCATGGTGGAGGCAATCGGCGCATAGCAACTGGCGAAGCGGATGGAGCGGGACGCCAGTTCATCAATCTGCGGCGAAACCCCGGCGGCCGCCGCGCCTGCCGTCCGCGCCGGGCGGTATCCGGCGCAGCCGAGTTTGTCGCCACGCAAGGAATCCGACGCGAGTATCAGGATGTTGGGTGGTTTGCCTTGGGTCATCCCGCCGGCGGGTCCGCCGTGTGGCCGCAGCGCCATGCCGCAGCCCACTCCCGCAACCACCAACACACCGGCCACCAGCCAACCCTTGCGCCCGCGCCGCTGGACTTGCCAAAACAGCGTGGCGCCCAGCACCAGCAACGGCAGCACCGTGAACAGCCCGTAATACGTCGCCGGCTTGGCCGCCTCCGGGAGTCTTTCTAACATGCGGAAATACCAACTCCCGAAACTCTCGGCGTTGAGAAAATAGGGACGGGTATCCAGCAGGCGCAGCGTGCAGTAGCCTTGCACGAGGGCGCCCAGCAGTACGCCGCGCAGTGCGACCGCCCAAAAACCCCGGTGTTTCGAGCAGGCGGTCCACCATGCCACCATGGGCTGCAACAAATACGCCCCGACCAGTGTCAGAATGGCATAGGCCAGAACCATTTGCAGGTTCTGCCTAACGAGAAACCCGAGATACTCATCCCGCGCGAGGGCGCTGAACTTGTTTTCCATGCCGCCCGCCTGGTGCGCCAGACGCCACAGGGACGCCGCGTATTGATAGACAAAAAACCCGGCGACCCCGGTCATTACCGGTAGATAGCGGGCGGCCGGCCCGGCTGTTCGGGCCGCTTCAGCAGGTGGGGTTTGTGGGCTCAACGCGCCGACTCTTGCAGGATCAGTCATGGGAATCAAGAGCCGGAATCCGGAGGGTCCTCGTAAATCCACCGCGGGCTCAACACTTTCTCGATGAGCACGCCGCGCCGCGATTGCACGTCGGGTGGAACTTTCAGCTGCAAGATCACGGCGGCCTGGGGTGTCGCGCTTTTTCCAATCAGCGCCAGCAGGGTTGTTGCCACCTGCCCCCCCCGCGGGGTATAGCCGAAAAGCGTTTCCTCCCCGTTGCGCGTCGTCAACCGGAACGACGCCCAGCGGTTGGAATCTGTAAACTCATGGCTGTAAAAATGATCCTCTTCCACCACCAGCCGGAAATCCATCGGTGATCCCGGCGCTCGTTGCTTGGCGTAGTCATCCCATGGCATGGGTTGGTAAATCACCGCCGCTTCCCAATCCACCAGCAGACTCCCGTCCTCCGTCTCCTCCAGCACAAATTCCTTGGTATTGCCGTCACCCAGCACCACGGGCAACTCCCAGAAATTGCGCTTGCTGTCCATCTCGGTCCCGCGGATGGTCGCAACCCTGGCAAACCCTAACGGTTTGAACGGGTGCTGCGCATAGTATTGTTCCATCAAGGGATGGACCCGCGCCGGATGGCGCACCATCGGCAGCAGTGCCTGCAGCGAGGTGGCTTCACAGTACGCCTTTACCGTCGCCTCCATGCGTTGGAGCAGGCGTTCCATCTCCCGATCCTTCTCCGCGCTTTGATTGGCCGCTTGCACTGCTTCCTGATGCGCGCCCGCCACCAGCGGCTCCGCTTCCTGGACGTGGGTGACCGACCAGATAACCGCCCCGGTCAGAAGCAGTCCGAGCAAGGCGAACCACCCCCATGGCACGGGCTCACGTTGGGCCGAGACACGGCCCCAGGCATCTTCACCTGTAACTGGCGCCGCCGGCTCCGGCACCCGCAACAGTTCCGGCCCCGGTTCATGCGTCCGCCGGCTGTCCATGGCCGCCACTGCTGGGATTTCCAGACGCTCCACCAGGCGGTGGTGAGCGGTCGGCGCCTCGGGAATCAAACGCACCGGCTGTGGCTCGCTACCCAGACGAATGACCGCCAGTTCGGGCACCGGATCGTCATCGACCGGCCTCACCTCCATCGGCTTTCTCACTCGCGGCATGCTCGCCCAAGATTAGCCCAAAATGGCCATCGACGCAATGCCGCAATCCGCCTAAAGTCCCGCCGAGACCACCCGCCATGCCGAATCCTTCGCGTTTGCTCATTCTGACCGCCGCCTTCGGCGAGGGACACAATAGCGCCGCGAGAAATCTCGCCCTTGCCCTCACCGCCGCCGGGGCCGAAACCCGCGTTTGTGACCCTTGCCTGCTCGGCACGCCATGGGTCACGCAGGTCCTCAGCCGGCTCTACCGCTTCGCCACGGATTATCTCCCGCACGTTTGGAAGTATATCTATGATTCCATCGACCGCATTGATTTGAGCCGCACCGGCACCTTCATGTCACGCAAGCCCCAGCGCCTGCTGGCCACGCTCATCGACGATTATCAACCCACCGCCATCGTCAGCACCTATCCGCTTTACCCCTACCTGCTGCAGCGCATTTTCCACGACACCGGCAAACATCTCCCGGTTTTCACCGTGGTCACCGACTCCATGGAAATCAACTCCGCCTGGCTGCGTGCTCCCAGTGATTGCTGGCTGGTCACCGACCCTGCCACGCGCCAGGCGATGATCCGCAGCCAACTCCCTGCCGAACGCATCATCGACACCGGGTTTCCCGTCAATCCGGAGTTTGCCAGAATCACCCCGCTCGATGCGGCGGATCCTTGTGAACCCTTTCGCGTCTTGTTTTTTCCCACGGCCCGGCACCAAACCTTCGTCGCCAATGCGGCTGCCATCCTCGACGCCTCACCGGCCGTGCGCCTCACCTTGGGCCTCGGGAAAAATGTCAAACTCCTGCATGCCGCCGCCCGCAAGCTCCAACAAGCCTATCCGCGCCGCGTCCGCATCATGGGTTGGACCCGCCGCATCCCCCACCTCCTCACCCATCACCACCTCGTCGTTGGCAAGGCCGGGGGGGCCACCGTCCACGAGGCGATCGCCGCCCATTGCCCGATGCTCATCCACCACCTTGTGCCTGGCCAGGAGGAAGGCAATCTGCGTCTGCTCGAAGCGATCGGCAGCGGCAGCCTCGCCGCCACCCCCGCCATTCTCACCGCCAAACTCAGGGCCATCCTCACCGGTCATGCGGCCTCCTGGCGGTCGATGAAACACGCCCTCGCCAGCCACAACCGCAATGCCGGCGCCATCGTCGCCGCCCGCTTTATCCTGGAAAAGACAGATAACTTGAAGACACAAGATGCAAGAGAAGAGTGATCAGTTATCAGTTATCAGTTATCAGTTATCAGTTATCAGTTATCAGTTATCAGTCCCATAGGTCCCATCAGTCTCATTCTTCCTCTTCCAATAACCCATAACTGATAACTTCTAACTCTTCCTCCCCCATGACCTTCCTCATTGATATCGGCCGCGTCTTGCTGGACTTTGATTTTGAGTCCCTGCTGGGCCGCTTGCTGCCGCCGGATACCGCGGCGCCCCTGCAACGCCTGGCTATAATGTTAGCTCGTAAGGATGACTTTGAAACCGGTGCCCTCGATCCGGAATCCTTCATCGAATGGGCCTTGGAGGTGCTTGGCAGCACTGCCAGCCCCGACGCGTTCCGCCACGCCTGGCGACACATCTTCACCCCCAACCTGCCAATGTGGCAAACCGTCCGCGAACTCGCCGCCGCCGGTCACCGGCTCATTCTCTTTTCCAACACCAACGCCATTCACTGCCCGTGGGCGTTTGAGTATTACCCTCAATTTTCCCTCTTCCATGCCGCCGTCCTGTCTTATGAGGTCGGGGCCGTCAAGCCCGACCCCGCGATCTATCAGTACGCCATCGATACCTATCAACTCGATCCCGCCACCACCCTCTACATCGACGATCTGGCGGACAACATTGCCACGGGCCGCGCCCACGGCTTCCATTGCTTCCAATACGATCTGGCAGATCATCCCGCCTTCCTGCAGTGGCTGCGCCAGGAAAGGGTTGCTATAGCTCCACCAACCGGCCGGTCCTGACCGACTCGTCTTCGGCTTCGCAGATCTCCACGGCGCTGGCACCGTCGTGCGCGGTGACGATGGCGGGCGCCTGGTGCCCGGCGATGCACTTGAGCATGTAGCTGAGTTCCCCCAGATAGCCATCGCCGGGTTCGACGGTGAGGGCGCGCGGCGCCTGGCCTTTCTCAAACAGACGCAAGCCTTCGCTGGCGTGCCTGCTGTTGAAGTCCAGCGTGGCGTTCTCGAAGATGACGGTGAATGCCATTTCAAATCCCTGGCCGTCGCCCATCAACCAACTTCCTTCCGCGGACACCGCCGCTCCACAGGCCACCTGATATTGCGCCATCACATGGTCAATCGCCCCGCTGTAATGCGACACCCCTTGCGCAAACACCGCCTGCGGCCGCCCAAAACAAAATTGCACAAAGTCCGCGTCGTGGATGTGCAGATCCAGGATGGCTCCGCCGGATTTCGCGCCGTCAAAAAAATGTTCCCGCCCCCAGGCCGGCGGCTCGGACACGCGGCGGAAGCGCGCCGCCAGCACCCGGCCGTAGGTCATCTCATCGATGGCTTGTTTGAGCCGCACATACTCGGGCCAGAAGCGGATGCACATGGCCGGCATGAAATATCCCTGGGCGGTGGCCGCCACCTCGGCGATCTCGCGCGCGGCGGCGGCGGTGCGCGCCAGCGGTTTCTCACAGATGACGTGCTTGCCGGCCTTGAGCGCGGCGATCGCCAGTTGCGGGTGCGCCAGCGTCGGTACACAGATATCTATCAGGTCGATGGCCGGGTCCGCCAACAGTTCGTCCAGATGGCGGGTCGCTTTCACCCGGGTCATGTCGAAGGTCAGGCGGTCATCGCTGCCGATGTTGCCGCCGGTAGCGTCTAACACGCCATCGAGCGGCAGGCGCACGGCATCACAGAGCGCCGCGATGCGGGCGTTGGGGAGATTGCGGTAGGCCTTGAGGTGGGTGATGCCCATGCAGCCCAGGCCGACAACGGCGACGTTGATCATGATTTTGGTTGTGGTTCTAACAGATTCTGGACAAACTTCCGGCCGGCGGCAATGTCGGCACCACGCGGGCTGCCGGCTTCGCGCTCGAAGCAGTAGTAACCGCCAAAGCCAATCTCGGCCATGGTGACGAAGAACGCGGGCCAATCCACCTGGCCGGTGCCGACGGGAACCTCCTCACCCCAGGTGCCGGGCACTTGGGTGACCTTGGCGTCCTTGAGGTGGCAGGACTTCACGCGGTGGCCGATGGTGCGGAGTGCGGCGATGGGATCGCCGTTGTTGTAGAGCAGCATGTTGGCCGGGTCGAAGTTGACCGCCACGTTCGGTTCGGCGAGCTGATCGAGGAAGGATACCAGCGACTCCGCGGATTCCTGCCCGGTCTCACAGCACAGCGTGAGACCGTGGTCGGCGAACAACCGCGCCACCTGGCGCATCCGCCCGAGCATTTTTTCGAATGCCGGGTCGCTCGTTTCGTGTGGCAAAAATCCGGCGTGTGTCATCACGATGTCCAGTCCCAATTGTCGGGCATTGCTGGCGGTTAGCTGGAGGTTATCCCAATTTCGGGCCCAAGTGCCATCGGGCACCAAGCCGCCGGTGCGGCGGATGGTTTCCAGCGAGGTGTAGTCCTCGCCCACCGTGCGAAACATCCCCGAAACCGCACGGATGCCCGCATCCGCTAACACCGCGGGCAGATCGCCCCACACCGCCGGATTCTCCCGCAGCGGATCCAGGTCGAGTTGCGTGAGCGGTAGCCCGATGTCTGACAATTGGCGCACCAGCCCCGCCGGATCAACGGGGCGCAACGACCAGCTGCACACCGCCAGGCGGGATAGTACGGAGGAAGCGGATTCTGGCTGGGTCATGGAAAAAGGGTGTGTTTGTTAGGAGCCGCCCCGGCGCGATGCTTGTTGAGAATGCGGGGGTGAAACTTCCCCCATGCCTAGGCGACTACTCCCCCGTTGGCAAGCCCTTTGATCTCCGCGGCAGCCGAACCTGTTGGACATGGCCCGCGAACTCGCCCCCGTTACTTCTGCACCGCGACAATCGGATGGTCCGATCGGACCATCCGATTGTCGCGCCCTGATGCCCGATCTCCTGGATTCCTGGCGCTCTCATTGCCCCTCCTCATGCAGGCAACCCTATCCTTCGGGAGATTGTTAGGTATCTCACGCCAGTCCCCGGTCGCGGCGCAACCACCACTCGCCGCACAGGCATCCTAACAGAATTACCGCGATCAACGGGTGGTTCCAGACATCGGTGACGACCTCGCGTTCGGTTAGATGGCTGGGCTTGGGAAGGCTTTTCAGCCACTTGTCGCCTTGGCCGCGCGCGAAACAGGCGCCGCCGCTTTGTTTGGCGATGGCATGCAGCAACTCGGCATCGGGCGCTTCGCCGCGCCGTTCCTCGGGTGAGGCGGCCACCGCGATGCGGGTGATGGCCCGCGCCTCGCCGCCGTCCCATGCGGCTTGGGCCGCCACTTCGTAAACGCCGGTGGCGGCCGTTTCGATCTCACCGCGGAAGCCGCTGACCCTGCGGCCGTCCGGGTTGCGCCACACGGCGGCTTGCAGCGCCATCTGCTTGTTAGATCCGGTTGGGTCCTTGACGGTGGCCTCGAGTGTTGTGAAGGGGGCCGCGCCCTTGCCGATCCACTCGGCTTGCACGACGGCCTTGTCGTCTTGCCGATAGAACGGATGCTCCGAGGTCAGCTCGATGCGTCCGCCGCTTTGCAAGCCCTCTTGATCGGGAGTCAACCAATCTAACAATTGTCCCCAGAACGTGTCGTAGGCGGAAAGTTTGCCGGTCCACCCCGGGGCGGCCACGCGCCAGCGCCAGAGCGTGTCGCTGAGGACCACTGCGACGCGTCCCGCGCCCTGTTGTTTGACTACGACCAGCGGGTGCGCCTGACCGTTGGCGATGACTTCCATCAGGACCTGGGCGTTGCTGGCCACGCCGGTGGCGGAGTTGGCGCCTTGCAAGGCCGGAAAGTCTTTCACCGCTTCAAACAACGGCCCAAACACCGGATGCCGCAAGCCCGCATCGGTCAGCCGCACGCCGAATCGCCCGTCGTGATGCGGCGCTGGGGTCGGTACCGGCAGCACCCGGCCAAGTGCGGCGGCGGCCAACGGTGACCCTAACAAGTTAGGACCGCCCAGAACCGCGAGTCCGCCGCCCTTGCCCGCATAGTCGGCAAGCGCCTGCCATTGGGCTGGATTGAGCGCCTCGGGACTCACGTCGGCCAGCACCACGGCGGAGCGGGAGGCGAGGGCCGCGGCGCTCAGATCGAGCGTATCCTTGGCGGCACTGCTGCCGTCGCCGAGGCTGGCCCAGCGACCGTCCTGCCAGCGGGCGTAGCTGTCGAGGCGGACGTTGCGGTCGGTTGTTAGAGCGCGGCGCAGGAACTTGCCCTCGAAGCCGAGGGTGTTGGTTAGCAAGAGCACGCTGCGGCCTTCCTGGCGGACCGCCACCACGAACGGTTGGGCTTTTGCGGAGGCATCCGCCGCCGGATCGGCGACCCGCACTTCATAGGCATAAGTGCCGGGGCGCTCCGGCTTGAGCGGCAGCAGCGCCTCCAACACTTCGCCGCGGCGGTTGAAGCGCACGCGTTTGTCCGCCACTTTGCGGCCCTCTCTCCACAGTTCCACGGGAATGTCCTTGCCGTTCACGCCCCAGCCTTGCAGCACGACCCGCACGCTGGTTTCCGCACCGGCGGCCGGTCGGCGCGGGGGTTCGACCTGCCACACCGTCACCCGTGCCGCCGCGGGGGCGGTTCCCGGGGCTTCCACGTCCAGCACCCAACAGGGCAAATCCAAAGTCACCGGCGGGCCGCCGCCGGTGTCCAAGCCGTCGGAGATGAGGACGACTCCCGCCGCATCCTCGCGGCCATGGCGCCGTGCCCACTCGGCGAGGGCTTGGTTGATGTTGGACTCGGTGCCGTTGAAGGTGATCTCGCCTGGCACGGTTTCTGACAAACCATGGGCGATCGAGAAATAGCGGAGGTCGCAGGTATCGCGGGCCTCGCGGAACGCGGCGGACTCCAGCCACTCGCGGGCCAGGGTGGCACGCGGTGCCGAGGCCGGCCCGTCGTTCATGCTTTGCGAGCCATCGACCAACACGCCGATCAGCGGGCGCATGGCCACGGCTTCGCGCCGCCGGAATTGGGGTTGGAGCAGCACCACGGCTAACAACAATGTGGAACCGCCGCGCAAGCCGGCCAGCCACGCGGCACGCCGCCGGTCCGGATCATGGCGCAAGCCAAAGAACGTCCATCCGGTGATTCCTAACACACCTGCCGCCAGCACCCAGAATATCAGGTTGGGGGTCATGCGCCGATTCTCCTTCCTGGCATGTGTGCCCTGAAGCGCGGCCCGTCCGCCACCGGTGTGGTGCCGCCCGCGGCCGCCTCGCGCCGCTTGGCCGCCCACACGCTGGCCCATCCCTCTGTTAGAAAAACCAGCGCCGCTGCCGCCAATACCCACGGCCACAGCGGCACCTCCCGGCGGCTGGCCTCCCGCAACTCGCGGATTCCCTGGGTGCCGGCCACCACCCGCCCCGGCAACATGGCCTGCAACTTCGCCGCATCCAGCGCCCGCAAATCGGACTCCGCGCGGCGGACGTTCACCGCACAGCGCCAGCGCGTGCTGCCATCCTTGGCAAGCGCATCGAAGATGCCACTGTGCAGCGCCCGCGTCGCCGGATTGCCGTCGCCTGCGGCGGGCCATGCGGCGTCACCGGCGAACTTTGCTAGATCGGGCCATGCCTCACCAACCCAACTGGCGGTGGTGGTTTGCATGGCAAGTTCCTTGGAGCGGGTCAATTGTTGGACCAGCGGCACAAAGGCCGGGGACAGCGGCAGATCGCCCCATGAGCGGTCGGCGCTGGCATTGAGCCACAGCACCCGGCCATTGCCGTGGGGGACTTCCACCAGCATGGGAAACTCGCCCGCCAGTGTGGCCAACACTTTTCCCCCGGCGCTTGGCACACTCCGTCTAACTGTTTTTTGGGGCAGGGGAGGAAATGCCGTCTGCTCGCTCCAAACCCCGTCGAACAATGGATGCGCCGGCACCAGCAGGCGGGTGGCGATGCGCCCCGCAGGCAGGCTGATTTCCTCGCCCTCCGCCACCGGCCAGGTCTTGGGCAACGGCTCGGGAGGCACGTCGGCCGTGACCACCACCGTGCCACCCGCCTCTGCCCACGCCAGCGCCTTTGCCCAGCCCGCGTCGTCCGCCACCGCCCCGCCCGTGAACCATACCGCATCGAGGCCATCGGTCGCCTGCTTGCCCCAGGCATCCGACTCGATAGCCACCACCTTGCCGGCCCCACCGGCAGTCATGGCTTTTGTTAGAAAAAACGACGCCCGCATGCCGCCGCCCATGCCGCCGCGGCGATCGACCACCACGGCATTGAACGCCCGGCGCACCGGCAGCGCGAAACACCAGCGGTCGTCGCAGGCCAGTGCGTCACCCGCGAGTGCCAGCTCGCCCGCCAGAACCGGTCCAACATTCACCGGCACAGGCAGAGCCAGCGGCAGTTCGAGCGAGCCGCCGGCGGGAATCTCCACCGGCTTGCGCAACAGCACCTGACCACCGATCCTGCATTCTAACAAATCGTTCACCGCCGCGTCGCCGTGATTCACCAACCGTGCCGTGCCGGTCAGCAGCGCGCCCTCGCGCACCGCCTTGCCGTCCCACTCCACCGCGGCTACACATATGTTAGACGAGCGCAAGGCATCCGGTGCCAGCACCACCAGGCCCAGATCGCCACGGTTCCAGACGCGGCGGAAGAACCCCTCGGCGGGCCAGTCCCAGGCGGCCGCCTGGTTATCGGTGATGACCACCAACTCCTTGCGGCCGACGCCGCGCGTGGCAGCCCATTCGCGGGCCGCGTTGAAAACCGGCGCCAGGCCCGATGCGCCTTCCGAGGCGCTCACCGCCTCCAGTTTCTGGAACAAATGGCCACGATTGGCGATGGGCACCGGCACCGGTTGCTCCAGCTTGTCTGTCAGAACCCATAACGCCACCGTGTCCGAGCGGTCGAGACCCTCGATCCACTCGCGGGCCAGGCGTTTGGCGGCATCGAGCCGGGTGCCGCCGGGCCCGCGCCAACCCATACTGGCGGTGGCGTCGATGATCACCACGGATTCCACCGCGCGGCCTGCGCCAAACCATGTGCTGTTAGAGCGCAGGACCGGGCGCGCGAAGGCGAGGGCGAGCAGAGCCACCAGCAGGAGGCGCAGCAGGAGCAAGCCGAGGTCTTCCACCCGGACCTGGCGTTTCATCCGCGCCGCCGCCAGCTTCAAATACCGCAGCGAGGGAAATTCCTGCGGCGTCTGCCGCCGCTTGCGCCGCAAATGCAGCCACAGCGGCACCGCCAGAACGGCGGCACAGGCTAACAAAAGTGGCGAGAGGAGGCCCATATGTCACGCGCCGAGGCGCTTGCGGTCGGCTAACAATTCAGTGAGGAAGACGGAGGGTGGGCGGTCGGTGGTGGCGATGCGGTAGTCCACATGCAAGGCGCCGCAACGGGCGCGGAAGCCATCGATGGCGGCGCCGATGGCCTCGCGGTAGGCGCGGCGGACCAGGGCGGCATCGGCCTCGAGGCGTTCACCGGTCTCCATGTCGATGAAGTCGGACACGCCGTCAAAGGGCAGCGAGAGTTCCGCCGGGTCGAGCACGTGGACGAGCACCACGTCGTGGCCGCGCCGCCGGAAATGCGCCAACGCGCGGAACACCGCCTCGGGCGCGTCCAACAAATCGGACAACATCAGCACCAGGCCGCGGCGGGCCATGCCCTCGGCGAGGGCTTCCAGGGCCTTGCCGGTGTCGGTGCGACCGGACGCTTGGTGGGAGCCGAGGGCTTCGAGAAAATTCCTGACATGGCGGTTGCCGCCCTTGGCCGGCAGCCAGTGGCGGACATGGTCGTCGTAGATGACGAGGCCGAAGGAATCCTGCTGGTGGTGTGCCAGATAGGCCGCGGCGGCGGCCAGTTCGCGGGCGAATTCAAACTTGCTGCTCAGGCCGGAATGGCGGAAGGCCATCGACGCCGAGGCATCGAGCACGAGGTGGACGCGCAGGCTGGTTTCCTCTTGGAATTGCTTGATGAAATACCGCTCGCTGCGGCCGAACAACTTCCAATCAAGGTGGCGCAGGCTGTCGCCCTGGACGTAGTCGCGGTGGTCGCGGAACTCGACGCTGGCGCCCTTGAGCACGCTCGAATGGCGGCCGGCGCGCCCACCCTCCGCCGTCCAGCGCGACCCGAGCACGAGGTGGTCGAGCCGCCGCATCGTCTCGGCTGATAGAAAGTCGCTGAAGCCGGCCATGCTGGAATTTGAGATTTGAAATTTGAAATTTGATATGGCCCGCTCTACCTAACGAGTGCGTGGAAGAGGATGTTGACGCCGAGGGCGGTGGAGTCGGCGGCTTCATAACCGATGGCGTAGGGTGCGGGTGCCTGTTCCCAACCAGCGGACAAATCCCGCGGGCAATAGATCACGGCGGTGGCGCCATTGATCTCGGCGGCGAACAATTCGGGGGTGGTGGTGGCGCGCTTGTCGAGTTGCGCGGCGAGCGCCGGGCGGACCTTGACCGTGCCGACCTCGTTAGGTTGGTGGAGCAGCGAGGCGGTGGCGGGGACGGGCAGCAGCGGGTGGTCCGGCAGCACCTTGGCCATTTCGGCGCGGAAGGCGCTGTCAAAGGTGGAGCGCCCGTCACCGGCCTCGGCGAACAGGACGCCGCCTTTCATCAAGAACTGCCGCAGGTTGGCGCGCTCGTTTTCACCCAGAGTGAAATCCGTGGTTCCTGTCAGATAGAGCATGGGGGTTTCAAACATCGATGCATCGGTCAGGACCACCTCCCGCCATTCAAAGGACACCGGCGCGCCGGTGGCTTCATTGAACTTGCGCAGCAACATCGGCATCGCCGCGGGCCGGGTCTTCCACGGACCCGCATGCGCAATCCATCCGATGCGCAGGCTGCCCGCCTTGCTGCCGCCGGCATCCGCGAGTTCCACGCTCTTGCCCGCGCTGCGGCCGGCTTCCTGCATGGCCGTCACATAGGAAAGAATGTTGGCACCGAGCCGCCGTGCGTCCGCATCCTCGTAGCCCCAACTGTCGTGGCGGTTTTTCTCCCAGCCCATCGCGATGTCAAAGCGCGAGATGATGATGGCCGTGCGGTTGTCGATGTCCACTCCGTCGATCCACGGGAAGTTGTCGCTGACCACACCGTCGCGGATCGCCCGCTCGCGGTATTTCACCTGCTTGATCTCGTTGTATGCGCGGAACAACGGGTGGTCAAGGCGCAGCCGATAGACCGGGCTTTCCGGCAGGATTTGTTGGGCCGCCTCGACCGCGGATTGATAGAAATCGGGGTGGCCGACCAGCGCGTTGAAGATGACGGTGCCGCCGTTGCGCAGATACTCGCGCAAGCGGGTGGCCTCCTTGGGTTCGAGCTTGAACGGCTTGTAGCCGGACCGATAGAGCACCGGGTTTTCGCGCGGGTTGGTGGAGATTTCCGCCCAGGTCTTGATGTTGGACGTGAAACTTGCCCCCATCTCGCCGCTCATCCATTCCAACAGTTTTTTCAAATCGTGCGGCGTGCGCGCCCAGTCCTCGGCATCGTTGGTGCGGATCTTGGTGAGCAACACCGGCGGTTGCGGCGGGTTTTTGCGCTCCTGGCGTTTTTGCGGCACCACCGGATAGGGCAGGGGAGGCATGCCCTCTGACGACGAGACCTGGGCCGGTGGCGGCTTCGGCTGCTCCATGGGCGGGGGGTCCGGCGGTTTGGGCGCGGCCACGGCCAGCACCGGGAGAATCACCAACATAATGGCCGGGTGAGTTGTCATGGCTGGAATGATCATGCGTTGCCTGCCAAAAAACGGAAGCCCGAAGATTTAGTGGTTGTGGAGCAGGTGCCCGATACCCTAAACCACCGGCATGCCAAACGCGACCCCAATCCCGTCCACTCCCTCCTTGTTTGACCTCTCCGGAAAAAAGGCCCTTGTCACCGGCGGTGCCGTCGGCATCGGCCGTGGCTATGCCATTGCGCTCGCGTCCGCGGGTGCGGACGTCGCCATCGTCGATATCGACGACAAGGTCGGCCCCATCACTGCCAAGGAAATCCAGGCCATGGGCCGCGACAGTGTCTATATCCATTGCGATGTGACCAAAGCCGATCAAGTCCAGGCGATGGTGGACGCCGTCGTGGCACGCTTCGGCCGGCTCGACATCGCCGTCAATAACGCCGGCATCGCCATTCTCGGCGCCGACGCCACGCTGGAGCAAAAAGACTGGGACAAGGTCATCGCCGTCAATCTCACCGGCGCGTTTCTGTGCTGCCAGGCCGAGGCCCGCCAGATGATCGCCCAACAAGCCGGCGGCAAAATCATCAACACCGCCAGCATGTCCGCCACCATCGCCAATTGCAACGCATCCTATGACGCGTCCAAGGCCGGCATCGTCCACATGACCAAGACCCTCGCCGCCGAGTGGGGCACCTACAACATCAATGTGAATTGCATCAGCCCCAGCTACATCCTCAGCCCGATGCACGCATCCACTCCCACCGTGGTCCGCCAGCGCATCCGTGACCTCACTCCGTTAGGTTATGTCGAGCGCCCCGAGGACCTGTTTGGACCGGTCGTCTTCCTCGCATCGGATGCCAGCAACTACGTCACCGGCCACGACCTGATGGTCGATGGCGGCCACACCCTCAACGCCTGGCTCGTCCCGCTCGGCCGCGCGTTGCCCCCGCGCGTCTCGCCCGCTCAGGAAATCGTCCAACTCAAGCACGACCTAACAGCCATGGGACTGCCCTTTGACGCCGACGGCATCAATCCCGACCTCCACCCCGAAATCGCCGACGTCTTCAAGGCCGCGTTCAATTTGTAGAGGTCACGGAAACGCCGCGGTTGGTTTTTAGTGGCTGCGGCGTCCCGTCGCAAGCTGTAGCTGTGGCTTCCAGCCGCAGGGCGCATGGATCGCGGATTGGGGATCGCAGGTTGCCGCTCACTTCACCTCATACTCGGCGTGGACGATGGTGATGATGTCCTTCTCACAGGAAGAGGTGTCATTATTGCCTTCGTTGGAGGTGCCGGTGGAGTTGGCGGCGTTGATGTTGATGATGCCCATGTCGGCATAAACCAACTTGCCGACGCTGGTGTTGCCAGCCGAGCCGAGGATATTGTCGGCGCGGCTGCGGGCATCCTTGGCGGCTTCGGCGAGCATCTCGAGCTTGAGTTCACCAAGCCGCGTGTAGTAATAACTGGGGGCGTGGGATGTCACGTCGACGCCCTGTTCTAGCAAGGTGGTGATCTCCCGCGAGGCTTTCTCGATGAGCGCGACATTGGCCGAACTCACCGTGATCAGCTGGGTTGCGTGAAAGCCTTTGGGCACCCTTTTTTCAGAGCGCAGCGCCACGGTGGTTCCCGGCAGCACTTTGTCCTCCTGCACTGTCTCAAACACTTCGGTGACAGAGGCGGACCGGGCTTGGATCTCCTCCACCTTGAGGCCTTCCGCCTTGAGGAAAGCGACCGCCTTGTCGGTGCCGCTCTTCAGCGCCATGTAGGCAGCCGTGCGCTCCGGAGCCGTGGCCTCAACCATGGCGGACCATTGAATCAGGTCGGAAACGATCCGTTTGCGCGCCGAGCCGGTGATGCGGATGTTGTTTTTGTCCGGACGCTTGCGCAGCTCTTTCCACGTGCTTGCCGCTATGAAAGTGGACGCCACCACGCCAAGGGAAACCGCAACGGCTGCGGCGAACGGCAGCAGGTGGATTTTGTAGGTAAACTTCTGCGGCTGGGCTGAGGTGTCGTTGCTCATGGTCGGAATAAATGAATTATCTAAGACGCGGATGCATAAGAGGACAGCCGGAGCCGGCTTACAAGGAAAATCGAATTCACGGGAAAATCGAATTCACCTGCGCTTCTTCGCATTCCGCGCATTCTCTGCTTGCTCTGCCGGCGGCTCCTCAGTCATTACTCTTCCCGCCACCCCATGAACCTAACATCCAAAGACCTCGCCCGCCTGATCGACCTTAGCTCCGTGCGCGCCGAGTGCGACGAAACCGAAATCCGCGATCTCGCCGCCACCGCCCGCGACTTGGGCGTGGTCTGCGTTTTCGCGCTGCCTTGCTACACGCGCTTGCTCAAGTCACTGCTTGCGGACGCCCCTCACATCGGTATCGGCGGCGTCGTGGGCTTTCCCTCCGGGGCTCATGTCACATCCATCAAGGTGGCCGAAGTCAAACAACAACTCGCCGACGGTGCCACCGAACTCGATATGGTCATTAATGTCGGGCTGCTGCGCAGCGGCAATTATCAGGCGGTACGCGAGGATATCCGCGCCGTTGTGGAAGCCGCCGACGGCGTGCCCGTCAAGGTCATCCTCGAATGCCACTGGCTCACGCCGGAGCAGATCCGCCTCGCCAGCGAACTTTGTGTCGAGGCCGGTGCCGCCTGGGTCAAGACCGGCACCGGTTGGGCTCCCACCGGTGCCACCCTCGATAATCTGGCCATCATCCGCGATGCCGTGGGCGGACGCGCCGGAATCAAGGCGTCCGGTGGCGTGCGCGATTTGGCCACCGTCGTGGCAATGTATCGCCTCGGCGTGCGCCGCTTCGGCATTGGCACCACCAGTGGCATCCGCATTCTGGCGGATTGCGCCGCGCTTCCTGCAGGGGTGGAGGTGTCCTGAATCCATGGCCAAACAAGCCGAAGAACGAGTTGCGCCGTGTCATCTTCGCTGTCCTGACGACCTCTAACTGATAACATCTAACTCTCCCCATGCCCAGCAGCATTATCGCCTACGATCTCGGCACCGGCGGAATCAAAGCCTCGCTTTATGATTCCGATGGCCAGCGGCTCACCTCCGTATTCGTTGGCTACGATACTTCCTACCCTCAGGCATCGTGGCATGAACAGCGCCCGGAGGATTGGTGGTCGGTGCTGGTTTCCGCCACGCGCCAACTCCTTGTGTGCCCATGCGCCGACGCCTCATCCATCCAGTGCCTCGCTATCTCAGGCCACAGCCTTGGCTGCGTCCCGCTGGATAAGGATGGGCACCTGTTATGCGACGCCACCCCGATCTGGTCCGACCGCCGCGCCGAGGCCCAAACGGTGCCATTTTTCAACAAGGTCGATCCCGCACAATGGTATCTGACCACAGGCAATGGCTTTCCCGCCGCTCACTACACGGTCTTCAAGGCCCTCTGGTATCGCGATCACATGCCCGATCTATTCCGCAGGATCGACAAGATCGTGGGTACCAAGGATTACCTCAACTTCCGCCTCACAGGGAAGATCCGCACCGACTTCTCCTACGCCTCAGGCTGCGGCGTCTATGACCTGCTCCAATGGGACTACGCTCCCACACTCGTTGATGCCAGTGGCCTGCCCCGCGAGATCTGGCCGGATATCTCTCCGTCCGCCTCGGTCCTCGGCGAGTTGACGCCTGCCGCTGCTGCAGCGCTCGGCCTGCCGTGCACTGTCAAGGTCGCCTGCGGCGGAGTGGACAATTCCTGCATGGCCTTGGGTGCCCGCAACATCGCCGAAGGGCGCACCTATGCCTCGCTGGGTTCGTCCGCGTGGATCGCCGTCACCTCCGCCACGCCGTTGTTAGATCAGCGCGTCAAACCCTATGTCTTCACCCATGTGATGCCCGGCCTGTTCAACTCGGCCGTCGCCATTTTTTCTTCCGGCTCTTCTTTCAAATGGGTCTGCCAGCAAATGTGTCAGGACCTTCTCGCCCAGGCCGCGCGCGACAACCTCGACGTCTATGACCTGATGTCCGGACTTGCCGCGTCCTCACCCGCTGGCGCGCGCGGCGCCATCTTCAATCCCAGCCTTGCCGGAGGTTCTTCGCTCGATCTTAGCCCGCTCATCCGCGGGGCCTTCCTCGGCCTCGATCTGGGTCATACCCGCGCCGACCTCATCCGCGCCGCCATGGAAGGCATTGCGCTTAATTTGCGCCTCGCTCTCGACGAACTTCGCAAGCTCTGCCGCGTCTGCGATCAGATGGTGGTCGTCGGCGGCAGCAGCAAAAGTGCACTTTGGCGACAGATCTTCGCCGATGCCTTTGACCTCTCAATCCTCCAAACCAATGTCGGCCAGGACGCCGGTTCGCTCGGTGCCGCCGCTCTCGCGGCCGTGTCCGCGGGACTGTGGAATGATTTTTCCCCGATTGATAGGATCCACCGCATCGAAGCCACCGCCGAGCCCGACCCTGCCACCCGCCTGACCTATCAAAATTTGCTGCCGGCTTTCCGGCGTGTGTCCCATCTGCTAGCCGACGTTTCCCAAAATCCCCAACCTGCTTGAACCCGGATTCCACACCCATGAAAACCAACACTCCCGCCCATCATCGCCTCGCAAGCCAACTGGTTTTGTTAGCCTCCGCCCTTCTAACCGCCATGCCGGCCGTGGCGGACGTGCGGCTGCCGAAGATTTTCACCGACAACATGATGTTGCAACGAGGATTGCCAGTGCGGGTCTGGGGTTGGGCTGAAGCTGGCGAGACGGTGAGCGTGACCTTGGCAGGGAAAGCCGCCTTGACCAAGGCCGACGACAAGGGTCAGTGGAGGCTCGAATTGCCGGCGATGAGGGCGGGCGAAAACCTCGAATTGAAGGTCAAGGGCAAGAACCAACTGAATTTGAAGAACATCCTGATCGGCGACATCTGGGTTTGCTCAGGCCAATCCAACATGGAGTGGTCGCTCGGCCAGTGCCTGGGGGCGGCCGATGATATCAAAGCCGCGGATTTTCCCAAGATCCGCCGCATCAAGATCAACCGGGTGCAGGTTGCCAAGCCGGAAGCGGATGCCCCGACCGCTGGCCCCTGGGAAGTGTGCTCACCGACCACGGCGGGCGGTTTCACTGCCGTGGGGTTTTATTTTGCACGCGAGATTTTGCAAAAAGCCAAGGTCCCAATCGGCATTATCGACAGCAACTGGGGCGGTACCCGGATTGAGCCTTGGATAGCCCCTGAAAACCCCGAAGTGGAGGCCCAACTCAACGGCGGCTTGAGCGGCATCTATAACGCGATGATTCATCCCATCGTGCCGCTCCCAATCAAGGGTGCGCTGTGGTATCAGGGTGAGTCCAATGGCGAAGAGGGCGACACCTACTATGACAAGATGAAGTCCTTGATTGGCGGTTGGCGCAAGCAGTGGAAGCAGGGGGATTTCCCGTTCTATTTCGTGCAACTCGCCAGTTTCCAAGCGGTGTCTGAAGATCCAGCCGGCGGCAATGGCTGGGCCAAACTCCGTGAGGCTCAAACCAAGTCGCTCACTCTTCCTAACACCGGCATGGCGGTCATCCTCGATACCGTGCCGCTTGCCGAGCGCGATGACATTCATCCGAAAAATAAATATGATGTGGGACTGCGCCTCGCCCGTTGGGCACTCGCGCGGGACTACGGACAAAAACAACTTGTGGCCTCAGGCCCCTTGTTCAAGCTTCTCAAGATCGACGGCGACAAGGCGCGGTTGGCATTCGATCATGTCGGCACGGGCCTGATGGTTGGCAAAAAGGAGGGCCGTTCCCCGGTTGTCGAGGACAGGCAGGGGAAACTCAGGCGCTTCGCGATCGCCGGTGCCGATAAAAAATGGTTTTGGGCCGATGCTGTGATCGTTAATAACACCATTACGGTTTCCTCGCCTGAAGTGAAGGAGCCAGTCGCCGTGCGTTATGCCTACCAGATGAATCCGGACGGTGCCAACCTCTATAACCGCGATGGGCTCCCTGCCTCGCCATTCCGTACCGACGCTTGGTGATTCGCCGGCTGAAAGATCGCATCTGCGCAATCGGTAGAGGAATCCTCGCCCTGCAAGCCCTGATATCCGTATGAAAATCCTGCCGCGCCACACCGCATCACTCCGTGCTTCTGCTTGTTCATTATCCGCCGTTGCCGGACTTGGGTTGATGGTTTTGTTAGGCAATGCGCGATTGGATGCCGCGAAAGGACCGGTCGCCCCGCTCGATCTAACCAAAGACACGCCGGCCAGCACGAAGAACAGTTACAACCTCGGGCCGACCGGGGCGCTGGGCTGGATGCAGGTGGAGTCCGGAATGACCGAGAACAGCCGGCAGATCCTTATCACGGCGGTCGAAAAGGGCTCGCCTGCCGCGGGAAAGTTGGAAGTGGGGGACGTGGTTCTGGGAGTGTTTGGCAAGCCGTTTGCGGATGATGCGCGCAAGGGCCTCGGACAGGCAATCGGGCAAGCCGAGACCGAGGCCGCCCGGGGCATACTGCCACTCACGGTGTGGCGCAAAGGCAAGACGCAAACCATTGAGCTCAAGTTGCAGGTGATGGGCAGCTACAGCGCCACCTCGCCCTACAACTGTCCCAAGGCGAAGAAGATTCTCGAGCAGGGGCTGGCTGTGATGGTCAAGGATCTAGGCAAGGACAACGGTCTTCACACCAATGAACTGGCGTTGTTAGCAGCCGGCCGGCCAGAGGATCGTGAGATGCTGAGCAAGAGCGCCCACGCGGTGGCCGCCAGCACGCCTGATGTTGATGCCCTGTGGCGGGAATCGGACCATGGTGGCATGCGCACGTGGCATCATGGGTATAACAACCTGTTTCTTTGTGAATATTTTCTCGCCACGGGTGATAAGGCGGTGCTGCCGGCCATCCGCGCCTACAGCACCACGATTGCCCGGGGGCAGGGGGTTTTCGGCACCTGGGGGCACGGTTATGTTCCACCTAACGAGACCGGCCAATTGCACGGTCCGGTGCCGCCCTACGGTCCGGTCAATGCCACCGGCCTGCCTTGCTTCATCTCACTGGTGTTGGCCGCCAAGTGCGGCATCGATGAGCCCGAACTCAAACCCGCCATTGAGCGGGCCTGCAAGTTTTTCGGCTACTACGCAGGCAAGGGCGCGATTCCCTACGGTGAGCATCGGCCGGGTGCCTGCCACGATGATAATGGCAAGACTTCCATGGCGGCGATGGCCTTTGCTTTGCAAGGCAAACCGGTCGAGACACGGTTTTTTTCCAAGATGGTCACTGCCTCCTATGAATCGCGCGAATGGGGCCACACCGGAAATGGTTTCAGTTACCTGTGGGGACCGATAGCCGCCAATTCCGGCGGACCGCACGCCATGGCCGCATTCATGAAAGAACTACGCTGGTATTACGACCTCGCGCGACGCTGGGATGGGTCCTTTGTCAATGTCGAGACCGGCGGCGGGGTCGCCAGCAGTTATCATGGCATTCTCGGTGCCACCGGGTCCTATCTGCTCGGTTATGCCGCGCCCTTGAAAAAGACTTACCTAACCGGTCGTGACGCCCATCAGGAGAGCTGGCTGAGCGAGGCCGATATCACGGAAGCCATCGCCGCCGAGCGCGTGTTTGGCGATGATGCCTATGCCAGGCGCAGCATTCCAAGATTGTTGGATGGATTGGGATCATGGTCTCCGCTGGAGCGGGCCCGGGCGGCAGAGGAACTCGGCAAGCGCAAGGATGAGGTTCTGCCTAATTTGATAGAAATGGCGCGAGGCAAGAATCCCAACGCGCGGCTCGGGGCGGTCGCCGCCCTCGGCCAGCTCAGGGCACGTGCCGTTCCCGCGCTTGACACGCTGGCCAAGTTGCTCGCCGCCGACGACCGCTGGCTGCGCGTGCAAACGGCCGAGGCGCTGCGGACTATCGGGGCGGACGCGAGGGCGGTGTTGCCGCAGATGCTCAAAGCCGCGACGGTCAAGGATGAGACCGATCCGATGGAATTCGGCGTTGGCGCGCTGGCCTACGCGCTGTTTTATCCGGGCGGGGCATACGGGCCCAAAGGTCTCTTGGCTAGCAACATCAAGGACATTCCAAAGGAGCAGCTCTATCCGGTCATTCGCATGATTGCCGCCAATCCGGACTCCGCCGCACGCGGATGTTTGAAATCCAGCTATGCACTTTTCACTGAGGACGACCTCAAGGCGCTGGCGCCGGAGGTGGTGGCCAGCATTGAGCAGATGGCGAGCGCCAACACGATGTTTTCCAAAGGAGTGCGCCTTGCCGGCATCCAGGCGATGGCCCGCCTGAACATTGAGGAAGGCATCCCGCTGACCCTCATGATGATGAACCTCAAGGACTGGGGGAAAGGCTATATCATCCAGACCTCCCTCGATGTGCTCAAACAATACCGCGGTGCCGCCAAGTCCGCGTTGCCAGAATTGAAGAAAATGGAAGTCGATTTCCGCAACATGAAAAAGGAGCATGACAAGCTCGTCGAGGTGATTGCGCTCATCGAGAACGACAACAATCCGCCCCAACTCATCAGTTTGAAAGAGTCGTTGAAGCGCCGCAGCCAGCCATGATTTACAGGATGGAACCCGGGTCATAATCTAACATAAATGAAAAATATGCATTCCTATGTGGTCGTCGCCTTGTCGGCCGGCGCCTTGATCCCATCGCTGCGTGCGGTCGGCGCTGAGCCGGCAACCGTGCCCGCAAGCCGTCCAAACATCATCCTCTGCATGACGGATGACCAAGGGTGGGGTGACGTCAGTTACAACGGACTCAAGAAGATACAGACGCCCAACCTTGACGCCTTGGCGGCGGCGGGTGTGCGCTTCAACCGCTTTTACGCGCAGCAGAGTTGTTCCCCGACGCGGGCCAGCGTGATGACCGGGCGTCATCCGAATCGCATGGGTTTGTTCTGGCCGGGAATAAAGCTGCGCAAGCAGGAACTGACCCTTGCACAGGCGGTCAAGCAGGTGGGTTATGCCACCGGCCACTTTGGCAAATGGCACCTCAACGGGGTGGCCGGCCCGGGCAAGGTGATTCCGGATTCCGATCCGCTCTCACCGCGCAATTGCGGCTTCGACGAGTCGTTTTCCGTATCGAACTATTTTGAGACCGACTGGACATTCGGCCACAACGGGGTGCCGGAAAAAGCCGCGGGCGATGGTTCGGATGTCATTGTGGACCGGGCGCTCAAGTTCATCGGCACGGCGACCGAACAGAACAAGCCATTCCTTGCGGTGATTTGGTTTGGCAGTCCGCACGCACCGTGCAATCCCACTCCCGAGGATCTCAAGGCGGCTGGCGGCTCCGGGTATTATGGGGAAATGTTGGGCGTGGACCGCAGCATGGGCACCCTGCGCGCCGGCCTCGCCAAGCTCGGCATCGCCGACAACACGATGCTGTGGTTTTCCAGCGACAACGGCGGCTGGATCGACCCCGCCAAGCCCGATGCTCTGGGCAACAGTGTCGACCTGCGCGGGCGCAAGGGCGACATGTTAGAAGGCGGCATCCGCGTGCCCGGGTTGATTGTATGGCCGGCGCGGATCAAGCAACCGGCAGTGACGGAGATTCCCGCCGGCGTGGTGGACATTTTCCCGACCATCGTCGACCTGCTGCAAATCAAAGTTGAGCATCCGGTGCCGCTGGACGGAATCAGCCTGCTTCCATTGTTAGATGGACGAATGAAGGCGCGGCCGCAACCGTTAGGGTTCTGGCAGTTCGATGAAGAGCAACCGGAGATATCCACCAATTCCGGCCCGTCTGCATGGAGTGACAACCAATACAAGCTCGTCAAATCCGCGCCGAATCACTGGGAACTCTACGACATGACGGTTGACCGCGGGGAAAAGTACAACCTTGCCGGCGAGCATGCCGATGTCATGAAGCGCATGAAGGCCGAGTTGGAGGCCTGGCAGTTGTCAGTCATCCGCAGCTACAAGGGTGAGGACTATCCTGGGAAGTGAGCCGGCGTCCGCTGTGGAGCGGATATTCAGCCGCGCGGGGTTCACTCATGGCGGAGAGCCTCGATGGGATCAAGCCGCGAGGCCTTCCAGGCAGGGTAAAAGCCGAAGACAATGCCGACAGCGCCTGCGACCAGCACTGAGATTGCGATTGCCGGCAGTGAGATTTCCGTTGGCCAATGTTGGATTTCGCGGACGAGGATGGATGATCCGCGGCCGACGCCAATGCCGAGCGCTCCGCCTGCGAGGCACAACAAGAACGCTTCCAGGAGGAACTGCCGCAGGATGTGATGGCGGCGGGCACCCACGGCCATGCGCAGCCCGATCTCGCGGGTCCTCTCGGTAACCGAGACGAGCATGATGTTCATGATCCCCACGCCGCCCACGGCGAGCGAAATGGCTGCCACGACCAGCAACAAGGTGCCCATCAATTCAGACGTTTTCGCCGAAGTGCGGGCGATCTCGGTCATATCAAGGATTTTGAAGTCATCTTCATCCCCCTCGTCAAGGTGATGTCGCTCGCGCAGGAGTGAGGTGATCTGTTTGATGGCAATAGGCACTTGCTCGGCGTTGGCGGCCTTGGCCTGAATCATGTCGATGTTCATCTGTCCCACCGGCTGTGGCCGGTTGATCAGGCGCATGGCCGACACTTGGGGATAGAGTGGGGTGGGGGAGGGATACAGATTGTGTGTGGAAAAGCCCGCCGGAGTGGAGGTGGTGGTGACCGATCTGGATCCCCCGGCACTGAGGCCGTTGATGCGGTACTTGATAGTTGTCCAAGGGGCGATGATCACGTCGTCCTGGTCCTGGCCCGTCATGTCCGCGCCACGTCGACCTAACACCCCGACCACCCGGAAGGGAACGCTGCGGATACGGATCATTTTGCCGATTGGCGATTCGTCCGCAAACAATTCCCGCTGCACCGTGGTACCTATCAAACAGACGGCGTTACTCGCGCTGACGTCGGCATCGGTGAAGCAGGCGCCATCTTCCAAGTCCCAGTCCCGCGTGGCCAGATAGCCCGGAGTGGTGCCCGTCAGGCGTTGCGGCGACCAGTTGCGTTTGCCGTAAGCCACCTGGGCCTGGGACCAGACCAAGGGCACGACCACGGTGACAGCAGGGCAATGTCTGGCGATCGCGTCGACGTCGCCGGGTTGGAGTGTTTGGAAGGTCCCGGCGCCTTGGCTCACGCCATTTCTGCTAGCCGCGGCGGGGAAAATGGGGATTTTGTGGGCGCCCATGCTGGCGATGGTCTTGGCAATGGCGGCCTTTGAGCCGCGGCCGATTTCGGTCATGGCGATGACGGCTGCCACCCCGATGATAACCCCCAGCACGGTGAGGGCGGAACGCATCTTGTGGCGCCGCATATTGCCCAAGGCCGTATGCAACGTGGGCGGAACCAAGGTGCGGACGGTGATCCATAGGGGGGTGGCATGCGTGCGCACTGCTTTCATGGGGAGAGACCATTTGCCTCAATGGCTGCACACATACGGACCCGGCATGGCCATTCTCGCAGGGAAAATGACGGCTCATCCTGGAGATGGCGCTTGCCGCTTGCGCGCGCAGCCATGGCGGGTGGTCATTACCCGCCCTCAATGGCCAGGAAGGCCCAGCCAGCCATCATTCACCTCAAGGCTTGGCTTTCAATCCCAGCGCCCACTCGATACCGCCGAGGATATGCTGTTGATAGGCCTTGCTGATCTCAATGGAGTTCTTGCGGTCCTTCAACTCCGGGTCGGTATCGATAAGGTCTTCGCGGTGTCCCAGCGAGGTGTAGAATATTTTGCCAGTGCCAAACGGTTTGCTCCAGGTCACCGGAAAATGGCCCGGGGCCTTGTTCTGCGGATGCTTGTCGAGAATGAGCAGGTCGTGCACTTTCGCGGGATCGTAGTTTTTGAACTCGTAGATTTCCTCCAGCGCAATCGTCCAGGTCTTGCCCAGATGCGCGTTGGCCGGGTGCTGCGGGTCTTCGTTGAGGCACTCCACGCCCACCTGCGCGCCGTGCCCCTTGAATTCGCCGCCGAGCATCTGGGCATATTCCGGCCATTTGTGGAACGTGTCGCTCGCCGAGTGAATCCCGATGAACGCGTGGCCGGCCTTGAGCCAGTCCACCAGGCCCTGCGGGTCGGGGATCGGCAAATCCCCCGTGGTGCTCGCAAAGACCACTCCATCATAATTTTTCAACGATTCCGGTGACAGCTTCTGCAGCGCGTCCTTGAGCGCTTGCTGCCAGACCGGGTCACCTTGCCTGCCCGGTGGTTGGTGCACATAGTCCACTGTGAACTCGCCGCTTTGTTGGCCCAGTTGCGCAAGCACTTTTTCCAGATTCGGAATCGAACTATGTCGAAATCCGGTCGTGGTGGTGACCACCAGCAGGTTTTTCGGCGCAGCCGAGAGCGGGGTCGCCGTGAGCGCGGCCATCAGAAGGGAGGGGAGGAGTTTCATTGTTATTTGTTAGGAATTTACGGGAGCCGGGCGGTGAGGTGACCCCGTGGGGGAAGCCACGACCCTGCCGGCCGGGAATCTGCCTGTTGATCCGGAAAAAGCAAGAAACAAAGTTCCGAAATACATGGAGGAAAGATCAAATATTTTGCAACCCTTCCCTTGTTGAGGGGTTCCCCTGCCGTATGAAATCACTCAAACTGACCCTGAGTATCGCCACTGCGGTGCTCTTCGCCCTGCCGTCCACCACTTTTGCCGAGGAGTCACCCGCCGGCGCCAATCCGCCCCCCGCCGATGGCGCGGCGCGGCCTGCAGGCCCCGGTCACGGACGGCGCATGGACCCGGAGGCCCGGCTCAAATTCATGACCGAGAAACTCGGACTCGATGCCGACCAACAGGCCAAGATCAAGGCGATTTATGAGAAGAACGCCCCCAAGTTCAAGGAGCTCATGGCCAAGGGGCGCGAAAGTCTCACTGATGCGGACAAGACGGCGATGCGCGACTTGTTCAAATCGCAAGCCGAGGAAGTTGCCGCCATCCTCACACCTGAGCAAAAGGAAAAGCTCAAGGAAATGCGCCCCCCGGGACGCGGCGAAGCCAAGCCAGGTGACGCCAAGTAATCCACACTTTCAAACCACACACCAAGAGGGCGGGAGGCATTTGCTTCCCGCCCTTTGTTATTTTCGCTGTGGGCTTATGCCTGCTCGAGCAGCTTTTCCACCTTGCGGGTGGTCGTGGCTGTGTGCTTGCCGTTGACCCGCTTGGCTCCGTCGAGGATCTCTTTCACGCTGGCCAAAGCCACCTGCGCTGCCGCGAAGGATTTCTTCTCATCACCGAATTTCTTGTCAGAGAAATACTTGGTGAATACCGCTCCCGCGCGGCTGACGGACAGGCGCCAGCCTTGGAATGCGGAGGTTTCGTAGGTGAAGCGTGTCAGATTTTTGATGGATTTCATGGCAGTTTGATATTGGGGTTAGAGTTAGTCTCTCGCCTTCTCTACGCCTATCTGCGGCAATTGCAAGAATATTCTGAGTTCTGTTTGTGACTAACCCGGGCTTGCCAGACGGGTTCAGGGCTGATATCCGCAGCGGCCTCAACGATGCCAGATGCAACCCTCCACACCAGCGGGCCGGTGATTGAACGGCTGGGCCCGGTTCTCTATCGGACCGCGCTGCCTAACGGCAAGATCATCCTGGCGCACCTGTCGAAGCGGTTGGCGGATGCGGGTGCCCTGTATGAGCCAGGCCAGCGGGTGGTGATGGAGCTCACCCCCTACGATTTCGACCAGGCGCGCATCCTCGGTGAGGCTGGGGCCTTATTTGCCGATGCAGAAGCGGCTGAAGATCACACCTAGCAAGTCTTCGGTATCGACGCGGCCGGCGATTTCGCCGAGGGCATCGAGGGCTTCGCGGAGGTCAATGGCGGCGAGGGCGGGGTCGTTGGAGGGGATTTCAAGCAGGGCGAGGGCGGCGAGCAAGGCGCTGCGGGCGGTGCACAGGCAGGCTTGGTGGCGGGTGTTGATGGCGATGGCGTGTTCGCCCCAATCCGTCTCATTGAAGTGGAGGATGTCGCGGATGGCGTCGGCCAGTTGCTCGAAGCCGGCACCGCTGGCGCAGGAGATGCGGACGGCCTCGGCGGCGTGCCACGACGGATGTTCGCCGAGGTCGGATTTATTGAGGATGAACAGGCGCTTGCCACAGGTGGCGGGCAGGAGCAGGGCGGCCGGGCGCGGCTGGCTGGCGTCCGCCAGTTCTAACAACAGGTCGGCGAGTTCGATTTGGCGCTCGGTGCGTTGGATGCCGGCGGCTTCGATCGGGTCGCCCGCCTGGCGGACGCCGGCGGTATCAACGAGGCGCAGCGGGATGTCATGAAGGCTGACGATTTCCTCGAGGGTATCGCGGGTGGTGCCGGGCAAGTCACTGACGATGGCCCGCTCGAAGCCGAGCAGTTGGTTGAGCAGGCTGGACTTGCCGACGTTAGGCGCGCCGCAAATCACGGTGCGGGCGCCCTCGCGCAGGACCCGGCCCTGGTCGGCGGTGGCGAGGAGGGAATCGAGGGTGCTTAGGACCGAGCGGACGTTGGCACGCAGGCTGTCGGCGGATTCCGGTTGGATGTCCTCTTCGGGGAAATCAATCCAAGCTTCGAGATGGGCGAGGGTTTCGAGCACTAGGTTGCGTGCCCCGGTGGTGCGCTGGCCGAGGGTGCCCTCAAGTTGGCTGCGGGCGGCCCGCAGGGCCAGGCGGGTCTGGGCGGCGATCAGGTCCATGACGCCCTCCGCCTGGGTGAGATCGAGCTTGCCGTTGAGAAACGCGCGCTGGGTGAACTCGCCGGGTCCGGCGGGCCCGGCACCACAGGCGAGCAGGCGAGCCAGCACCTGGCGGGTCACCAGCATTCCGCCGTGGCCGCTGAACTCGACACAATCCTCCCCGGTGAAGCTGTTAGGGGCGCGGAAAACCACCATCAGCCCGTCATCCAGCACGTTTTCCGCCGCGTCCAGGATGTGGCAGCGGTGGGCGCTGCGCGGACTCATCAGGGAGGCCCGGCCGGCGGTGGCAAGGTCGGCCACCGCGATGGCCGCCGGCCCGGAAATCCGCACTAACGAAACCGCGCCGACCCCGGCGGGGGTGGCGACGGCGGCGATGGTGGTGGGCTGGCTGGGGGAGGGGCTCAATGCGGATATATTTGTTAGGAAGAGGGGGGTTCTAACCGCAGAGAACGCAGAGATCACAGAGACGTTTTTCCAAACTCTCTTAAATGTGCCCTATGTGATCTTTGGGATCTTTGTGGTTAAATCCAAATGATTCAGCCATGAATTCCGTGGTGAAGAGGCAGTTGCAAACGAACCAGCTTTAGAGTGGCGCGCTTGCCAGCACGGAGTCCAACACGGCGAGGCAACGGGCGTTTTGGGCGGGGGTGCCCATGGAGATGCGCACCCAGCCTGGGAGCTTGTAGCTGCGCATGGCACGCACGATCACGCCTTGTTGGAGCATCTCGCGGAACACGCGGTCACCGTCACCCACCTCAATGAGCAGGAAATTGGCCACGCTCGGGACGAAATGGATGCCACGGGCGCGCAGGGCGTCCTGATAGAAGGCCAAGCCCTCGCGGTTGACCGCGCGGGTGAGCTCGATGTGGTCGGCGTCCGCCAGCGCGGCGAGGGCGCCGGCCTGGCCGATCGCATTGACGTTGAACGGTTGCCGGGCCTTTTGCAACAGCGCGACCAGTGGCTTGGAGGCCAGTCCGTAGCCCACGCGCAAGGCCGCCAGCCCGTGGATTTTCGAGCAGGTGCGCAGCACGCAGATGTTTCTGCCTTCACGGACGAATTTCAGCGTGTCGAGCGGCACATCGAGAAATTCAAAATACGCTTCGTCAAAGACGACCACGACATGTTCGGGCACGCGTGCCATGAAGCGGTCGATGGCCTCCTGACCCACCATGGTGCCGGTCGGATTGTTAGGGTTGGCGATGAACAACAGCCGCGTGCGCGGGGTGATCGCATCCGCCATGGCCTCCAGATCGTGGACAAAACCCGGGTCAGGCACTTCCACATAGCGGGCCCCGAACAAAGTGGCCATCAGCTTGTACACCACGAAGGCGTGCTCGGCGGCGATCAATTCCGCCTCGCGATTGAGAAAGGTGTGGCACAGCAGTTCGATGATCTCGTTAGAGCCGTTGCCCAGAACCACGTGGTCGAGCTCCAGGTCGAGGGTTTGGGCGATGGCGTGGCGCAGCCGGTAACCCGCGCCATCGGGGTAAATATGGGCCTCGTCGAGGGCGGTCTGCATGGCGAGTTTGGCCTTGGGCGACGGGCCGAGCGGGTTTTCGTTGGAGGCCACTTTGACGATGGCGGCGGGATCCAGGCCCAGCTCGCGGGCGGTTTCATCAATCGGCTTTCCCGGCTCGTAAGCCACGAGATCGCACACAAAGCGGTTGGCGTATTGATCAATCGTCATGTCAGGGGCGACATTAGGAGGCCTCACCCCCCTGTCAAGACTGTGCAAGCGGGGTGTGCCTTGAAGATTTCCGAACTATTGCTCGACCCACCGGATTGGCCCGTTATACTTCGCCAACATCCTCCCATGAGTCTCCTGTTTTTCAAACGTGTTCTGGCCAACCCCATCCGCGTGGGCTACCTCGTGCCAAGCTCTCCTTTCCTGACGCGTAAAACCGCCGGCCGCATCGATTTCTCCAAACCCCGGGTGGTCGTTGAACTTGGTCCTGGCGAAGGCTGTCATACCCGCCAAATCGTCCGCCGCATGAACCCGGGATCCAAGCTCGTTCTCATCGAGCTGGACGCGCATTTCGCCGAGCATCTGCAAAAACAATTTGCCCATGACACGCGGGTGACCGTGGTGAATGGCGACGCTTTGTATCTGCCGGAGACCTTGGAGGAGTTGGGTTGTTTGAATCCGGACTACATTGTCTCCGGCATTCCCTTCACCATCATGGAGCGCCAGCTCAGGGAACAGTTGCTGGCCAGCATTGCCCGTGCAATGGGCCCCGACAGCATTTTTATCACCTATCAATTTTCCCTGCAGCTTTCCGAGCACGAGTTGTTCGATCTCAAACGCAGCGAACACTGCCTCTTCAACGTGCCGCCGCTCAATGTGATCGAGCTCAAAAAATCCGCCGCCGCGGTGTGATGGACTCAATGCTTGACGACGACCTTGGCGCCCTTGGTCTGGCCGATCTTGGCTAACAGATTTTCGAACCACGGGGTGTCGATGTCAAACGGCTTGCCGCCCTTGATGCGTTCGAACTCGATGGCCCGCAGCACGTTGTGGCGCTGCTCGTCATGGCCGATGACCCCGCCCTCGCGGCGCATCGCGCATTCCACGGCCAGGTCCACGCAGCCCTTGATGAGACGCTGGTCGGCCAGATTGGCGGCGGCGGCACGGCTGTAGTAACCGCTTTTTTGAATCAGGGTTTTTTCCGCACCGAGCTTGGCGGCAAACTCCTTGCCGAAGTAAGCGCCCGGGTTGATGGCATCGAGCTTGATATGGCCGAAGGCATCGCGCGGGACGGTTTGGCTGGCGGCTTCCATCGCCCGCACAATGTCATCCACGCCGGCCCCTTCGGAGATGAAGATGTTGACGTTGTCGATCTCGTCCATGAGCTTGTGCAGGCGCGCGGCCTCCGCCTCGAAGTCGACGGCCATCTCCGGCACATAGACCGCGTGCACCGAGAAGCGTTCCTTGGTCAGGCCCAGTTCGGGCAACCAGTCCTGGCGCTCCAACGACTCCTGGTAATGGCGGGCGGTGGCGGCCGTGAGCCAACCGCAGTTGCGCCCCATCACTTCGTGGACGATGAGCATGCGCGGGTTGGCGTTGTGCTCGGCCACCACGTTGGCAAAATTGTTGGATCCGTGCTCGGCGGCCGTCCAGGCACCCAGGCTCTGGCGGATCGGATAGACATCATTGTCGATGGTTTTCGGCAAACCGATGACAGTCAGGTTGTATTTGTTGGTTTCAAGGAACTTGGCCAACTCGGCAGCGGTGGTGTTGGTGTCGTCGCCGCCGATGGTGTGCAACACATCCACGCCATCCCTGACCAACTGCTCGGTGGCGACTTTTTGCGGGTCCTCGCCCTCCTTGACCAAGCCGCGTTTGACGCAGTCCTTGACGTTGGTGAGTTTGACGCGGCTGTTGCCGATGGGGCTGCCGCCGTAGCGATGGAGGATGCCGGCGTTTTCGCGGATGGCGGGCGTGACCGTAATGCTGTCACCTAACAAAAGCCCCTTGTAGCCGCCGCGGTAACAAATGATCTCGATCGTGGGATCGATCTCGGTATAGCGCTCGATGAGGGCGCCAATGGCGCTGGATAAACAGGGGGCAAGCCCCCCGGCGGTCAAAATGGCGACTTTTTTCGGTTTGATCATGGTGAAAAATGTGTTAGTTGTGGAAATTTCCTATGGCGGGCTGGAAAACGGCGCTCAGGTAGTGGCCACCCGCCTCGCTGGCAAGTCTATTTTCCTTCCGCATGACGACACGAATGTCGTCACTCCCTACGGCTTGTGGCTAAGGAGCCACCACATTCCTGTGGTGGGGGCGGAAGAATCGTGCAGGCGTGAACGTCGGGGGCTGCTAACGAGCCGCCGTTCCACCCCGACGACACGAATGTCGTCGCTCCTTATCCGCCGTCCCGACGACACGAATGTCGTCGCTCCTTATCCGCCGTCCCGACGACGCGCATGTCGTCGCGCCTCAAGCATGGACTCATACGTTGAACCGGAACTCAATCACATCGCCGTCCTTGACGACGTATTCCTTGCCTTCGATGCGGACTTTGCCGGCCACCTTGGCCGCGGCTTTGGTGCCGGCGGCAACCAGGTCGTCGTAGTGGACGACCTCCGCGGCGATGAAGCCGCGCTCGAAATCGGTGTGGATGACGCCGGCGGCGGCGGGAGCCTTGTCGCCGGCGATGATGGTCCAGGCGCGGGTTTCCTGCACTCCGGTGGTTAGATACGTGCGCAGGCCGAGCAAATGATAGACCGCGCCGATCAGTCCGGAGACCCCGGAATCCGTCACCCCCATATCGGCGAGAAACTCCGCGGCATCCTCCGGCGGCATCTCGCTGAGTTCCTCCTCGATGCGGGCGGAGACGACCACGGCTTCCGAGCCACTGTGCACGGCGGCATACGCGCGGACCTTCGCCACCTGCGGGTGCGCATCCGGTGCCGCGAGGGCGCTCGCCAATTCATTTTCAGCCACATTGCAGGCGTAAATCGTGCGCTTGGCGGACAGCAGGAAAAAATCACGGACCAGCACCTTGTCCTCGTCGCTGAAATCCAGGGTGAGCGCCGGCCTGCCCGCATCGAGATGGGGCAGGATGATGTCGATCAATTCGACCTCGCGCTTGGCCTCCTTGTCGCCGCCCTTGGATTTTTTTTCACGGGAAACCCGGCGTTTCTCGAGTGCCGCCATGTCGGCGAGAATCAACTCGGCGTTGATGATCTCGATGTCGCGGACCGGATCAACCGTGCCGAGTTCATGGATGATGTCGTCATTATCAAAGCAGCGGACGACTTGGACGATGGCGTCGGTTTCGCGGATGGTGGCCAGAAATTGGTTGCCGAGGCCGGCACCTTCGGAGGCACCCTTGACGAGGCCGGCGATATCGACGATCTCGATGGCGGTGGGGACCAGCTTGTGGGAGCCGGAGATTTTCGAGAGCACGGCGAGCCGCGGGTCCGGCACGCTGACGATGCCGACGTTCGGATCGATGGTGCAAAACGGATAGTTGGCCGCCTCCGCCTTGCGGGTGCGGGTGATGGCATTGAAGAGTGTCGATTTCCCGACGTTGGGCAGTCCTACGATTCCAGCTTTGAGCATTGCGGCGGAAACGTGGAGTCCAGGCGCTGCGCTGACGAGAAAAAAGTTTCAGGAAGTCAGGGGAAAACCACCTCCCGCGACCTATGGCAACAGCGGTTTTAACCCAATCCACTGGATGCCCCAGAAAATGATCCACGGCAGGGACAGCAAGCTGCCCACTGTGGTGGCAAGCACCACTTGCACGGCTATGGCCGGCCGGCCACCGTAGAGCCTGGCTATCATGATCGGCGTCAGCGCCGCTGGCATCGCCGCTTGCACGACGAGCACCTGGCGCAATTCCTGCACCAGCGGGAGGTATTTGGCGGCCATCAGGATGACCGCCGGGGCCAACATGAGCCGCACCACCAGCGAACCGGCAATGATTCGCAGGGACGGTTTGTTGGTTTCCGTCAGCCCGACCATGGTGGCCCCTGTGATCAGGATGGCCACCGGAAACGCCCCCACGCCGAGCAGGTTGATAACCTTGCGCAGCGGGCCGACGAGATGCAGGTCCAGGCCGAGAGCCACCAGCGACAAGCCGACGAGTACGGCCACCATCGGGCCATTCAACAGCTTGCGCCACGGAACTCCGCGCTCGCCGCTCATGACCATGACCCCCACCGACCAAATGGCGGCTTCCACCCCGATGTTGTGGACAAAAAGCATGGCACAGGCGCTGCTACCCCATAGGATTTCCAAGACCGGAATGGCGGTGAAGCCGAAGTTCTGGCAGCCGGCGGAGAGACTGAAGGTGCGCATGCCCGAGCCGCGCTCCAAGCCAATGAGGCGGGCCACCCCCCAGGCGATCACCAGTCCGCACAGGAGCAGGCCGAAACCCAGTCCGATGCCCCAGATGACGACCGAGCCGCTGCGCAACACCTCGGCCCCGAGGATTTTATCGAGGATGAAACACGGCAACATGACCGAATAAATCAGCCGCATCACCCCGGCATCATGCTCATGCCGCAACACACCGGTCTTGCGCATCAGCGCGCCCGCCACCATCAGCAGATAGACCGGCAACACCGAGATGATGACTGCACCAGGGGAAATCACTGGCAAAGCGTCTGGGCAGGCCCCGTCGCGGGCAAGCACATAATCATCATTTGCGGCGCGGAATCACCAGCGTCCTGCCATCTCGAATCATGTCACCGGTTAGACCATTGGCCTTCTTCAGCGCCGTCACCGTGGTGCCGTGGCTCGATGCGATGCTGGAAAGCGAGTCGCCAGCCTTGACCGTGTGGCGCCCGGCCGTGGAACTGGAAGTGGACTTGGTCTTGGCCGTGCTGGACTTGGACTTCGGCTTGGTACTGGTTATGACCTCACGCTCCGAGTCCGATCTGGAGGTGCTCCTGGCCTGCGCCGCCGACGCGTGAGCTTTCGACTTGGGGGTGGTTCCTGCCACGGTCCGCCTGGTGGTGGGCCGTGACCTGGCCACTTCGTAGGTAGCCGTGGCGGCGCTGCCGCTTGCCAGCGGGACCGAGTGGTCCGGGGGTTGTTCGTTTTTAGCGAACTTCGGCGGATCACCATCGACCTCTTTGGGGGTGTAAGAGCGCCATTTGGAGGGATCGTTCGCCCAAGCCTCCACATAATTCCCATTGCTGTCAAAGGGGCCCACATTGGTAGCCTGCTTGCCAGGAACCTGACAACTATTGAGTGCGAAAAGGAGCGTAAGGAGACTCAAACTGAGGAGGACCGGCTTCATGGCGGAATTATACCCAAGGGCCGCGGTTTTGCAAAACTTTGTTAAGGATTACGAATTTTTTGCATCCGCCACATGCATTTTGCCTTGCATTGTGCGACGGTGGCTGCCTCAAATCGCGCGCCGCAAGGAAGGGGCATTAGCTCAGTTGGTAGAGCGTCTCGTTCGCAATGAGAAGGTCAGGAGTTCGAATCTCCTATGCTCCACTTCCCCGGGGTTGCGGGAAAGTCCCTTGGTTCGGTTTAGCGACTGACACGATGATCAACGTGATCAGCAGCAGTCCGGCCAGAAACGGACCCAGCAGGAAGACCGCAAACAGGACATTGAGTATATGGTTGTTCTTGAAATGATAGGTTTCTATTCGGAGAAAGCGGAATCCCAGACCTATCCGATTGCCTCCATGCGACAAACGTATCCTTCCACGGGCAATTTCGTGGCTGTTGTCGGTAACAACAACTCCGCTGATACAGTTGCGGGCATCGACGTGCGGTCTTGAAGTCGGCCTTGATCGTCATCCGAAGCGTCAACCGGCATTCTCACGCATGCAGGATGTTTCGCAACCGTTGGTGCAGCACCGGGCCGATCTCCCTTGAGAAAGTGACCCTGCCATCACCGGCCATCCAGATCTCCGCGCGCGACACTCCGGCCTCAGCCAGGCAAGCGCCCAAAGCGTCAAGCCGGTGACGCTCGACCTTGCCGCGCACCGCCTGACACCGGCCATGCGCAAATGCGATGGCTGTCACTGACAACAGGCGTGATAGAAATTTCATGGATCGCCGGCACCCTCCATCCAGCCCTAACGTGAGGTGATCACGATTTGGCGGGCGGCGTCACGGCGGATGTGCAGGACTCCCGGCACGCCATGATACTCGCCGTAGGTCCATGCCGCGGGCGGCAGATCCTTGCCGTCGGCCAGGATCTTGGTGGGTTTGAAGGTGATGCGCAGGACCTCGGTGCCGCGTGGTTCAAAGGTGGTGTATTCGATCTGACCGGCTTGATAGGTCACCTTCTTGATGACGGAATCGGAGCCGAGGATATGGTCGGCATCCGCCGGGGCCATGTCCGGCAGTTCGGTCATGCCGTCCTGGATGTGGCACATGTAGTCGAAGTACGAGTCGGTGAACCACGGGTGATTATAGCCGATGCCGGTGTAGTTCACGGCGGCCTCACCCTGCGAGAACTTGTCGTAGAACGAATAGGTCACGAGGGCATAGGAGGCGCGCGCTTCCTCCCGGTCATTCGGATCCTGCGACAGCGCATACCATTTGGCGACAATCGACGCATAACGGGCGGTGTGGCTGCTCATTTCCTGGAAACAAATGTCCTGTTCCTTGATGCTGGTGGCGCCAAACCGCTTGGATTTGCCGAAGCGGTCTTTGACAAAGGCGAGCAAGCCGGCCACGTGACGTTTGTAATCGGGGTCCATCTCCGGATGCCGCAGCATGAAGCGCGCGGTTTCCATGGGGGTTTGCTGGTTGCAGTTGTTGAAATTGGTGACCATGTCCTCGTAGTAGCCAGTCCAGCGGTTGTTCTTGACCGGGTACTCCAGCACCCACTGCCAGAGCTTGTCACGTGTCGCCTGATAGGATCCCTGCGCGGTTTCCCCAAGATGGATCAGCTCGTCGAGCAGCAGCACCGGCGCGAGCATGTCCGACGTGTAGGGGTCGATGACTTCCCCGGTCTTGAGATTGACGCGGAAGGGCAGGGGCGACTGGGTTTCGCTGCCCGCCCCCACATGGGCGATGATGGTGGCCGCGATCCCGCGCGCGGCTTTCAAATATTTCTCATCCCCGGTCAACTTGTAGAATTTCAGATAGGCCACACCGGTGAGGCAGATCTTGTCCGGCTCACTCCTCTCGTCGGTGTATTCGCCGTCTGCGCTGTCGTCCTGGGTGGGCGGCACATTCTGCCAGGCCCAGCCCGTGGGCGAATGGTAGTTGAGCACGCGGTCGAGGATCCGCTTGACCGGCGGGAGGGCGTCCGCATCACCGGTGTAGGCGTAGTATCTAACCAGCGTTTCCACCGCCCAATAGGCATGACTGCCCTGGCAATTCTGGTTGCGCATGAATTCCCCCTTGACGGAAAACTTGGACGTCACCAGATACCATGGATCATCCCCGAACTTGGTCGGCACGGTGGGACACTGCTTGATGAAGTTCATGCTCCACTTGAGCACCTTGTCATAATCGGTCCAGGGCAGCAGCCGGCCGTCCTTGTCCAGCACGACCTCGTGGTCCCGCAACTTGCCCGCCGCAGCGGCGGTGCCACTCACCATCGCCAGGGCACCCAGTGCCGCCATTAATAAACTCGAAAGTGGTTTGATGCTTCGTTTGCTTGGGGTTGATAGAGAGTGCATGTTTTTTTGGGGGGATGGGCCGCGACCGGGAAATCCAAGGGATGTTTGCGGAAGCGGTCGTGGAGGGGATTTGTAGACCAGGGTTGGCAGGCGGTCAAGCGTGGGCTGGGCTGGTGTCGGCGCTGGTTCAAAACTGGATTTTTTGCTGGTATGGCCGAGAATCGGGGATCATGCCAATACAAAATACCATGAAACATCCCATCATGGAGACGTGGCAAGGTTTCCCTTTAATCCTTTATCCCAATGCCCTTTTTCTTCGGGGAGCGCCGCCATCCTGGCGGCAGTATTTGGCATCTTGCCAAATCCTCTTCGGAGGTGGACGTCGATTGCAGAATGCACGCCATGGACCAAGAGTCTCCGGCAAGATGCCGGAGACAGCCGCCAAGATGGCGGCGCTCCCCACCGACGCAGGTGGTCGAATTCTTTCGTAAGAACATGAAGCCAGCCGGAGTTGGAGCGCCGATCATACTGGTGAAGTGGTATGCCTACACCAAATGGGTGTTAGAGCGGGTGGCGGGTTTTCCGAAGAAGCGTGTGTGAGTCGGGCGGATGCGGCAGCACGTGAGAAGTAAGCGCCGTGCCCGAGCCCGCCTCGACCCTGTCTTGCGCCTGGGTGCTGGCAGCCGGGTTGATGTTGCGTAGCCGCAGGCGTCCAGCCCACATCTCCGGAGCCGCGGTTGGCTTAGCACAAATCTCTAACTTTCATGCTGGCAGCCAACCGGCAATCCAGGGCTTTAAAAAGAAAGAATTAACGTTATTTTGTCAGGAATATGCTTGACGCGATGAGATGTTTGGCTGAAAAACCTCTTCAGGAGCCGGAGGGCTTTTTTAAAAAGCAAGATATCCGGAGATCCGTCGCCACTGAGAAGTTGATATATTGACCCATGAAATCCATCTGCCAAATCCTTGTGTGCCTGCTGGCTGCGGTGTCGCCGGCACTCGCGTTTCCGCCCGCGCCGTATTACACGCTTTACGGGATCGTGCGCGATCAGGTGGGGCAGACGGTCACGGGCCAAGGGGCGG
>CAIKDP010000008.1 GCA_903826205.1 Akkermansiaceae bacterium
GCTCCTTAAGTGTGGCGCGGGAGCACTAAGGAGCCACCACATTCCTGTGGTGGTGGCGGAAGCCTGGTCCATGCCTGCGTGCCGAGGACTCCGTTCATGGGCATTCCTTCCTCACGACGACAAGAATGTCGTCGCTCCTTAAGTGTGGCGCGGGAGCACTAAGGAGCCACCACATTCCTGTGGTGGTTGCGCAAGCCTGATCCATGCGCGCTTGCTCTCTGGGATCGGGAGTTACTCCACCCCGGAAAATACTCTTGTCGGGCGGATAAGACCAACCCACTCTGCCGGCATGACCCGCATGCATGACACGCTCCGTGGAATTGTGATTACCCCCATCCCTGGCCGCCTCTCAACTTCTCTGCTAGCCGCGGCGGCGATGCTGGCCAGCCTTGCGTCAGCGGTTGCCTCCCACCCGGCCAAACTTCGCTGCGAATACCTCACCCAGCCGCTGGGCATTGACGTGGAGAAGCCGCGGCTGAGCTGGGTGTTGGAAGCAATGAGTCAGGCAAATTCAAAATTAGAGATCGCCAGGAGTGAAAAGCAAACCGCCTATCAGGTTCTGGTGGCGAGTTCGGAAAAGTTGCTGAGCGAAGACCAGGGTGACATCTGGGACAGCGGCAAGGTGGCATCAGACCAGACCGCGCAGATCGAATATGCGGGCAAGGCCCTAACCAGCCGCCAGCAATGTTTCTGGAAAGTAGGCGTGTGGTCCGCCAACCCAGCGGCCGACTCCAAACCAAGTTGGAGCCAACCAACCGTGTGGGAGATGGGCCTGCTCAAGGAATCCGATTGGCATGCCAAGTGGATCAATGCCGAGGTCGGCAAGGATTCATCGACCGTCCCGATCCTGCGCAAGTCCCTCAAACTCGCGGACAAACCGGTCGCCAAAGCCCGGCTTTACATCACGGCCCTGGGACTTTACCAAATGCACCTCAACGGCCAGCGCGTCGGAGACCTGTTATTTGCCCCGGAATGGACGGATTACCGCAAACGCATCCGCTACCAAGTCTATGATGTCACCGCCATGCTCCGCAAAGGCGACAACGTCCTCGCCGGATGGGTCGGACAAGGCTGGTACAGCGGCCACATCGGCCTCGGCGGCTTCAAGCACTATGGCAAAGTCCCCGCCCTTCTATCCCAATTGGAAGTCACTTACAACGACGGCACATCGGAGCAGGTTGTCAGCGACGATTCATGGAAGATGACCGCCAGTCCCATCCTTGCCTCCGACTTTCTGCTGGGTGAAAACTATGATGCGCGCCTTGAAGTGAAGGGCTGGGATGAGCCTGGCACCGATGTGAGCACCTGGCAGGCGGCCAGCGTCCGCGTCGAGGCACCACGGCCGTTGGAAAGCCAGGTGACCGACCCGGTGCGCCAAATCTGCGAGCTACCCGCCAAAGCCCTCACCGAACCCAAGCCCGGATGTTGGACATTCGACCTGGCCCAGAACATGGTCGGCTATGTCCGCCTCAAGGTGACGGCACCCGCAGGCACCAAGCTGACCCTCCGCCACGCCGAGGTGCTCAACCCAGACGGCACGCTGTACACGACCAACCTGCGTGGCGCCGCGTCTATCGACACCTATATCTGCAAGGGCGGCGGCAACGAGGTCTACCAACCCCACTTCACCTTCCATGGTTTTCGCTACGTCGAAGTCACCGGCCTGCCGGAAAAACCCGCCCTTGATGCCGTCACCGGCATTGTCATCGCATCCGACACCCCGCGCACCGGCGAATTCGCCTGCTCCGACCCGCGCGTCAACCAGCTCTATTCCAACATTTGTTGGGGCCAGCGCGGCAATTACCTGAGCATCCCCACGGATTGTCCGCAGCGTGACGAGCGGTTAGGCTGGATGGGTGACGCCCAGGTGTTTGTCCGCACGGCCACCTATAACTCCGACGTCGCCGCCTTCTTCACCAAGTGGCTGGTGGATGTGGACGATGCCCAACGCAACGGCTCCTTCACCGATATCAGCCCCGCCACCGGTTGTGGCGATGGCACCCCGGGCTGGGCGGATGCCGGGGTCATCTGCCCGATGACGATCTATCAGGCCTATGGCGACACCCGCCAGCTCGCCGCCCACTATCCGGCGATGTTGCGCTGGATTGAATGGTGCCGCAGCCACAGCACCGACCTGATCCGCAACAAAGACCGCGGCGGCGATTACGGCGACTGGCTGTCCATCGGGGCCAAGACACCCAAGGACCTGATCGGCACCGCCTACTTCGCCTATTCCACGCGCTTGGTGGCGCAAGCGGCGAAAGTGTTGGGCAAGTCCGAGGATGTGGTCAAATACGAGCAACTCTTCCAGGACATCAAGGCGGCGTTCAACCAGAAATACGTAGCGGCCGACGGACGGATCCATGGCAACACCCAGTGCTGCTATGTGATGGCACTCAAGTTTGACCTGCTGTCCGACGCAATGCGTGCCAAGGCCGTCGAGTATCTGGTGGAGGACATCACGGCCAAGAACCATCATCTATCAACCGGCTTTGTCGGGGTGAGTTATCTGCTGCCGGTGCTGACCCAGGCGGGCCGGCTCGACATGGTCTTCAAGCTGTTCCTGCAGGACACGTTCCCGTCATGGTTGTTTTCGGTGAAGCAGGGGGCGACGACCATCTGGGAGCGCTGGGACGGCTGGACGCCCGAGAAGGGCTTCCAAAACCCGGGCATGAACTCCTTCAACCATTACTCGCTCGGGTCCTGCGGCGAGTGGATGTTCGCCTCGCTCGCCGGCATCGACACCGATGGCCCCGGCTTCAAAAAACTCATGATCCGCCCGACCCCGGGCAATGGCATCACCTGGGTCAAGGCCAGCTATGAATCCATCCACGGCAGGATTGCCACCTCATGGAAATTGGAGGGCGGCACCTTCAGTCTCGACGTGACCATTCCACCTAACACCACTGCCACGGTCTGCATCCCCGCCAAGGACGCGGCAACCGTGCAGGAGTCCGGTAAGCCCGCCGCCACCGCCGCAGGCTTGAAATTCCTGCGCATGGATCACGGAGCCGCCATGTTTGAGGCCGGCTCCGGCTCGTATGCCTTCACCAGCAGCCCATAATTCAGTTAGACGCTGCAGATCTCCAGGGCCTGCTTGAGACTGGCAATCTTGTCTGGACGATTCGGGATGAACTCCTGTCCGACAAATCCCGTGTAACCGGTTTCGGCAATGGCCCGCATGATGGCCGGGTAATTCAACTCCTGGGTGGCATCGATCTCGTTGCGGCCGGGGACGCCGCCGGTGTGGTAGTGGGCAAACCAGCGGTGGTGATCGCGGATGGTGCGGATGACGTCGCCCTCCATGACTTGCATGTGATAGATATCATAGAGCAGACCGAAGTTGGCACTATCCAGTCGTTTGCAAAGTTCCACGCCCCACGCGCTGTGGTCACACATGTAATCGCCGTGATCCACCTTGCTGTTGAGTAATTCCATGACCAGCTTGATGCCGAGCTTTTCAGCAACGGGCAGCAGGCGTTGCAGCCCGATGGCGCAGTTTTTCAACCCCAGCTCGTTGTCCATGCCCTCGCGGTTGCCGGAGAAACAGATCACCTGTTTGGCGCCCACCGCGTTGGCGGCCTTGAGAAACGGCTCGTAGGCAGCCACCAGCGCGTCATGATGCTCGATACGGTTGAAGGCCTTGCCAATGGTTCCCACTTGCACGCCGCTGGCGGTCTTGCCAACGGGGTTGCCGACCATGGCGCAGGTGAGCCCGTGTTTTTGCAAGAGGGCAAAATCATTGGGCATGAGCAACTCGATGGACTTCAGGCCCAGCGCCTTGCCTGCCACGCACAGACTCTCCAGCGGAATGTCGTCATAACACCATTTGCACACCGAGTGGTTGATCCGACTGGCTCCGGCGGCAGTCTCGGCGGCACCAAGACGCTTGGCCAGGGAGGCGGTGACGGCGGTGATGGCTGCGGATTTTCCAGTGGTCATAAGGAACGAGCGACGTCGCATGGCGTCCCATACACCACCACCCGGGAATTTCTTACAAGCCCGCAACACATCAACTCAACGCGTCTCAGTCCAGCAACATCCTTGTCACCCCGTGAGGAATATCAGTGCAAGACCAGGCCCGCTGCCCACCGTATGGAGGTGGCAATCCAACCGCCTTCTCCCACCACCTGATATTTCCCATGCAAAAACCACTCAACTCCACTTCCACGCGCCGTGATTTCATCGCCACGGGTGCGGCCGTTCTTGGCATGAATCTCATTCCGCGGCATGTGCTCGGCGCGCCGGGCCAGCCGCCGCCGTCGGGGAAATTGAACATCGGTTGTATCGGCATTGGCGGACAGGGCAACGATGTCACGCGGGAATTGGCCACCTTTGCCAACGTGAACATCGCGGCTTTGTGCGATGTCGATGAGGCATATGCCGCACGCACGATTCAACAGTATCCCGGACGCCCGTTCTACAAGGATTACCGCGTCATGTTGGAAAAGGAAAAAGGCTTGGATGCGGTGATGATCGCCACGCCGGACCACTGGCACGCGCCCATCGCCATCGCCGCCATGCGCATGGGCAAGCATGTGTATTGCGAAAAACCCCTCGCCCACACCATCGAGGAAACCCGCTTGATGGGGAAAATCGCCGCCGAAATGAAAGTCGTCACCCAAATGGGTAACACCGGCCACGGCGGCCAGGGTCTGCGCCTGACCAAGGAGTGGATCGATGCGGGCGCCATCGGCACCGTGACGGATGTGCACGTCTGGTCGGACCGACCGGGCAAATGGTGGGACTCCCAAGGCCGGAGGCGGCCAACCGATACCCCGCCGCTGCCCACAACCTTGGATTGGGATCTCTGGCAGGGTCCTGCGCCGCAACACGCCTATCATCCGCTCTATCTGCCCGGAAAATGGCGCGGCTGGTTTGACTACGGCTGCGGGGCGCTTGGCGACATGATGGTCCATAACGCCGACCCCGCATGGTTCGCCCTCGATCTGGGCGCACCCACCGCGGTCGAGGCCTCGACCGCGGAGACCAATCCGGACAGTTACCCGCTCTGGAGCATTGTGACGTGGCACTTCGCCGCCAAGGGCAACCGCGGCCCTATCAAACTGACGTGGTACGACGGTGGCAAACTGCCTGAACCACCGCCCGGCTTCGATACCACGCACCCCTTCGAGGACAACGGCATCATTTTCTGCGGCGACAAGGGCAGCCTCATCGCGCCCGGCTGGAGCGGCAGACCGCGACTCTTACCGGACAGTGCGATGAAGTCATTCGTCATGCCGCCACGCTCACTGCCGCGCAGCCCCGGCCATCGCAAGGAATGGGTGGATGCCTGCATCGCCGGCAAACCCGAGGATGCCAAAGCCGGTTTCTGGTACTCCGCGCCGTTCACCGAGGCATTGCTCATCGGCGCGTTGCCCATCCGCCTTGGCAAACGCATCGAGTGGGACGCCGCCGCGATGAAAGCCACCAACGCCCCGGAAGCCGATGCGCTGATCCGCAAGACCTATCGCAAGGGCTTCGAGTTGCCGACCTGATGGATTCAGGAGATCACGCGGCCGTGGATGGCTCGTTTGGTATGCTCCACGGTTTCCGCTTCATCCTCGTCCATGTCGGCAAGAATACCCGCCAGATCGGCGGCTATCTCTTTGCGCATCTTGGAGACGAGTTCAACCCCCTTGGAGGTGATGCGCACCATGATCTTGCGGCGGTCATCCACCGCATGCAGCCGGTCCACATAGGACAATTTCTCCAGTCGATCCACCAAGCCCGTGGCGGCGGCTGTCGAATGGCCCATTTTCTTGGCGATATCCGACATGGTGAGGTATTCCTCACTGGATAGATAGGCTAGCAGGAAGAACTGCGGAAACGATACGTTGCCTTTGTTGAGTTCCGCTGACAGGTTGAGGATGCAGCTCCGTTGGGTAAATATAACGAAGTCAGCGAGTCGGTCGGCATCGGCTTTCACCGATGGACCCTGAGGGGTTGGTTTCATGGCTGGTTGTTGGTTTCATGTTGGGACATGCAAAGCAACCCTGGGTGTTTTTTTAAAAAATCCGCCGGACTTCTGGCTGGTCGTCGCGGGCAGGTTTGAAATTAAACAACACCTAGAGTTTCAATCGGGACAACCGGAAAGTATGATAACTGGGCTTTCTTGGAAAGCGAAAAGTTTCGGCCTAGCGGAATATTTTAAAAACATCCTGACTTTGCTGATTTTCAAGGGGTTTTCGGGGCGCCGGCCGGGGCCCGGTGGGCGGCCGGGGGGGGATCTGGGGGGAGTTGGGCGGATTTCGGGGCCGGACTGGTGGGTTGATCGAGGGCTTGTTGGGCGGGTTTCGCGGCGGGACTGGAAGATTTCGGGGTAGCGGGCAAAAACACGGCGTCCCCCACATCCAAAGTGCCGGATTGAAGGTCGGCGGCGGCGAACTGGCCGAGTGCTTCGCCGGTCGTGAGGAGATTGGCGGTGCGCTCATCCGGACCATGCGCCACTAACACAGAACCCGTCGCCACCGTCCACTTGCCATAGCTTTGGATGAGCACAAAACGCCGGTCCGCCGGGATGGAAGCGATGCGCCCGACGAGTTTGGCTTGAGGGGCGGGGTCTTGGGTTGCGGTCTTTTTTTTCGGGCCCAGCCAGGCACAGGCCACCAGGGTGCCGCACCCGAGAAACACGAGAAGGGATGTGAATTTCATGGCAACGGGGGCGCAATTCTGCTCACGGCGCGAGCCGCTGGAGTCTCCAACCATCGGCTTGGCGCTCATAGAGAAAGCGGTCATGCAGGCGCGCCGCCCCGCCCTGCCAGAACTCAATGGCTTCAGGCACGATCCGGTACCCCCCCCAGAACGACGGCAAGGGAACCTCCCCGTCCTTGAATTTTTGGCGGATTTCAGCGAGTTTCTGCAACAGGAATTTGCGCGAGGTGATGACTTGGCTTTGGTTGGAGACCCAGGCGCCGATTTGGGATTCGCGCGGGCGGGTGGCGAAATATTTGAGGGATTCACTCGTGCTGATTTTCTCTGCCCGTCCCTGAACCATCACCTGGCGTTCCAGCGTGAACCACGGAAACAACGCACAAACTTGCGCATTGACGGCTATTTGCGCCGCCTTGCGGCTGGCGTAGTTGGTGAAAAAAACAAAGCCGGAGGAGTCGAAGTATTTGAGCAACACGGCCCGCTGGTGGGGCATGCCGCGGGCATCCACCGTCGCCAGGGTCATGGCATTGGGTTCCGGCACCTGCAACTCGGTGGCTTGGGCAAACCACGCCGCGAATTGCGCCACAGGGTCGGCCAGGAGATCCTCCCGGTGCAAACCCCGGCTGGAGTATTCCTGGCGAAACTCGGATAAATCCATGCGCCATTCATAGCCGTCGCCAGCCCTTCGCACAAGACCCGTGTCGGGATAATTCGCAGGACCCCAGGGGTCCCCTTGTGCCTGAAATGATTTGGTGCGGGTGGAATTCCAGGTTATAGATGTCGCAGATGAGCGCCAACCCCTCCCCTGCCCCGAAGCCCCGCGCCAATCTCCGCCGGCCGGAGGTGATGGAGCGCGTCGCCGCCGAGGTGGCCCATCACTATCAATCGTCGCTGGTGAAGAAACTCCGCGACCGCGGCGGCATCCTCACCATCGGCAACACCACGGTCCATCTCGCCAGGGAGTTTGGGTTTTGTTATGGTGTGGAGCGCGCGATTGATCTGGCCTATGCCTCGCGCCGGGTGTTCCCGCAGCAGCGGATCTTCATCATCGGCGAAATCATCCACAATCCGGAAGTCAACCGCCAACTGCGCGAAATGAACATCGCCTCCCTGCCATGGCGGGAGTTGGGCGCCTGCTACGATGACCTGACCGAAGCAGACGTGATGATCGTGCCGGCCTTTGGCGCGCCCACCACCTTCATGGACAAGCTTGCCGAACGCGGCTGCCAAGTGGTTGACACCACCTGCGGCGATGTCATGAAAGTCTGGCGCCACGTCCGCGACTATGCCAGGGAAGGCATCACCTCCATCATCCATGGCAAGGACAACCACGAGGAGACCCGTGCCACCGCCTCCCGCGCCCTGGGCGATCAGGGGGCCGGCCAGTATCTGGTCATTCTAACACTCGAGGATGCGGACTTTGTCTGCGACTACATCCGGGGCCAGGGGCGGCGGCTGGCCTTCATGCAACGCTTCCAACGCGCCCACTCCCCCGGGTTTGATCCGGACCTGCATCTGCAGCGGGTGGGCGTGGCCAATCAAACCACCATGCTCAAAAGCGAAACCGAGGAAATCCAGCGCCGTCTGCGCCAGGCCATCATCCACCGCGATGGCAACGCCTCCGGCCTGCGCGTGTTTGACACCATCTGCGGTGCCACGCAGGACCGCCAGGACGCCTTGTTCGACATGCTGCGCGAACCACCCGACCTGCTGCTCGTCGTCGGCGGCTACAACAGCTCCAACACCTCGCACCTGGTCGAGATCGGCGAGCGGCTACTGCCGACGTTTTTCATCCGGGACGCCTCGTGCATCAAGTCGTTGGAGGAAATCGTCCACTTCGACCTGCAGCGGGAGGAGGAAGTCAGCTCAACCTACTCACAATTATTGTTAGGCGGGCAACCGGTGACGGTGGGCATCACGGCGGGCGCCTCCTGCCCTAACAACCTCATCGAGGAGACCATCGTGCGGGTGTTCGCCTTGCGGGGCATCGACCGCGCGGCGCTTGCCGACGCCTGAGCCGGCGGCTCAGGCGTAGCTGATGAACGAGGTGTAGACTTCCGGCGGAATGTCCAACAGGCTGTAATCCTTGGACGAGACAAACAACAGGCTCTGTTTGCCCTTGCCCAGCAGCGCGTGATCCGAGTTGAAGATTTGGTGCTCCAGGGTGCAAAACTTGCGGTTGTATTCCGCGATGCGGATTTTCACCGTGATGGTTTCAAACTCGCGCGCCTCACGGATGAACTTGTGCTCGAAGGAACGGGTCAGGATGTAGAACTTGGTGCTCTTCAGGTCGAAATCCGGCATCGTCACATTGAAAAACAACTCGCGCGTCTTGCCGACATACATCGGGTACATGCCGAAATAGACGTTGCCTACCGAGTTGGTGTCCGCATAGGTCGCGATCATCGAATAGACAAACCACTTGCCCTCGAAGTGACCGGCCAGCGCGTGGTCGTTTTCCGGGGCCCTGACATCCGCGCCAGTCACCGCCGTGGCCGCGCGGGTCATCGCGCGGATGGCGGGAATCTCCGAGGCCGCTTCCATGACTTCCCCGGCCTTTTCGTGAACCACCCGCAGCAGGTCGGTGTTGACCACCAGCCAAATGACATAGACCAGCGGCAACAGCGAGCCTAACAAAAGCAGCGGGGTCTGCGAGTTGAGGTAGCCGAAAGCGAACAGCACGATGGACATGCTGGCCATCGAGAACATGCGGATTTGCGGCAAGGGCTGCTGCGAGTTGGGCACAAAGCAGCGGGCAATGGCCAAGGCCGCGTAGCCGACGAAAAACGAGGCATAGGCGACCATGAAGTATTCCAATTCGAGCCGGGACCATATACCGCCCAGAGTGACGATGCCGATGAGCGCAAAACTCGGAATGGGCGAGCCGATGATTTGTTTGGGAATGAGCGATATGAGCATGTTCTGGCTTTTTTCGACATTGCTGCCCAGAAACCATTTGAGCGCGATGTAACCACTGTCCAGGGTGGTTAGAACGCAGATCGAAAGGAAGGTGAAATATGCCATCGGCATCCAGGGGCCGGCGGCGGCATAGTTCCTGATGAAATAACGGGTGACCAGATCGTGGGCATATTTGAAGCCGTCGCGGGCCTCGACAGCGGACAACGGCGCGCCTTCCTTGCCCATGACCCACAAGGCGAGGCAGCCGTGGAACATCAGCAGCAGGAAGAAAATGCCGCCACCAAAGAAATAGCTGGCGCGGATGGAGGTTTTCTCCCGGTGGATCTGGATGGCGCGTTGCCAGTGTTGCAGATCGAGCCACGGCCCGACCAGCAAACCCACGGTAAGCGGAACCGCATAACCCAAAAACGACGGCCCGGTCCATTGCCCGGGAAACGGCGCGGCCCAGGTGAAGCTCACCGGCAGCAACGGCTTGAGGCCGCCCAGGATCAGCCCCACACAGCCGAGCAGCAGCACGCCCATCAGGGTGTGGCTGAGTTTGATTTTCTGGATGCCAAATTCCTCCCCGAACAGGCACCCGGCCGCGAGGATGACAAACACGATCAGGCACAGATAGATCGCGAACAACCCGCCGGAGGCGAGCTGCAGCGGCACAAACAGATAGGCCACCAGCGCAAACACCGTCAGCGTGAGCGCCAATAACTGATAGAGATAGAAAATCAGCCGGAACGGCTTGGCGAACTTGTCGAAGAAAATTGCCAGCGATTCCTGGCCACCGGAATGGCTCTTGGCAACAATCTGGGTGAGATAACCAAACAGCATCAGGCCAAAGGCATTCGGTATGGCGAACAAAAGCAGGCCCTGCAAGCCGAACATGAAGGCCATCTGCACGCTGAAAAACAGCCCAAGCCCCCACATCCAGGCCAAGGCCACGGAGTTCCCCCAAAGCAATGCGTTCCACCAGCGATAATTCATGACTGGCAAAGACAACCACTGCAAGGGCCATTCAGCAAGCCGGAAATCCGCCGCGCGCCGCCAATCAACCCTGCCCGCGCGCCACACCGGATTTTTCGCACGGCACTAACTTCTGTATTCCCAATCGAATGCGCCTAAATCCTTGATCCTTGAAAGGACCTAAACTTGGTGATTCAGACTGCTGGCGCCACGGAGCGCCTCTGATTACACAGAACGAATTAGACAAATCTTGAGAGGCCGCAGCCTGTAACAAAGTGCCCCCGTCCCTACTCCATGCGGGCGCGACATTCGGATGGTCCGATCGGACCATCCGAATGTCGCGCTGTTAGCCGGTAAGAGGTGTTGCGGCGTGACGCCGCAGCCGCGTCACGCGTTTCAAGTGATCATCTTCGTTCTCATCCAATATATCAGCCAGCCAAACGCTCTGCCTTGACATTGACATTCACCCTTGCAACCTCGATGAGGTTCCCACGTCCCATCGCTCCCATGCCCCCCACCCCGCTCGAAGACACTGTCGCCGATATCGTCGGCAAGGCCATGCGCGGCCTGCAACTCAATGACCGGCAAGTCGCCACCCAAGCGGGCGTGACCACCACCGCCGTCGCCAGCCTGCGGGCCGGCCACTACGATGATGCCATCGCGCGCGCCGTCGCGCCGGTGCTGCACCTCGGTGCCGAGGCGCTCGCGGCACTCGGCCATCAGACATGGCACCCACAACCCGTCACGCTGGCTGGCCTGGCCTGCTTCACCACGCCGTATGCGGACATGACCGTCAACAGCTACCTCGCCTTTGACCGCGCCAGCGGTGAGGCCATTGCCTTCGACACCGGCGCGGATTGCCGCGCCATGTTGGATTATCTATCACGAGAGAAGCTCGCGCTCAAGATCATCCTGCTCACCCACACCCACACCGACCACATTCTCGATCTCGGGCGGCTCAAGGCAAGCACCGGCGCGCCGGCATTCGTCGGTGAGCGCGAGTCGTGCGCCGGCGCCGAACCGTTCACGGCCGGCCGCAAATTCCAATGCGGCGCGTTGACCATCGCCACGCGACTGACCTGGGGGCATTCGCGCGGGGGCAGCACCTATGTGGTGGGTGGCTTGGCCCTGCCGGTGGCGGTGGTTGGCGACTCCCTGTTTGCCGGCTCAATGGGCGGCGGCAGCGTGTCCTATCCTTACGCTCTGCGCACCACTCGCGAGCAAATCCTCACCCTGCCTGCCGCCACCATCCTTTGCCCCGGCCACGGACCGCTCACCACCGTCGGCGAAGAACTGGCCCACAATCCATTCTTCAGCTTCGGCTGATCTCCTCCATACGACGGTTCTATCAAAGCAAGCACCAATCAGCCTCCAGCCCGCATCCGTGATGTGGGCATAGCTGATGCGGGGCCGGGCATCACCCCGAATGCCTTGGTAGTGGAGGCGGAATTTCCAACGAATTTTCTCGACCCTGCAAACTGACTGGGTATTTGTCTTTCCAAGCAGACCTCATGGCCAACATCCCGTTAGACAAACCCAATATTGAGCGACAGTTCCTCAACAGCACCAAGGACGAACTCTTCGCCCTGAAAACTTTTCTCAGGTATTACTGGTACATGCCGATCCTGCTGCTGGCGGGCCTGGCTGTCTTCATTTATGAAATCAGGCCGCTGCCGCCAAGAACAGTCACGATCGCAACCGGACAACCCCTGTCGACCTACGACGATATAGGCAAATGGTACAAGGACTTTTTCAATAAACACGGCGTTGACCTGCGACTCGTCCCCACCAATGGCGCTGCCGAAAACTTGAACTTGCTTGCTGCCGGGAAAGTCGACGCCGCCTTCACGCAAGGTGGCGTTCCTATTCCTGCGGGCAGGAACATCCTATCCTTGGGAAGCATCCAACTTGAACCGCTGTGGCTGTTTTACCGCGGCGATTCCTTTACCGGCGGCGACGCGCTGGAGTTCATCCGGTCGAAACACCTATCGGTCGGGCCACCTGGCAGCGGCACCCAGCATATTGTTGCCGATCTGGCCAAACAATACAAACTCGTGCCGCATGCCCAACAAAACTTTGTACAACTGCCGACCCAGGAAGCCATCGACGCTCTGCTCTCCGGAAAGATAGATGGCATGTTTCTGCTGGCATCCCCGGATTCCGCGGGACCACAAACCTTGCTGCGCCACCCTGAGATCAAGGTCTGGGATTTCAAGACCTCAAAAGCAATCGCTAGCAAAATCCATCACGCGTACGCGGTCGAATACCCGATGGGCGCGGTCAGCCTGAGTCCCGTGCTTCCGCCACAGGATGTCCACTTGGTCGCAACCAACACCGGGATACTTGCCCCGGAAAGCATGCACCCGGCCATTCAGTATTTGTTTATAATGGCCAGTTCGAGCTACTACCGTAACAACCATTTCATGTTTGACCTTCCTAACGGGTTTCCCGCTTTCCTGGATCATGATGTCGCCAAAAGTGATATCGCGGTCAAGTACCTGAGCAAAGTCGCGGCATCGTTCGAATACACCTTTCCCTTCTGGCTGGCAAGCTTCATCGACCGCGCGTGGCTCTTGCTGGCCACACTCTTTGCGATCATTTACCCCTTGATGCAAATGGCACCGCAATATCGGAAATTTCATTTCAAGGCCGACATGCGCGACCGCTACGGGGAATTGCGACGCATTGAAATGCAACTGCATCAGGTCAAATCACAGGCCGACCTCGAGGACGTCAAACTCGACTTCCAGATACTCGAGGACAAACTGGCCGTGATGTGGACTCCGTCTGGAGCGAAGGGTGAATTTTACAATATCGTGCAAGGTGCCGACGTCATCCGAGGTAGAATTGAACGCGCTCAAGCCGTCTACAGATCCAATAACGAATCCCCGCCTTTGCGCAAAATGTCGTTAGCCACTGAAGCACCGCCGACCCCGGGCACTCTTACTGACAAATTCGCCCCAGTGCAGGCTGACTCCTGAGGCGCGTTGGTCACAACGCGGTCGGGTGCTGGCTGTGGCACCGGCACCCCCCCGCATTCCAACCCGACTTCCTCTGTTAGATTGGTTTTTGGACCCGGATTGTTGAGATTGTGTTGATTTTGTGTTTACAGCCCCTCGGTATCCATTCACTGGGTTTTGAGGACCCCGTCTCCCTTGATTTTGTTGGGCGTGTTGGCCGCGCTGTAGGTCCCGGCAGGCTGGGGCTTGCCATCGATACTGAGCTTGCCGATGCGCATTTCGCCTTTGAAATTCAAGGCCAGAATCGCTCCGTTGGAAACCGTGACGTCGGTCTTCTCACCGAGGCTGCGCGCGGTTGTTAGCGCCAGCGTGCCGGCGGTGACGGTGGTCGGGCCGCTGTAGCTGTTGGTGCCGGAGAGCGTCCAGGTTCCGGTGCCGGATTTGGCGACGGAGGTGGTGGCTTTGCGGGAGCGGTCATGGGGGTTGACAAGATTGCCGGCGATTTCACCGCTACCGGCAGCATCCCCCTTGAGCGCGATGATCTTGTTAGCGCTGTGGCCGGAGATCACAAACGTGCTGGTGAGTTTCCACAGCCCCTTGCCGGATTGATCGAAAGTGACCGTGGAATTCTTGCCCGCCAGATTCATCACGCGGTCGGTGGTTTCACCCGCACCGGTATAGACCAGGCCGCACTCGCCGTCGCCGCTGCCAATGACGATTTCACCGGCTTCAATATCGGCGGGCGCGCCCAGGCTGCTGCCGGGCATGCCTTTGACATAACTGTTGAGCGAGGCGACGCTGAGCGTGCCGGCCTCCACGATCGTCTGGCCGGTGTAGGTGTTGGATCCGGTGAGTTGCAGGGTGCCCGCACCGCATTTTTTGAGCAGGAACGCGCCGCCACCGGGGCCATTTGAGTTAGATATATTGGCGGAGACCGTGACCGGCGCCTTGGCGGTGGAGGTATCCAGACAGATCACGGCGCGCTCCATCAGGCCGTTGTTGTTGATAGAGGCTGTGAGGTTCTTGAGAAATGCTGCGGTTTGCTCGCCGGTGAATTCCCCGGGGCCGCCGACGCAGAGCCGGAGCGTGGCCGACGGGTGAACCGTGATTTTTGCGGGCGTCCATTGGGCTGTGTCGCCGTTGTAGAGCGAGGCGGCCTTGAGAATGCGCAACGTGCCGCGCCGGACGATGGTCGCGCCGGTGTAGGTGTTGGTGCCGGAGAGCGTCACCTGGCCCGAGTTCACCAGGCCGAAGCCGCCGTAGTTGCCGACCTGGGTGAATCCGCCCGGCCCGCTCATTGCGGCGTTGATCACGAAGTCCGCATAGGAGGTGATGCGCGTGTTGCCATTCAGCGTGATGGTACTGCCCCAAGTGTCGCCGAAGCCGTTGTTGGCATTGATTTCACCGCCGTTCAAAATCAACGGCGTCGCCCCGTTGACATGCTCAAGAGCCAGCACGCCTTCGTCGTTGAGCGTGATCGGGCCGGAGCCGAGCCCCTCGTTGGCCACATACATGCAGACGCCGCCCTGGTTGATCGTGGTGCCGCCACTGAAAGTGTTTTTCACATTGTCGAGCCGCAGCAAGCCTGCCCCATTCTTGACCAGACGCCCGGCGCCGGAGACCAGATTTTGCAGCACCACCTGCCCGCCCCTAACTGCCACGTCCACCGTCACATCGCCGGCAAGTATGACCGGCACGGCGAGCGTTGCCGCGCCGGGCGTGCTCTGGGTGAGGCGCGGCGGATTGGCGGCCCCGTTGGCGGTGAACGCCAGGCTCTTGCCTTCGATTTTCACGGATGGACCTTTGAAGGTCAACTGGTTGACCACCAAATCCTCATGCAAATCGTTGGTCACCGCAAAATTTCCCGGTTTGTCGAAGTTGAAGACATAGTCAGCCTGGCCGGCTGCCAGCGGCGCCGCGCCGGATGTTAGATTGTTTGACCATTTCGAGGCGTCGCTCCAGTTACCGGCCTCCGGCTTGTTCCAGGTGAAAGCGTTGGGTTGACCCGCATTGAGCGGCTTCACGGCGGCGGCCTCTTCCCTGGCCATGCGGACTGGCGGTTTGTTTTCGTTAGACGGCTTTGCTGCCGCTTGGGAAAGGACCGGCGCAACAGCCGGCTTTTCCTCCGTGGCCAACACCGGCGGCGCCGTGTCCTTGAAGTCATTGGCGGTGGGAGGCAGTTTCGCGGCCTTGGCCGGATCAATATACTCGGCGAGGTCGCGCAGCGAGATGACTTTGTAGTGATTGTCCTTGAGATACTGCATCTGCGCCTTGAAGAGCGCGGGGTCGAGCGAAACCGCTGCATGTTCGATGTCCGGCACGCCGTGATAGCACAGTGTGACAATCCTGCCACCGACCGCCTGCCGCACGCTCTTGACAAACACCTCCAGATTGCCCGCACCAAGGCATGGGATATCAAACGGATTGTCCACCGTCGGCCGGTAGGGGCGGAAATGTCCGCCGCGCCCGAAGGTGTAGCCTGCGGCAACCAACTCCGGATAGGTATCCTTGTTCACCGCGAAAACCGGCCAGGCAATGGTGACAGGCTTGGGCACGCCATTGGCTACCATGTCATCCTCCAGAGTCAGGTAGCCGCCGATCCGGCAGCCACCCGCGTGGCCCGTGGTGTGGTTGCCGATATCGAATCCCTGATCCGCCATGGTCTTCATCTGTCGCCACGTCATGTACCAATCCTTGCGCGTGCGGAACGAATCGAAATCGCAGATATAAAATGACCCGCCGAACCCGAATGACTTCAGGATCGGCGCCACCACCGTGAAGCCGCTGGCCGGGCCGTCATCGAAGGTGAGCACCACCAGCTTGTCGGGAATCGGCTTTTTCAGGATCCCGCCGGGATCATCGACCTTGGCCGGTTCCGCCCCGCCCATCATCACGCCGGTGAGCGTCGCCGCTACCATCACTGCCAATTTCGCCTGGCTTGTTTTCATCGTTAGTCTTTCCGGGTATTCACGGGAGAATTGTCTCCGAAGGTGAAGCTTTTGATAAGTTCGATTTCCTTCGGATCATAGGGCTTGCCGTCAGGCCAGAGCATGTCCCAGTGCCATGGGTCCTTGATGGTTTGTCCCTTTTGTTCCCATGACAGATAGGTTTGCTGTTTGCCGGCCACCAATCCCCAATTGTACCAACTCACCTTGTGTCGTGCGAAAACCGGCAGCACCGCCGCATAGTCCTGCCCCTTGAGGCGGCGGATGGTTTCGGTGCAGATCAAGGGGCGTTCATGCTTTTGATAGAGACGGACGGTCTCTTCCACACTCGCCGCCGGGCCGTAATAGTGGAAGCTGACAATATCGGAGAGTGCGGCCATTACCTGTGACATGTGGCCGTCATAATTCACCCAAGCTCCGGTGGTGAGCGGTTGGAGCGGCTGCATGGCCCTGGCCCATTCGAACGTGGCAGTCACCAACGGCAGGCTCTTGTCGCCCAGGCCGCCGTTGCTGGGTTCGTTATAGAGGTCCCAAACTAACACCCGCTGATCCCTGCCGAACTGCCCGACGATATCCTTGACGTATTTCTCCAGCGCGGGCCAGGCGTTCCGGTCGGTCACTTTTTCCGGGGCAGGACTCGGAACCCAGCGACTGTTGTGAACTCCCGGCACCGGTTCGGGCTGCCTGCCCACCACAGGATTGGCATGCGCGAAGTTGACGTCGTCGAACAGGCACAACATGACTCCGAGTTGGTGGTTTGCCGCAATTCCTAAAAACTGCTCCAACCGCTTCACCAAGCCTTGTGGATCAGCCTCCCAAACTTCAAACGAGAGATTGCAGCGGATGCTGTTGTACCCGGATTCCCGCGCCCACTTCAATTCCCGATCGATCGTGGCGGGGTCAAAGGTCTCCTGTTGCCACCATTCCAACATGTTCACCGCGGTACTGGGCACGTAGTTGACGCCGCGTATCGGAGCGACGCCGTCATACCACGTCCACGCCTTCGCTTTGGGCCAGCGAGTCGCTGGTGCAGCGGCCGCGTTCAACCCGGGCTTGGCACCGGAATTTGGCACCGCGGTTTCGGTGAAGATGCCGACGTCGATGTATTGGCCGCCCTCAGTCTGGTGGCAATGGACGGCGAGCACGTTCTGGCCGGGTTTGAGGGCGGCAATGCCTTCCGGGGTGATGGCCATCTCTTCATATTCGGAGCTGAACCCATCCCCCTTGGCTGCCAACACGCCATTGATATAAATCTCAACATTCTCGTCGTGATGAACTAACAGAGTCGGCGTGGCGGCCTTGGCATCGGTCCAGTCGAATTCGCGGCGCAGCCAGATATCGGCGCTCTTCCATTCGGTGCGCACCACGGCGTTGGGTGTGTCCTTGGTGCCGAAGCCGCCCGGGCCAGCCTTCCAGGCCGCCTCGCTGAACGCGGGCTGGATCCAATCGGCGACCGGTGCCTCGAACGTATAATGCCAGGTGACACCCTTGAGTTGCGAGGTCGGCACCACTTCCTTGAGCACGGGCAGCGGCGGGATCTTGCCGGTATTGACGGCTGCGGCGCGCTCCGGGTCCACCTTGTTGACCTCGCGGTCATAAGTTAGAAGACCGTTGCATTCGGTCTCCAAGTCGGTGATCTGAGTGTAGATCACCGCGGAGAGACCGGGGTTGTCCTTCAGTTCCCAGGCCTTGGCCAGCAGTTTCTCGTAGCCGCGGGTCAGACTTTCCATGCTGGTGGCACCCTTATAGCCCCAAGCTCTGGCGGCCCAGCGGTGACCATCCACGCCAAAGCCAAGCCCGCCGAATTCACCTAACACCGCCGCACGCTTGTCCTCCGGCTTGGGTGAACCGGGGCCCGGATAGGTGTGCAGGTCGACCACATCGCCGCAATTCTTGTCATCGTTGCCGCTGGCGTTGTTGACGAGCCGTGAGGGGTCAAGCGCTCTAACGGCCGCCACCAACGCCTCCGTGTCATGCTGGCCCTGCGCCTCGTTGAAAATCACCCACATGATGATGGAAGGATGGTTCCAATGATTTCTAACAAGCTGCTCCAGTTCCGTCTTGAACTGCGGCTTGTCGATCGGCTTATTACCGCCGTAGGAATTGACGCTGGGCATGTCCTGCCAAACCATCAGGCCGAGTTTGTCGCACCAGTAATACCAGCGGGCCGGCTCGACCTTGATGTGCTTGCGCACGCAGTTGAAGCCGAGCCGGCGCATTTCCGCCACGTCAAAGCGCAGCGCATCGTCGGTCGGCGCGGTGTAAATGCCGTCCGGCCAGAACCCCTGGTCGAGCGGGCCGACCTGGAAGACAAACTTGCCATTGAGCAGCGGGCGGGTGATGCCCTTGTCGTCCTTGCCCAAAGCGATCTTGCGCATGCCGAAATAACTGGTCACCACATCCACGTCCTTGCCGTTGGATTTCAAGGACACGCGCAGATCATACAAATGCGGCGACCCGGGTGCCCACAATTTCGGGTTGGGGATGGCGAGTTTGAGTTCACTGCCGGCATAGCCGCTGATGGTGGCAACCTGTTTGCCGCCGTCGCTGGCTATGGCTTCCACCGTGCCGGAGCCCTTCACGGTTAGACGCAAGCAGCCGCCATCGACATCCGGCACCAATTGCAACGACTCGATGTGCGCCTCGGCCACCGGTTCCAGCCACACGGTCTGCCAGATGCCGGAGCTCGGGGTGTACATGATGCCGCCGGGGCTGAGCGTCTGCTTGCCGCGCGGATACCCGCCGTCATTGGTTGGATCAAACACCTCGACCGTGAGGTCCTGCGTCCCCTCCTGCTTCAACGCGGCTGTGATGTCGAAACTGAACGGATCATAGCCGCCGCGGTGCGTGCCGAGTTCCTTGCCATTGACGGACACCTTGGTTTCCCAATCCACCGCGCCGAAGTGCAATAACACATGCCGGCCGCTCCAGCCCTTGGGGATGTCAAAGCTCCGGCGATAGGTCATGCGGTCCGCGTGCTTCATCACCCCCGAGAGCGCCGATTCGATCGGATAGGGAACAAGGACTTTCACCTCCGGGCCATCGCCGAGCTTGATGTCCCACAAACCGTTGAGGTTCAGCCAATCCTTGCGCACCAGTTGCGGCCGCGGGTATTCCGGCAGGGCGTTGGCGGGTGTCACGTCCTTCGCCCAGCGCGTCTTGAGTGGCCCGGCGGCTTGCTGCCACTCGGCAGCCCGGGCGGACGGCACCATCGGCAGGGTGATTAGAGCGGCAAGGATCAGGTGTTTCATCGGAATTTCTTGGGGTGGAGGGTGTGGAAAGCCGGTCCCGGGCGGACATTCCATGGTTAGAATCGACCGTCGCGAACGGGGTTCGTCTCAAACGAACAACGTCAGGCTATGCGCCCCCGCCGGGCTGTCCAGTCGGTAAACTTACCGACACCTTGCAGTTCCTGAGTTCGGTGAAAAAAGAATTGGCTCATTTTGACGCACAGAGGTTCACAAAATGATCGAGACGCAGAACCGAGCGGAGCGAGATAGACTTGAGCGGAGCGAGATAGACTTGAGCGGAGCGAGATAGACTTGAGCGGAGCGAGATAGACTTGAGCGGAGCGAGATAGACTTGAGCGGAGCGAAAGCCCCGCAGGGGGACCGCCGGAGGGCGGGATCAAGCGCTGAGGTCGCCAGAGCAATTGGCATAATCAGCCTCGATTCACTTCACCAGAGCCATCCAATCCCAACACCACCGACGAACGCGACAAATGCGCTGACGATCGTCACAAAATTTGTCGCGATCCATCTTCCTGCCCGAAAATTTTCCTGCCATACCTCTCACATCTGGGGGCCTTTCCGGTCTATATGTCAGATTCCAGCTCAGGCTGCGGTCCACGGATTTGCTGTCGGCACGGAAATCAGCGACCGGTGCCGCGACGAGCGGACTGCCGCTCATGAGTGCGAATGCCATAACCCCGGTTTGAATCCAACAGGAGTGCTTGATCATGACTTTCAATTCAGGACCCTACGCTTGTCCCGTCCCGCCTGGCAGCTCCAAGAATTGAACCAGCCGCCACGCGTGTGGGACGCTTGGGCTTGAAAAGACAAGTTGGCGGATGCCGCGCAAGCCGTACAGTCGGGAAAATCACCGACAGCGGCTCCGTTCACATTTGGGGAAAATGCCAACCCGCCCGCACCGATACCGGCACCAAATTGAGCCGCATTGCATTTTTTCACTCTTGGGGCTTGGCAATCGGCCAACATGGTTCACAAAGGAGGCATGTTCAGCGCCAGCCAACTTACCCCAGAGCAAAAGGAAGCCCTCATCCAATGGGCCAGTGAAGGAGCCTCGATGTCCGACTTGCAACGCCGCCTCAAGGACGAATATGGCATCGGCATCACCTACATGGACACCCGGCTGTTGGTTCTCGACCTCGGGCTGGAACTCCAGGAAACACCCAAGCCCGAGGAAATCAAACCGGTGGCTGCCACCGCCCCCGTGCCCACGGGCAGCGTGGTCGTGACCATGGACCACCTGACTCTCCCCGGCGCCTTGGTGAGTGGGCGGGTCACCTTCAGCGATGGCGAAACCGGCGTGTGGATGCTCGATCAATCGGGCAGACCCGGCCTCGACCCTGACACCGCGGGCTATCGTCCCACCCAAGAGGACATCGCTGAGTTCCAAAAACAATTGCGGGCGCTGATTCAAAGCAGCGGACTGTGACCCGGATTGCCATGGGATTGCCGGCGGGCTGCAGGGACTCCCCCAGGCCAAACGGGCCTTTGCCGCGCCGTCGCCAAACTCACCCCTTGCGCACTGGGCAAGGTTGGTTTTTACTCCCGCCGCATGCATGAGGAAATCACATTGACGCGCGAAGTGTCCGCCATCCAGATCCCCAGCGGTGACGCGGTCACACTGCCGCTGGGCACGCAGGTCTATATCACCCAACGCCTCGGCGGCACCTTCACTGTGGCCACCTCACAAGGGTTGGCTCGCATTGCCGCCAGCGATGCCGATGCGCTTGGCATCAACCTCGACGAGGAAAACCGCAAACCGGAAAAAGTCGTCCGCATCGTCGATGCCCCTTTGGAAGATCAGGTGTGGGAACAACTCAAAGGCGTTTACGATCCGGAAATCCCCGTCGATATCGTCAATCTCGGCCTCGTCTACGATTGCGTTCTGGAGGAAATCGACGGCAAGACCACCGCCTCGATCAAAATGACACTCACCGCTCCCGGTTGCGGCATGGGACCGGTGATCGCCGCCGACGCCCAGGCGCGTATCATGATGATCGATGGCATCGACAACGCCCGGGTGGAACTCGTCTGGGATCCGGCGTGGAATCAGGAAATGATTTCCGAGGAAGGCCGGATGAAACTGGGAATGGTTTAGCGCGGCCTATTTTGACCACGTCTGGTCGATGAAGCCAATGATGGCGGGGATCGCCTGTTCAAGAACTTGGGCAACCTCTTCATAGGCCGCCCGGCCCATCCCAATGGGATCCGGAACATCCACCCCCACACCCTTGCCGGGAATGTCCGCAAAGTCACACACCAAGTGGAATTTTTCCGCATGCTCCGGAAAACGGCTTTCCAATACACTCAAGTGGCCGTGGGTCATCGCAAACACATGGGTGACCTCATCTAACAACTCAGCCGAGACCGGACGGCTGGCGAATTGCTCCAAGCGGGCCCCGCGTTTTTTGAGCACCGCGGTGGTCTCCCTGCTGGGCGGCTCGCCGTGCGATGCGGCCACCCCGGCGGAACCCACCGTGTAATCGCCACGCGGCGCCACCGCCTTGCGGAAAAGCCCCTCCGCCATCGGGCTGCGACAGGTGTTTCCGGTGCAAACAAAGAGCACATGCTTCGGCGCTGACATCGCGCAAAGCTATGACAGCCCGGATCGCATCCGTCAAATCGCAATGCCCATTTCTTCGGCAGCCGGTGGTGGGACCGGCTTGACCATTCAGGCATCATGGAAAACCCCGTGAATCCTGGACCGCCACCCACTCAAGACCAGAGGTCGTGCGTGCATGCTGGAGGATTGGCCCGGCACGCCCGGTCTCAGGGATCGAGGAACTTGCCCGGGTTGAGGATATGGCGGGGATCGACCACGCGCTTGAGCGCGCGATGAAGATCCATCGCCACCTCGCCGAGCGCCTCCTTGATCCAGGGTTTCTTGGCGAGTCCCACGCCATGCTCCCCGGTGATGGCGCCACCGTTGGCCAGCACCCAGGCAAACAGCTGGTTAAGCGCGCCATCCGCCCGCGCCCGCTCGGCTGGGTCCGCGTAGTCGCCCACCATCAGGTTGGTGTGAATGTTGCCATCTCCCGCATGACCGAAACAGGCAACAGGGATGCCGGTTTGTAATTCCAACACTCTGGCGAATTCCACCAGTTCGACCAACTTGGAACGCGGCACGACGATATCCTCGTTGAGTTTTGTTAGGCCGGTGTCTCTCAAGGCATAGGAGAACTCACGGCGGAGGTTCCAGATACGCTCGCAGGACGCCTCATCCGGCGCGCGGTCGATGGCCGTGGCTCCGAGTGTGCCAAGCAACGCGTGGAGTTCATCCAACTCCGCAAGCACGGCGGCAGGGCGTCCGTCGATTTCCACGATCAGATAGGCATCACCCGGCGGGAAGACCCCGGCTCCGAGGCGGCGGCGGGCGGCGGCGAGAGTGAATGCATCGGTGATTTCCAACGCGGACGGCAGATGACCGGCATTGAGGATGGCTTGAACGGCGGCGGCGGCGCGGGCGATGTCCGGAAAAATTGCGGCCAGCATGCCACGGCTGACCGGCCGCGGAATAAGCCTCAAGGTGGCCTCGGTGATGACTCCAAGCATGCCCTCCGAGCCGGTGAACAACCCGATCAGATCAAAGCCGGTCTTGTTCTTGTGCAGCCGGCCGCCGCTGCGCACGATGCGGCCATCGGCCAGCACGACCTCCAAACCTAACACATACGCGCGGGTCACGCCGTATTTCAGGCAACGGGGGCCCCCGGCATTGGTGGCGATGTTGCCACCGATCGAACATTCCTTGAGCGACGCCGGGTCTGGAGGATATTCCCAGCCGACCTTATGGGCCGCCTCTTGCAAGGCCCTGGTGATGACGCCGGGCTGGACGATAGCGACGCCATCTTGCGGGTGAATCCCCAGGATGCGGTTCATGCGGGCGGTGGAGAGAACGATGCCACCCTTGATCGGCACACAGCCGCCGACGTAGCCGATGCCCGCACCGCGGGTGGTCACGGGCACGCGCCGGGCGTGCGCAAAGGCCAGCACCGTGGCCACATCCGCCGTGCTTTCCGCAAACACCACGAGGTCCGGCGCGCGACTGGCTGTCCATTTGTCCGCGGCATGACTGGCGAGCACGTCGCCGCACAAGGAGACTTTTTCCGCGCCGATGAGATCACCAATTTGAGCGGCGAGACTGACGGGGTCGGTGACTGCATCAGCCTTAAGATTCACGGCGGGCGCGGCGACCACGACCGGCGAGCCTGCGGCGGCATGGCCGACCGCATAGATTTTCTTGTAGTACTCATCCGCCATCCGATCGGCGTCAAAGAACGGGACCACATCGTTCATGGAATTGAGCACCATGCCATACCAGGCATCCGGGTCATCGTAGTAGAGCGGCAGCGCGCGCCCGTTGAGTATATGATAGATCCCGAGCTGGTCCTGGCGATCGCGCTCATTGGGGTCGAGCGCGGGGTCGGCAGGCGGCACGATGAAGGAGTTTTCGCCATCACGGGCGAACTCGCAGACCCAGCCGTCGTAGGTTGATAGATTGAGGGCGCCGTTCATGGCGGCGGACATGCCGGAGGTACCGGACGCCTCGCGGGTGACCACCGGGTTGTTGAGCCAGAGGTCCGAGCCATCCTTGAGGAGGCGGGACAGCCCGAGTTCATAGCCGACCATGACGGTGGCGTTGGGCAAGTCCCTGGTGAGGCGGATGAGATGGTTGAAGGTATCGAGGGCGCCGTAATCAAACGGATAGGGCTTGCCCGCCCATATGACCTGGACCGGACGTTCCGGGTTGTTGACCAGGTTGCGGAACAATTGGACATCGCGGGCGATAAGGTCGGGCCGCTTGTAACCGGCAAAGCGCCGGGCCCACACCAAGGTGAGCACATCGGGGCTGAAAAGCTTGCCGGTTTGATTGGCCACATGGGTGAAGAGCCTGCTCTTGAGTTCGCGCTTGCGCAGGTGAAGCGCCCCGATGTCCCCGGCGAGGCGGGCGGCATCGAGCTCCTTGTCGCCCCAGTATTTCTTGTTCTGGGCGTTGGTGACGTGGGTGATCTCACAGATGTTAGGAAATTCCTTCCACATTTGGCGGGACACTTCGCCATGGAGTCTGGAGACCCCGTTGGCGGAATGGCTGAGACGCAGCGCGGCGAGCGTGTGGTTGAAGACATCACCCCCGATGCCGGTAATGGCGCGGATTTCCGGTTCAGACACCTCCCCGAAAAATGAGAACTCCCGCAACAACTTGAAGTCATGCTTTTCGTTGCCGGCCTCCTCCGGGGTGTGGGTGGTGAACACGAAGCGTTTTTTAACCTCGTCGAGGCGGCGGAATTTCTCGTAGGTGCGGAAGGCGGCGGACAGGCCGTGGGCTTCGTTGAGGTGCCAGATTTCGGGATCCACGCCGAGCTCCTCGAGCAGGCGCGCGCCGCCGGCACCGAGAATGATATATTGGGCGATGCGGCGCAACGGGTCGTTGTCGTAAAGCCGGTGGGTCAGGGCGCGGGACAAATCGTCATTTTCCTCGATGTCGGTGGTGAGGAAAAACATCGGCACGGTGCCGAAAACCTCGCCGGGAAGGAACATCGCCTTGACCCAGCACGGATGGCCGTGGATCGGCACGGTGAAGCGAATGCCGGTGTCCCGCAGGAAGGCATAGCGTTGTTTGCGGAATTGAATGGCCAGTTCACTGTCCTCGCCACGGGATTGATTGTAGTAACCGTAAGTCCACAGCACGCCGATGCCGCACAGGTTCTGGCGCAGATCCGCGGCCGAGCGCATGTGGGAACCGGCCAGAAACCCGAGCCCGCCGGAGTAAATCTTGAAGCTCTGGCTGATGGCAAATTCACAGGAAAAATACACCGCGCTCTTGGCATATTGCGGGTCAATCTCGTAGTTGTGGGCAAACGGCTTGGGTAAAAAGGATTTGGGCATGGCGGGGCGAAAAGCGGATTGAATGGGAGTTGGGGGCAACAGGCACGAGGCAATTGGCGTGCCAAAATAGACGAAAGCGCTCAGATTGTCCAGTCAGGGGCAACTTTCCGTCACTTGCCGGCGTCCGGGCCTTGGCCACCGTCCGCACTGCGATCCCAGAATGTGAGGAAAAACACGCAGGCAATGGCGGCCGCCATGCCCGAAGGAATCAGCCAAAACGTCTTCCATTGGGCGGCGGCGGTGGCCAGCAGGGAGGCGTCCACCTTGGGCAGCCCGACCGAGAACATCTGCCCGAGTTGCGCGGCAAAGGTGGGATTTGCCGCGGTCTGCGCGCCTGTGATGGCGGCGGCGAGCGGGGCATGTCCGGCCACGTTGGCCTTCATGGTCACATCCGCCAGCCAATACCCGAAATACATGCCCACCCCTTGGGTGAAAAACACCAGCATCGACTGGACCTGGCTGCGGGCCGTGACCGGTGCCGCCTTGTCGGCATAGATGAAGCCGGTGACAAAGAAGAAGTCGTAGCAAATGCCGTGCAGCGCGATCGCCAAAAACAGCATCCACACGCATTGCTCGGGGGCGCCGAAGGCAAACAGCGCGTACCGCAGCACCCACGCGCCCATCCCTATCAGAATCATCCATTTCACTCCCAGCCTGCGGAAAAACATCGGAATCAGCAGCATGAAGACGATTTCCGACATCTGGCCGATGGACATCGAGGAGGCGGGTTGTTTGAAGCCCATGTCGGTGAGGAAGATCGAGGTCACGCTGAAATAGAACGCCAGCGGGATGCAGATGAGGATGGAGCAGATGATGAACACCAGGAAAGCCGGCCGGCCTAACATCTTGAACGCATCCATCATCAACAACGAACTCCACTTCAGCGGCTGGCCTTTCGCCGGCGGCGGCGTGTGCGGCAACCCGAACGCCAACACCCCCAACGCCAGCGCGGCGGACCCGGACAGCGTGAAAATGTTCAAGCTGGTGGACCAGCCGAGGAACCCGACGGCGAGGCCGGCGACGATCCAGCCGATGGTGCCCCACACGCGCAGGGCGGGGAACTTGCTTGGATCACTGATGTTGGCGAACACGATGGAATTGCCCAACCCGAGGGAGGGCATGTAACACAGCATGTGCAGGGTGAAGAGATTTCTAACCATGGCGGCGTCCCCCTTGGTCGCAAACCCGGGAACCGCCAGCATGGCCACGCCACCGATGAGCAACAACACGCCCATCACCTTTTCGGAGGGGAAAAACCGGTCCGCCACCAAGCCCAGAAACAGCGGCGCGATGATCGCCGCGATCGGCGCACTGCCATACGCCGCACCAATGATGGAGGCCAGCCCGTGGCTGTCAAGGCAGGCCCCCAGGCTCACAAACCACGCCCCCCACACGAAAAATTGCAGAAACATCATCACCGAGAGGCGCAGCGTCGTCGTGGAGTGGGGCGGATGCATGGCGTGGTCTAGCCACAGATGCGGCACCGGTCAAGGCTGGGCTTCCAACTCCAGCATCCCGCGGACATCCTGCAGGAACTGCCGGGTCAATGCGTTTTCGTAGCGCGTCACGCCGTTGGCGGTGATTGCCGTCATCGGATCGCACCGCTCCCAGTGGGTTTGGGCCGCCTTGTAGATTGGCATCGAGACCATGAGCAGCAACATCCCGCAGGCATAAACCGGTATCAGCGCCAAAGCCACCGCGCCGCGCGAAAGCTGCCGCGCGCGCGTGCCTAACAGTGCCCGCATGCTCGTAACGGCTATCCATAACGCCAATGGCAGCAAGAGCCCCAGTTGCCAGACCACGCCCGGGTTCCAATCCACAACCCCAAACAATAGGTCGAACTTGAACCAATCCAGCGGAATGGCCTTCGCCGGATCCATCATGCCAAGCGCCGGTACAAACGCAGCCGTCACGGCCACGGCGAGCCATCCCCAAAGTGAATTTTCCCGGCACAGCCCCAGTGCCGCCGCCCGCCTTCCAAGCCGCCAGCGCACGATCAACACCGGCACCGCAATCATCAACAACCCCAGCGCTAGAAAATCCGCCGTTGGCAGAATCAACCCGAGGCCACGCAGACTCCAATCCCGCCCGCCCAGCGCCGTGAAGCGCGTGAGCACCGTCACATAGCCGAATGGCAACACCACTCCCGCGCCTAACATCCACGCCCAATCCGCCGGCAGCAATAACGCATTGATCCGTCTCGCGAGCAGCAACGATACCCTCCGCGCACGAAAACGGAACAAAGTTGTCAACACGAGGCATATTCCGAGAAACATCCAAACCGCCAGCGAACAACCGCGCGCAACCAGCAGGTGGTCCGCCATGCGCCCGGGCTTCAAGTCCTCATCGGGAATGGGCGGCGGAAATGCCACCAAGTGTCGGATCTTAACCTCCGAACTATCAAACAGACTGCCGTGCCGGGTTATTTCTTCTTGATAACGCGGGTCCTCCCGTTTCTCCCGCGCGTCCCGATCTTTGCGCCATTGCTCAAGGCGGTCGTTGATTCTTTTGAGGCGTGTCGCTTCTTCTGCCAGCCCGAGTTTTTCCGCTGCCGGCTGCAGATTGCGGAGCATCGTGGTGGCGCATGCCTTAAAGACCAGCACGGTGATGAGTGAGGATCCCTCCAACCTGCCTGCGGTGGCAATATGAGTCTCCGCATCCCCGAGCAGTTGTTTGAACCCCTCCACGTCCCCGGCTTCCCCTAACAACCACGCCTTCGCCGCGATGGCTTTCGAGAGCGCAAACCAGTTGATCGCAAGGTCAAATTGCCCGCCCAGATACGAAAATGAGGCAATGCGGGACATTCTATCGGACTGCGGCAGCATGGGGATGCGTTCCTCGAAGAGTTGCCGATGGCGGTTGATATATTGCCTTTGCCCGCTTGCTTCCCGCAACAGGGCCAGCGACTGATCCAGCTTTGCCTCATCGCGGATTTCCCAAGTCGGTACCGCCTTGGGTGTCCTGTCGTTAGGCGATTGACTCTTGACCGCGTTCTTAGCCAAGGATCCCGCCGCGGCATAGGTGAACCACGCATTGTCCGGGTCCAGTTGCCGTGCGGTTTCCAGAAAATCCGGCGGATGGGAGCCATGGTCTTTTAGATAGGCACGCGCATATTCGGCGAAATACCCGGGATTCCGCGGCGCGCTGTGCCATAACGCCAGCAACCGTTCCGATTGCGTCTGCTTTGAAAGATCTCCAAACAGCAGGAACTTGGCCGTTCCGTTCAGGTTCTGTCCAAACATCTCATGCTCGTCCCCCGTCTTTCCCAATCCCAAATTCCAGAAGCGGCTGCACACCTGCCTGTATTGCCTTTCCTCCCTCACCCCATCCACCAGTACCCATGCCGACACCACCCCCAGCAATCCGGCCAGCGCCCAGCGCCACAACGGTCGGCGATGCCGCGCATCCACCGCATTCCACCTCGCTATCATCGCCTCCGCCGCGGCAGGGACATCCAGCACGCATTTATCTAACAGCTCTCTGCCCGCCTCGTGCATCATGGCATTCCCCGCCACCGGCCGCAATGCGGCTTCGGTGAGATTGTCGACGGCATCGGGCATAGGCTTGTCTAGCGGCTGATACGGCGCGGGTCAAGGCGGGCCGTCCAACTCCAGCACCTCGCGGACTTCCTGCAACAATTGCCTGGCCACCTCACCTTCATAGCGGGTGCCGCCGTTGGCGGTGAGTTTGGTCAGGGCATCGTGGTGTTCCCAAGACACCTGCGCGGCTTGGTAAACCGGCAGCGACAGCATGACCAGCACCATCCCGCAGGCATACGCCGGAATCACCGCCAACGCCACCACCGCGCGGGAAAACTGCCGGGTGAAGGGCACCGCCAACGCCCGCACCACGCTGGCCAATATCAGCAGCAACAGCGGGACTAACAAAACTGACTTCCAGATGAACGAAGGGTTCTCGAAATTCCAATCCATGCGCCCAAGCCCGCATTCATCAATCAACATGGGCGCGCTCAGTCCGAGCACCGGCACAAACGCCAACCCGGCCGCCACCGCCAGCCAGCCAATGAGCGGGTTGCCACTGCAAATTCCCAACGCCGCCGCCCGCCGCGATAACCGCCACCGCGCGACCCATACCGGCACAACTAACAACAACAACGCCAACGCCAGAAAATCCGCCGCGGGCAGAGTCCATCCCGTGGCATGGATCCCCCAGTCCTGCCCGCCCAGCGGGGTCAAGCGCATGAGTGCCGTCACATACCCGAAGGGCAGCAGCACGCCCGCGACTAACAGCCATGCCCAGTCGATCGGTTGCAACAATTCATTGACCCGCTGTGCCAACCGCAACACCGCCGGCGGCAGGCAAAACCGGTACACCACGACGGCCAGCA
>CAIKDP010000009.1 GCA_903826205.1 Akkermansiaceae bacterium
CCTCAAACTGAAAATGGAAGAAGGCATGTATGCCTGGTCTTGGGGCTATGACAATCTTTTTCTAACTGAATACTATCTGGCCACCAGGGACGACTATGTACTGCCGGCCATCCGCGAACTCACGGTCAAAATCGCCACCGGTCAGGGCTACACCGGCACCTGGGGCCATGGTATGCGGGTCGCCGGCAATAACGGCACTTTGGGCGGCTACGGCGCCATCAACCAGGCGGGCTTGATCTGTTGGATGTCACTTGTGCTAGGTCAAAAATGCGGGGTGGACGAGCCGCTGGTGCGGACGGCCGTGGACAAGTCCCGCAAGTTCTTCGGCTTCTATGCCGGCAAGGGCTCGATCCCGTATGGCGACCACCCGCCATACTCGCAGCTGCACGACGACAACGGCAAAAGCGCCTCCGCCGCAGTGATCTTCGACTTGTTAGGTGATGCCGCCCCGGCCTCGTTCTTCTCACGGCTGGCCACGGCCGCCTACGGCGAAAAGGAATACGGCCACACCGGCAACTATTTCAGCTTTCTGTGGGGCGCGCTCGGTGCCAACCGCGCCGGCGAGCAAGCGGTGGCCGGCTACATGAAGGAACTGCGCTGGTACTACGATCTGGCCCGGCGCTGGGACGGCACCGCGATCTATCAGGGCAAGGCCGGCGAGTCGGCCCGCGGCGGTGCCGAGCACCAATACGGCGGCTGGGACATGACGGGGCTCTTCGTCCTGCACTATGCGCTGCCTCTCAAGCAACTCTATATCACCGGCAAGGATGCCAAGCCGGCGGCCCCCCTGACCGGCAAGGATTTGCAGGAGGTGCTCGCGTATGGCAAGGGCTTCACCTACGGCCCGGCCGATTTCGCCTACACCTCGATGACCAACGAGGCGTTGCTCACCGCCCTGGGCTCGTGGTCGCCCGTGGTCCGGCAGCGGGCGGCTAAAGCGCTCTCCAAGCGTCCGGACGATATGGTCCCGCAACTCATCCCGCTGTTGGACAACCCCGACCTCAATACCCGTTATGGCGCTTGCCTGGCCTTGCAATATCTCGAAGGGCGGGCGACTCCGGCCACCGATGCGCTCATCCGGCTGCTTGACGCCAAGGACATGTGGTTGCGCACCCGCGCCGGCTTTGCCCTAACCGGAATCGGCCAGCCGGCGCGCAAGGCCGTGCCCGGGATGTTGCAGCTGGCCCGGACTGTCGACCCGGACGATTCCCGCGACATGGAGGCGAAGTATTTGGCATTTGCGTTGTTCCGGTCCCGTTACGTGGACAATGTGCCGCGCACCAAGGGGTTGCTGGTGGATTCCGTCGATGGAATTGATAGAGAGTTGCTCTATCCGGCCATCAGGCACCTGCTGGCAAGCGACGATGGTTTGACCGGTTATGCCATGCTGTCGATTTTCAAGACGCTGGGCATCGGGGAGCTCAAGATCCTGTTGCCGGAAATTGTCAAGGTTGCCAACGACACGCCGCCGAGCGGCGAGATGTTTGCCCAGGAAATCCGCGTCGCCGCCTTCACATTCCTGGCTAACAACAAACTCCCGGAGGGCTTGCCCGCATTCATCGAATACTTCAAGACCCAGAATGGCTGGGGCTGCAAGACCACCCGGCTGTTGCCGCTGTTGAAGCACTACGGCGCCGCCGCCCGCCCCATCCTGCCCCAACTCATGGAACTGCAAGCCGCCTGGCAAACCCGTGAGGCCGCCAAACACGAAACCGGCGAAACCCGCTCCACAATCGCCGCCGATGTCATCCGCTCCATCGAGTCCGCCAAGTAGATACCACTGAGGACACTGAAGTTCACTGAGGACACTGAGGACACTGAGGACACTGAGGACACTGAGGACACTGAGGACACTGAGGACACTGAGGACACTGATGACACTGAGGACACTGATTCTATCGATATTTTCAGTGGATTCAGGGGTTCTCAGTGTAACCAGTGGTTCTCCTTGGCCCTCATATGTTAGATTCTCTGCGTGTCATTTAAACCAAGGACTGGTCAGTAAGGTTAAACAAAGTTAAAATCATCCAATGAAGATTCATCCATGGTGCCGTCACCTGCCGGCTCAGGCAGTCCACCCTCATTCACAACCGCTCACGGCCATCATGAAAATGACAGGTCTTGTGCTGGCGTTGTCGACCCCCATCCTGGCAGCCGACATCACCGGTGAGTTTGCCAAACCACCGCCAAAGTATCGTCCGACGCCGCTGTATTGGCTGAATGGCAAGATCACCAATGAAGTGATCGACGCCCAATTGACCAGCTTCCGCGACAAGGACGGCTATGGGAGTGTGGCCATCCTGCCTTTCACCGAATGGCATGAGCCCGAATTCATGGAGAAATACGCCCACCTCCTCGCCAAACTCGACGAGCTGGGCATGTGGGCGATCTTTTGTGACGACCAGAACTTCCCCTCGGGAACGGCTGGCGGCGAAATCGGCAAGAACTATCCCGAGTTTTGTTCCCGCCAGATCAACAAGGCCGAACAGGATGAGACCGGACCCAAGGACTATCAGGCGGATGTGCCCGCCGGTGCGCTGATGGGCTGCGTGGCGATGAATAACAACGACCATGCCCAGCGGATCGATATCACCCCGGGTGTGAGCAACGGCAAGCTCTCGTGGAAGATCCCGGCTGGCAATTGGAAAATCATGATGTTTGTCTCGCGCCGGGATCTTGCCATGAATCGGAAAGACCCCAATGGCAACCTCGACTATCTCAACCCGGCGGCCGTCGATAAATGGATCAGCCTGACCTACCAACGGTTCTACGATAAGTTTCCCAAGCATTTCGGCACGACGATCAAGAGCTCCTTTTACGATGACATCTCGCTCTATCAGGCCAGCCCCGACGTCTGGAACGGCAACGACCGCCGCTGCTGGACGGATGGATACAATGCCGAGTTTAAGAAGAAATTCGGCATGAGTCCGGTCGAGTTCTATCCGGCGATGTGGTATGACATCGGTCCGGCGACCGCGGCGGCCCGCAGCATGCTCTTCGGCCTGCGCGCGGAATTGCTCTCCGAGGTTTTTGTGAAGCGGGTCGCCGCGTGGTGCGCGGCGCACAAGATCGATGCCTCCGGCCATCCGGCCGGTGACTACGAAGTTTCGCCGATGGGCTTCTCGGGCGACGCGATCAAGTTCTATCAACACGCGCAACGCCCGCTGCTCGACGTGATCGGCGCCTACGGCTCCAAGCGCGACGGCTACAAACTGTCGGGCTCTGCGGCGTTTCTTTACGACAAGCCGATTCTGCAGTGTGAGACCTACGGCGCTTTCGAGAGCTGGAAGGAAGCGAATTTCACCCCGGACTTGCTCTATCGCACCGCCATGGAACTTTATGTCCGGGGCATCAACCTGATCATCCCGCACGGCGTGTGGTATGCCCATCCCAATGTGCCAACGCCACCGGAAATTTCCTGGCGAAACCCGATTGTCGGCCCATCGCTGCCCGATTACAACACGTGGGCCGCGCGCTGCCAGCTCATCCTGCAAGGCGGCCGCCATGTTGCGGACATCGCGGTGCTCTATCCGATCACGGCGATTTATGCCGATTGTCATTTCGGCAATGAAGGGACGGACCCCGAATACCTCAACGTGGGCGAGCGGCTGACCCATACCATCCGGCGCGACTTCACCTTCATGCATCCCGAAGTGCTGGATGGAAAATGCACGGTCGATGCGACGAGCCACACGCTCGAACTTGAAAACAAAGTGAACTATGAAAAGTACAAAGTCCTGATCCTGCCCGGCAAGCGCGAGCCCGGAGCGATCAATCTGTCGACGCTGCAGAAGGCCAAGGAGTTTTACGACCATGGCGGCACGGTCATCAGCACCGCCAGACTGCCGGTGAAGTCCGCCGAACTCGGCAAGGACGCGCCAGTCGCGAAACTGGTCCAGGACATTTTCGGCCTAGATCCTGGCAAGCCGGGTCACCCTTATACCAAGAACAGCAACGCGGCCGGAGGCAAGGCCTATTTCGTGCCTAACATCGACGAGGGGCTTGAAGGCACCAGCCGGTTGGCCGCCGTCCTCAATGAAGCCGTGGGTGTATGGGACGTTCGATTCGAAGAAGACATCGCCATCAAGAGCGCCAAGGGCAAGCTGGCCTATATCCACAAGGTCCGGGACAACGCGGATTATTATTTCTTCGCCAACTCGAGCGACGACAGCATCAACACCTGGGTGCGGCTCAAGGGCAAGCTGCAACCGCAACTGTGGGACCCGCATACCGGCTCGATCGGTGCCGTGGCTTTTCAAAACCTCAAGCAAGACGGACAGGAGGTTACCCGCGTCCGTCTCACGCTGGGCGCCAATAAGTCGGTCTTCTTCAGGGCCCCAAGTCCGGCAACAAAATGACAAGGCCTCCAATAGGACGATGTGATCATCTCCTGCAATGATCAACCGGTGCGCACCGTGAACGACCTGGAAAAGCACCGCGCCGCAGCCGCCGGCAAGAAGTTGTCGATCACCCTCATCCGCAAACAAAAGCAAATGACCATTGCATTACCAGAGGTTCAACAGAACGAAGAGACGATGTGAGCACCAAGCCATGGAATAGCCCGAACGGTGGGGAGCGCCGGCGTCCCGCCGGCAGGATTCGGCATCCTGCCGCAATCCATTGCGCCTGTGTGGACAATATGCAAGCCACTCATTCCACGGAAATGCATCGGGTTGCTAACTCCCAGTTCTCTCCACGCGCTTTCCATCCGCGTGCATTCGGCAGGATGCCGAACGCTGCCGCCAGGATGGCGGCGCTCCCCGTCAAATTCCAAATAACGATCCAACCTACCAGACACAAAATGAAACACATCATCAAGAGTAGCCTATGTCTTGCTATCTGCTTAACCACGCGCACTATTGTCTATGCTGCGGAGCCGACGGCTCCGGCACCGGCCAAATACGAGCCGACGGTGGACTCGCTCAAACAGGCGGAGATCCCCGAGTGGTTCATCGACGGCAAGCTCGGCATCTTCATGCATTGGGGGCCGGAGAGCATTCCCGGCGTGGCCTCCACTTGGTATGCGCGCTGGATGTATGAGGAGGGCAGCGAGGGATATAAGTATCATTGCGCCACCTACGGACATCCCTCGAAGTTCGGCTACAAGGATCTCTGCAAGCTGTTCAAGGCGGAGAAATTCGACCAGGCCCAGGCCGACCGCTTGGTCAAGCTCTATAAGGCGGGCGGCGCGCGCTATGTGGTGCCAGTGGCGTCGCACCATGACAACTTCGACATGTGGGATTCCAAATTCCAACCGCGCTGGAATTCGATGGCCACCGCCGGCAAGGATATTTGCGGGATGTGGCAAAAGGCCACCGTGGCCAACGGCCTGCATTTCGGCGTGGCCTCGCACGTCGCACGCACCTACCGCTGGCTGCAGACCTCGCACGGGGCCGACAAGACCGGCCCGTTGGCGGGCGTGGCGTATGACGGCCAGGACCCGGCATTCCAGGACCTCTATGGCGTGCCATGGAAGAGCAGCGATCCGGGATACGAAGGACCGCAGGATGTCGGCCCGCCTGAGTTCGAGCAGAACTTCGAGGACCGCATGAAGGACCTGATAGATCGCTATCATCCCGACCTCTACTACACCGACGGCGGCCCGCCCTTCAAGGACAAGGGCTACAAGATCGTCTCCCATCTCTACAACCAAAGCCTCCAGGAACATGCCGGCAAATTGCAGGCCGTGGCCAACTTCAAGGGCGGCTGTGCCATCGGTGCCGAAAACTTCGAATTCGAATTTCCCGCCACCCTGCAGAAGAATTTCTGGCAGACCGACAAAACCACGGGTGGTGAGTGGTATTGGCTGCGCGACCGCCGCAAGGATTACAAGAAGGGCTTTGAAATTATCCATACCCTGATCGATGTGGTTAGCAAAAACGGCAACCTACTGCTGAATGTCCCTCTAACCGGTGAAGGCGAGCTGGAAGAGGAAGTGATCTCCATGTTCAAGGATATGGAACATGACTTCAACCTGATCGGCGAAGCCATCTTCTCCACCCGCACCTGGGAGGCGTTCGGCGAGGGTTATAAAAACTTCAGCGGCATTTCCAGCGGCTCGGCCGCCGATATCCGCTTCACCCGCAACAAGGCGAACACCATCCTCTATGTCACGACGCTCGGCTGGCCCGGCGACGCCGCGGTGGTCAAAATCAAGACCATGGCCAAATCCCGCATCGACCTGAAGAGTTTGCAAAGCGCGATGATGTTAGGATCCCCGGACAAGCTCAAATTCACCCAGGACGGCGAGTCACTCCAGATCTCATTGCCGCCCAAGGCGCCCTATCCGTGCAGCGCCTATTCGCTCAAGCTGACCTTCTCCGGGCAGATTCCCGCGCTGATGCCTGCGGCCAGGTTGCTGTGGCAGGCGCAGGCCCGTGAGATTGCCGGCGCCAAAGAGCGCGCCGCCTACGGACTGACTGCCGACGGCGGCATTCTGTTACTCGACGTGCCCGCCGGCAGTGATGCCGCCAAGGCCGGCTTGAGAAAGGACGACGTGATCATCTCCTGCAATGGCAAGGCGGTGAACGCGAGCACTGACATCACCGCCATGGCCGATCAGGCCGCCGGCGGCAAGTTGGCTCTAACCATCAATCGGCAGCAGAAGATGCTGCCGATTGATCTGACCCATTACACTTACGTGACAAGAGAGAACCTGTGGAAGCCCGAGTTCAAGACGGTCCCGCTCAGTGATGCATCGGCGGTATTGCCGGCAAAAGCATCTGTGGGTGGAGCGGCGTTGACCATAGGTGCTGTTGGGCTTCTGGTGGATGGAAAAATCGAGTGCAACCGCGGGCCGACCTTTGCCAGCGGGGTTGACACCGGCAAGCTCAGGTTCGATCTGGGTGCAGTCAAAAGCATCGCCCGGGTCAATACCTACGCGTCCGGCAATACGCATGCCAGGCAGTCGTTCACTCTCTACGGCAGCACTTCCACCACGGACCCGGGTTGGAACGTCGCCGACACCCAGGTTTTCACACCGGTCATCACGGTGGATGACCGTGGTGAGCGGACCGAACATGAGGCCACCAGCATCCGCCGCAGCGCGGACCAACCGCTGGGAGCCTACCGCTGGCTGGTCTGGGCGGCCACCCCCACCATGGGTGAGATCGGCGGCCAGAACACGACGTTCGAGGAAATGCAGGTCATCCCGGCAAAGGGGGCGGCTAAGTGAGCCATACCTCCGATACGATTATGAAAACACGATCGGTTATATTAATGTGGATCCTTGCGATATCCTGCACTGCGCTGACGACCAATGCCTGGGAGCTCGATTTCGGTACCAATCTTACTGGGTGGATGCAACTGCGTTTGCCGAAGCTGGAAGCCGGTCAGCAGGTGACGATTCGTTTCGCCGACAAACGTTTAGCGTCAGCGAAGGAGGAGGTCACCCCAGCGCTTGCGATGCTGGTCGGCTGGCGGGGATGGAACCCTGATGACCTGTGGAGTTTTGGTTTTCTCCAGAAACACGAGGTCGAGTGATGGCGGGACCTGGCCGGTGGCGATTTCCATCAGGAGCTGATACCATCGGGAAAGAGGTGCGCGCTCTGCCGTCCGTGCCTTCATCAGACAAACTGGCCTCGAACTGTGGCCGGATTTCGGGGAGGGGTTAGCCGGGCATCGTTTTGTACCGTTTTGTATCGTTTTTGACCCTCATTTGGGTGCCATTTCGCGCACCCAGGCGCACTTCCTAGCAACTCACCGGTTTCCGGTGGTGGCCTCTAAACCCTTGTATTTCAAGGAAAAACAGCCATCTAGCAGCGCCTACGGGTGATGGGAATCGAACCCACGCCTCAAGCTTGGGAAGCTCACGTTCTACCATTGAACTACACCCGCGTTGCTGCCGACGCCCAAGGCAATACGGGGAATGAAGAAATGACAACCCTAAAGTTGTTACCGACAATGGGTGCCATGAACGCCGGTTTTGATTTTCCCCTTGGGGGAAGATGAAAAAAAACAAAAAAAGCCTTGCGATGGGTACCTGTAAAGTCTTTGCTTCCCTCCAGAAGACGCGGGCATAGCTTAGTGGTAAAGCCCTAGCCTTCCAAGCTAGACATGCGGGTTCGATTCCCGCTGCCCGCTCCATTTACTGGAAATACCTCTGAAAACCAAAGTCTACCCATGAAAATGACCGCCAGATTCGCCCTGCTCAGCGCTGTGCTGGGACTGTTGACTTCGACCACAGCCTTTGCCGAGGTTGATTGCCTCAAGCTCGCATTGTCCGTCAAACAAGCCGTTGCCGCCAATCAATCCGCCACCCTGCAGATTGTTGAAAAAGAAGTCGCGGCCAACCCGGGTTGCGCTTGTGAGATTGTGAAAGCGGCCATCGAAGGTTCCAAAGCTGCGGTCACGCTGGTGGCGGCCATTGTCGAGACGGCCATCACCGTGGCCCCTGAGCACCGGCATCTCATTGCCCAGTGCGCCTTGGCTGTCGCGCCGGACGCCCTTCCCAATGTGCAGGCCGTGCTTGCCAAGCTCGACCCCAACCGCAATCGGCCGCCCGGTCCAAGTGCCAAGGCACCTGCGGAAGTCAGGGGCGCCAAGGGAGGTCCGGCCACTCCCCCCGTTCCGGATAGCAATCCACTCGACTTCCCCGGCTCCGGCGTGACCGATCCGCCCGTCAATGTGGGTGGCAACCCAGGCGGCCCAGGCGGTCTGCCGATTTTCCCCTTTGGTCCGCCGATTTTTGTACCGCCGATCATTTCCCCCCCGATCATCACACCTCCGGTCATCACCCCCATCTAACCGGTTTATCCAACCGGCCATTGCACACACATCCACCATTTAAGTAATCTAACAAATGAAACGCAAATTTGCCCTTGTTTCCGCAGCCGCTCTCGCGACCGGTTATGCCATGGCTGCGGAGGGCCTTTACAACGTCGGTAGCGAAGCTCAACAATCCATCCCGCTCAAGTGGAGCGTCGGTGTGGATGTGACCTATGACGATAATGTCAACCCCGGGGGGGGCAACCCCAAGGATGGCGCCACTTCCAGTAATGCCTACGTGGGACTCTCGTTCGTCAACATGAGCCCGCAGACGACTTGGGACGTCTACGCACGTTTGGGAGCCCTTTACTATTTCGACAAACCGCAAGCCGCTGGATCGGATTCCTTTTACCCTCAGGCCCGCGTCGGGGTCAATCTCACCCACCGCTTCAACGAGCGCCTGCGTCTTTCCAGCCGGAGTTTCCTCTCCTACGAGTTGGAACCCAACTACGCCTACGGCTTTGCCACGAGTCGCCAGTCCGGTCCGTATCTTTTCTGGCAGACCGATAATGCCTTGGGTTACCGCTGGTCCGAACGGGTGGCAACTTACACGGGATTTACCCTGACCGGCTTGTCCTATGCGGACGTGCAGGACCAGGATCGTTTCACTTGGACGATCTACAACCAGTTCCGGTATCAGCTCACGCCGCAACAAACCGTGCTCACCTTCGATTACCGCTATGGCCAGACCACGGCCGGCGGTTTGGCTCAGGATTCCAGCGACCATTTTCTGGTGGCTGGCATCGAACACCGCTTCAGCCCCAACACGATTCTGATCACCCGCGCCGGCCTCCAGCTGCATCAGGTGAGTGGCGGCGACAACACTTCCAATCCCTATTTGGAAATGGCGCTCAATTCCCGCATCACCGAGCAGTTCTCGTTGCGCGCGTTTGTCCGCTACAGTGTGGAGCCCTATGACACGGTCCAACAGGTCGGCCAGAGCTTGTATGATTTCAGCCAGCGCGAGACCTTCCGCATCGGCATCTCCGGCGACTATGCCGTCACACCCATGCTCTCCATCATCGGCGGTGCTGACTACATCCCGGCCAAATTCAACGATGGTCGCAGGGTGTACGGACTCGGTCCATTGACCGCCAACGGCGGACTCACCGAGGACATGGTCAACGCCTACATCGGGCTGTCGATGAAGTTCAACGACAACCTGTTTGGCACGCTTACCTACAATTACACGGATTCCAACTCGGACATCACCAACCACACCTACAACCGTAACCGCATCAGCCTCGGCATGCGCTACGAATTCTGATGTGGCCGGGTCCCGGATTCTGAACATACGACATTTTCAAGAGATTATCTGATTGAGTGAAACCTCCCGCAGTGTCTTTCATTGCGGGAGTTTTCTTTTGATTTCCACCCATCCAATGTTACACTAGCCCCTCGCCCAGCCCCTCCATGCAGCCGAACACTCCCCAACAAAGCGAAGCGACCCTCCACGCTTTCGATTACTGGCAGGTCATCAAAAACCGCTACGGCGTGATTCTCATCACCCTGCTGCTGGTTTTCATGACCGCGTCGGTCATCACCTACGTGATTCCCAAAAGATACGAGAGTTACACCAAAATCGAGGTCAAGCCGAGGGTGCCCATGATGACCGTCTTCCGCGGAATGGACGAATCCAGCGGCTACAACCGCTCGACGACGAATTTCTTCAACACGGAGTTCGAGAAAATCAAGAGCCGCAATGCGCTCATGAAGGTGTGCGACACGCTCGATCTGACGACCCGCTGGGGTATCGACCGCGAAATCATCTATCAGATTCTCTCCGGGATTGTCAGGACCGATAACATCCGCGGCACGGATTTGATCACCATCACGGTGCGGCATGCGGACAAGGAAGATGCCAAGGACATTGCCGCCGAGGTGGCACACGCCTACAAAGACTACCGCAGTGAGGTCGAAAACAAGGAGGGCGAACGGGCGCTGCTGGAACTCAAAAAGGCGGTGCGCACCCAGGAAGACACCGTTGAGGAGCGCCGCAAGGTGCTGGCCAACATTGTGCGCTCCAAGGGCATCATTTATTACGGCCCGGATTCCTATTATCAACGCACCGGCATGGAAGATGACAATGGCGCCAAGAGTGCCCTGGATACCTTCAATCAGTTGGAAACGGAAAAAATGCAGTTGGAAAGCATGATCCAGAGCCTTTTGAAATACAGCGCCGACCAGCTCATGGTTTATGCGTCCGGCTTGCAACTGCCCGACAATGTGATTCAAACGCTCTATCCCAAGTATCTCGAACAAAAGACCCAGTTTGAAGGATTGAAAAGGCAGGGGCTGGGGTTGCAGCACCCCACGATGCTGGCCAGCGCCCAGGTGCTCGAATCCATGAAGAAACAACTCGACGAGGGGGTCGTCTCACTGCGTGACACCCTTCAGGCCAAGCTCGAACTTGCCGAGGCCCGCTACAAGCGCGCCCTGACCAGTAAGAACGAGAAACGCACCGATGCCATCAAGCGCGGCCTGGATGCCCAGGACTATGTGGATGCCAAGCGCGATTTCGAGTCCGAGCAGGAGATGCTGCAACAAATGAAACTCAAATTGATTGCCGAGGAAATTGCCAAGAAGATGCCGGACGAATCCATCATCGTGCATGATGATCCGGTCGTGTCACAATATCCGGTGGTTCCCAATGTGAACCTCAATCTCATTCTGGGAGCGGTGGTCGGCCTGATCTTCGGCTTGGCGATCGCGTTCTTCCTCGAGTACATCGACACCTCCGTGAAGACGCTTGAGGACGTCGAGCGCTATTTGCAGGTGCCCGTTCTGGCGGTCATTCCCAAGGATATAGGCATCCTCCACAAGCATGGCAGCGCCAGCCCGGATGCCGAAGCCTACCGGATTCTGCGCACCAACATCGAGTTCAACCGCAAAAACCCCGAGGATAATTCCATCACGGTCGTGTCCGGGGGGGCCGGTGAAGGGAAGTCAACCACCCTGGTCAACTTGGCCTATGTCTGTGCCCAGGGCGGATACACCACGCTCATGATCGATGCCGACTTGCGCCGGCCACGCCTGCACACGTTCTTCGACATCAATAATTCGGTCGGACTCTCGAATTACCTGACCACGGAACTGATGCTCGAGGATGTCATTCTCCAGACGCCGGTGGACAACCTTTACTTCATGCCATCCGGCATTCTGCCGGCGGATGCCGCCGGTATCTTGAACTCGCGCCGGATGTCGGACCTCATTCTGGACGTCAAACATCGGTTTGATTTGGTGCTGGTTGACAGCCCGCCGATCCTCGGGGTGAGTGATGCCTCCGTGCTTGCCAGCGAAGTGGACCTCACGATGATTGTCGTGCAACACCGCAAACTGCCCAGAAACATGCTGCTGCGCGTGAAACAAGCGGTTGAAAACGTCGGCGGTACCGTCATCGGTGTGGTGCTTAACAACGTCGATGTCCGCAGTGACAGCCAGTACCAATACTACACCAGTTATTACACCTACTACGCGCCGGCTGAGTCCCAGTTGGCATCCCAGCCTTATGGTACCGCTCCCAAGCCCCAGGCTGCCTCCAAGGCTCAGTCTGCCGTGCGCGGAAGTGACACGGAATTGTATTGATAAATTCACCCCCTCTGACCCCACTCGATATGAATTTTAAAACGCTCCTCGTTGGAAGCCTGGCTTCGGTGCTTTTGGGCGTGACCGTCATGGCCCAGACCCTCATTCTTCCGGGGAAGGCGATTACCATCACCATCACCGGCGTGCCTGCGGAAGAAAAACCCCGTGTGGATGGAATCTATCCGGTTTCGGATACCGGCATGATCAACATGCCGCACATCGGCCAAATCCACGCTGGCGGCTTGAAGGGGGATGAGCTCGCTCGCATCCTGCAGGCGGCCTACAAAAGCCGGCAGATCTATACCAATCCCACGATTCAGGTGTTGAGTTCGTCCATCCAGACCATTGACAAGCAGATGGTCCACATCGGCGGACAGGTGCGCCGGCCGGGGCCCACTGAATTCACCCAGGGCCTCACTCTCTATCAGGCCGTTCAGGCGGCGGGTGGCGCCACTGAGTTCGGTTACATGAAACGGGTCAAACTTTTCCGCGGCACCAAGCAACGCCAATATGACCTCACCCAGGCGCAGGCCATGGCCACCCCGCTGGAACCGAATGACACCATCGAGGTGCCTCAAAAGGGTATGTTTGATTGGTGATGCTTGCTGTCACTTTTTCATCCCGGTCAACCCTTCAGGCGGGATCTTGTTTTTGATGCCATGTGCCCGAATCGGCCAACCCTCCGCCTATTGATAGCCATCATGGCCGCGTTCGCTGGCGGCGTTGGCGCTGGGGCCATCGAGTTGCCGGAGCCACTGCTGAAGGGCTTGCAATCGGAAAACTTCGCGGAACGGGAGCGGGCGCAAACGGAGTTGCTGGCATGGACCCGTCAACAAGCGGAGGCGTCGATGGAGGCTCTCTATCAACAATCCAGAACGGCGGGGGAGCCCGAGGTGCGCGAGCGGTGTTTGTCGGTGTTGCGCGAACTCGTGTCCGATGATTATCAGCGCAATGGGGTCGGCTTCCTCGGGATCCGCATGAATCCCAACACCGAAATGATCAACCTCCCGGACGAGGCCAAGCCACGCTTCGCCATCAGGGTGCTCCAAGTCGAGCCGGCCACCCCCGCGCACAAGTCCGGCATGGTCGCGGGCGATCTGCTCCTCGGCGTCAATGATACGCTCTGGCAGCAGGAGCATACCTCCGCCTTTGTCATGGAGAAAATCAAATCCTTCAAAGCCGGCACCCGGGTCTCCATCAAGCTCTGCCGTGACGGCAAAATCATCGACCTGCCGGTTGTCCTGGCACGCCGCCCGGCCGCCGCCGATCTCCTCCAATTCCAATTCGGCATGGGCCAGCAAGCTGGTCCTGAGGCCGCCGCCGCCGTTGAACGCGCCGCCAGGGAAGAGCATTTCCAACGCTGGCTCGCCGAGCGGAAATCCCGCGAGTGAGCGCAGCCGCGGGTTTTAGGTATCGACAAGCCTGAAATATGTGCGAGTTTGCTGCCGCATCCTGAACTTTTTCCGACATCCCTCCATGACCAACGCCCCGTTTCGTAGCATGGCCACTGCCGTCGCCGTGGCTGCCGTGTGTGGCTCCGTTAGAGCCCAGCAGGCCGACTTCAATGAGGTCGGCAAACAAATGGCCATCACGCTGCAAAACAATCACTTTTCCCGCGTGCCCTTTGACAAGGAACTCAGCCGGCGCTTTCTGGATGGCTACTTGCGCGACCTGGATTACCAGCGCCTTTACTTCACCCAGACCGATGTGGATGGGTTTCGGGAAAAGTACGGCGATTCGCTCCACACCCTGTTGTTGGAAAAACGCTGCATGGTGCCAGCCAAGGAGATCTACGCCACTTTCTTGAAGCGGGTCGAGGCCCGCGTGGCGCTCACCGACAAGCTGCTTAAAGGGGCGGAATTTGATTTCACGGCGGATGAGACGGTCGCCCGCACGCGCAAGGAGGCGGCTTGGCCCAAGGACGAAAAGCGCGCGGCCGAACTCTGGCGCCTGCAGGTCAAGGAGGCCGTGTTGAGTGAGATTCTGCGCCGCGAACTTCTATCCAAACTCGCCAAGGAACAAGGCAAGCCGGATCCTAACAAGGGTGACCGCAGCCCCAAGGAGAAGATCGCCCTGCGCTACAAGCGTTTTCTGGCCAGTGTCAGGGATGTTGATGAGGAGGAGATTGCCAACTTTTTTCTCAGCGCGGTCTCCACCACCTACGATCCGCACACCGATTACATGAGCTTCCGTGAAATGGCCCGCTTCAAGGATGGGATGAAAAACGAACTCGTCGGTATCGGTGCCCTGCTGCAGGCCGAGGAAGATGGGGCCACCAAGATCATGGGCATTGTTGTCGGCGGCCCTGCCGATCGTGAGGGCAATCTCAGGCTCAACGACCGCGTCGTCGCCGTGGATTCCCTTAACACCGGCAAACCGGAAGATATGATCGATATCATGTTCATGAAAATCGACAAGGTCGTGGACCTCATCCGCGGCAAGGTCGGATCCGCCGTCGCCTTGAAGGTGGAACCGGCCGGCGCACCTCCCGGACAGACTAAAATCTATGTGATCGCCCGCGGCAAAGTGGAGCTCAAGGATGAGCAGGCCAGCGGCCAAATCATCGAAATGAAATCGTCCAGCGGGCCGACCCGGCGGATCGGGGTGATCACCTTGCCGTCATTTTACGCGGATTTCGACGAAGGCAAAGTCCGCTGCTCGGTGGATGTCGAACGCCTTCTCGTCCGCCTCATCGACGAGAAAATCGACGGCTTGATCCTGGACCTTCGCAACAATGGCGGCGGCTCGCTCGATGAGGTGCGACGCATGACCGGCTTCTTCATCGACCGCGGTCCGGTCGTTCAAGTCAAGGACAACCGTGGCAGGGTCCAGGTCAAGGAATCGGAAAACCGCAAACCTATCTACGAGGGACCCATGGTGGTCATGACGGACAAGAGCAGCGCCTCGGCCAGCGAGATTCTGGCGGGCGCCCTGCAGGACTTCAATCGCGTGGCCATTGTGGGCGAGTCCTCCACCTTCGGCAAGGGTACCGTCCAGCAGCCGATGCCGATTGCGGAAATGATGCCGTTTTTCGCCGCCAGGGAGCGGGCCGGATATCTGAAACTAACCATTCAAAAATTCTATCGTCCATCCGGTTCCTCCACCCAGATGGATGGCGTGGTGCCGCAACTGGTGCTGCCGAGTCTGATGGATGGCCTGGAAATCGGCGAGTCCTTCCTGGACAACGCGATGCCTCACGATCGGATCAACCCCGCGCCGGGCTTTAAACCGCTCGACGACAAGGCCCTGTTCCTTCCCCGCCTCAAGGAAATGAGCCAGCAGCGGGTCAACGACTCCAAGGACTTCAACTACATTATTGAGGATGTGATGAAGAACAAGGAACGCATCAAGAACAACAAGGTCTACCTCAACAAGGCAACCCGTGAGCGTGAACTCGCCGAGGCGGAAACCCTCCGCCGCGAACGCAACTCCGAACGCCGCCAACGCTTCTCCAGCATGGTGGCTGAGGATAAAAAAGCCTTCCATTTCTTCAAGCTCACCTTGGATGATCTGGATAAGAATGCCGACCTCCACGAGTACGATCCGGCGGCTGAGAATGCCGATTATATGCGCCGCGCCAAGGATGAGACCGCGGACCTCGATGACTCGCCCAAATGGTCTTCCGGCCTCGACCCCGTGAAGCGCGAGTCGATCATGATACTCAGGGATCTCACCAATCTAACTGAAATCGCGCGGCTGGCGGGCGCGCCGAAGAAATCCCCTGAGGAAAACTGATGCAGGAAATCGCTGCCAATCTGGTGGCCGTCCGCCAGCGGATTCACGCCGCCTGCCTGCGGGCGGGTCGTTCACCTGACACCGTCGAGTTGATCGCCGTGTCTAAAACCCTGCCCGCGGAGGCTGTCCGTGTGGCTTGCGAGGCCGGCCAAACGCACTTTGCCGAAAGCCGCCTGCAGGAGGCCTTGCCGAAAATCCACGCGCTGTCCGGCAATCTGCACTGGCATTTCATCGGCCGCGTCCAACGCAACAAAGTCCGCAAGCTGCTGCCGTCGTTTGAGGTCATTCACGCCATGGATAGCCTGCGCCTCGCCACCTATGCCGACGAGATCGCCGCCGAACTCGGGCTGTTTCCCAAACTCATGCTGCAGGTCAACGTTGCGGATGAAGCCTCCAAGGGTGGCTTTGAACCCGCGCAACTCCGCTCCGAAATGGACGCCCTCCTGCGCTTGAAACGGCTCGATATTCTCGGCCTCATGGCCATTCCTCCCGCCGCTCCGGACGCGGAATCCGCCCGTCATTGGTTTGTTAGAGTCCGGGACTTGCGCGACTCCCTGGAGCGTGAGTTTGGCCTGTCCCTGCCCGCCCTGAGCATGGGCATGAGTGGCGATTATGAAGTGGCCGTCGAGGAAGGCGCCACTCACGTCCGCGTCGGATCGGCGATCTTCGGCCAGCGCGCCTATCAGGTCGACGGCGAAATCGGTTAGACACCGCCCATTGACCACTGACCCATCCATGCCCCTATATCTATCACAATCCGCCGTTATCGGCAACGAACTTGCCCTCGCCTTTGCCGATGGAACCGAGCTTTACCTCGAGTTGCCGCTGCTGCGTCGTGCCTGCCCCTGTGCCGCCTGCCAAGGCGAACCGGATGCCCGCGGACGTGTCGTGCGGCCGCGAGTCGAGCATGGCCCAAGGGCGTTTGAGTTGGTGAAGTTCGAAGCCGTCGGCGGCTATGCCTTGCAGATGCACTGGGCGGATGGCCATGCCTCGGGCATTTACACTTTCCCCTATCTCATCCGCCTGGGCGCCTTGTAGCGGTGAAAGGCGTCCCTGCCTGGGCGCGCATGCGGGCTTGAAAAAACCTGCTTTCCCCGGCACACTTGCTGCCGTGCATTCCGCCCACGACGCCCTGGCCTCGCTTCCGCTCCTGCCGTCCAAGGACGTCGCCGCGCTTGCGGCGGCCGGATTGACCACGCCTGCCGCGGTGCTCGCGCACCTGCCGCGTAGGTATGAGGACCGCCGCCGGTTCGATGCTTTTCCTAACCAATCATCCGCGGTTCCGGTGTGTCTGCGGGGCACCGTCATCGATGCCGCCTTGCGGGGATTCGGGCACGGGCGGCGGTTTTACGAAGCCATCGTGATGGACGGTTCGGGCGGTGTCTTTGGCAGCGGCAAGATCACCTGCCGCTGGTATAACATGCCCTTTATTCACAAGCTTGTGGCCACCGGCCACGAAGTCATCCTCTATGGCAGGGTCAAGGACTCTAACGGACGCCTCGTCATCGACCACCCGGAGTTTGAAATCATCCGCGAGGAGGATGAACCGGAAGCCTCCATTCATCTCGAGCGCATCGTTCCCATTTACAAGAACATTCCGGGTCTCGCCCAGCGCCGCTTGCGCGAGATTATCCACCTGCTCCTGCACCTCACGGATCCCGCCACGCTGGCTTCCCACGCCGATCTCAATCCCCCCACACCCCGGTATCAGGCGTTAGGCGAGGTGCATTTCCCACAGTCCCTTGAGCAAGCCCACCCCGCACGCCGCCGTTTCGCGCGTGAGGAATTTTTCATTCTCCAACTCAATGTCGCATGGCGCCGTGCCCGCTATCACGAGCGCCCGGGTCGTGTGTTAGGCACCCGGACCACCCTGCTCAAGCAATTCTACGCCAGCCTGCCGTTTGACCTGACAAACGCGCAGAAACGCTCGATCAGGGAGATTGTCGCGGACATGCGCGAGCCCCGCCCGATGCACCGCCTGTTGCAGGGTGATGTCGGCTCCGGCAAGACCTTTGTCGCCATGGCGGCCATGTTGCTGGCCATCGATTCCGGTTGTCAGGCCGCCCTCATGGCCCCCACCCAGATCCTCGCCGAACAACACTACCTCACATTCCGCCGCTGGCTCGAACCGTTGGGCTTGCGTATCGCCCTGCGCACCGCCAACCGCGATGAAACCAGTCATCTGCCGTTGGCCGGTGCTGCCCAGATCATCATCGGCACCCACGCCTTGCTCTACGATTCCGTCGCCTTCCGCGATCTCGGGTTCGTCGTCATCGATGAACAACACAAGTTCGGGGTCGCCCAGCGGGCCGCGCTCATCGGCCAGGGGGTGGTTCCGGATGTGCTGGTCATGACCGCCACGCCCATCCCGCGCACCTTGACCATGACCCTCTACGGCGATCTTGACGTTTCATTGTTAGACGAAAAGCCGCCGGGCCGCGGCAAACTCGTCACGGCCCTGCGCATCGCCCCGAAGCAGACGGATGTCACCCGATTCATCAAGGCTCAGATCGCCGAGGGCCGCCAGGCGTATCTCGTCTATCCGCTCGTCGAGGAAAGCGAAAACATCAGGGCCGAGTCCGCCATCGAGGCTTATGCCAAGTGGCAAAAACGCCTCGTTGGCAGTGAGGTCGGCCTGCTCCACGGCAAGCTCCGGCCCGACGAAAAGGAAGCGGTCATGCGGCGTTTTCGCGAGGGCGGCATCGCGGCGCTGGTGGCCACCACGGTGATTGAAGTGGGCGTGGATGTGCCCAACGCCAGCGTCATGATCCTCCATCATGCCGAACGCTTCGGCATGGCGCAAATCCATCAACTCCGCGGCCGCATCGGCCGCGGCGGGCACAAAGGCTGGTGCGTCTTACTAACAGATGGCAAGGCGCCCGAGGGACTTGAAAAACTCAAAATCCTTGAGCAGACCTCGGATGGCTTTGAAATCGCCGAGGCGGACTTGCGCCTGCGCGGACCGGGTGACTTGTTGGGCACCACCCAGAGCGGCCTCTCCGACCTTCGTTTCACGGATTTCCTCGCCGATACGGCGCTCCTGCGCGATGCCCGCGCCGATGCCGACGCCGTGCTCGCCGCCGACCCCGATCTGACCGGTTTCCATCGCGCCCTGCGTCCGCTCATCCAGCACCGCAGTGACACCGACCCCCACCCCGGCGCCGCGTGAGAATGCGGCGCTGCGCGCCGGTTATCAGTTATCTGTTGTTGGGGAAGCTGCCCTGCCGGCTGGCTCCTCTTCGTAGGCGCATTCGTGAGAATGCGTCTGGGGGATGGGGCGTTCATGAGTCGTCGGGCGCCGTGCCCCGCGCTGTTGCCAGCGCGCCTACGAAGAGCGCGGCGGCAGGGATATCGCTTGCACAAACGGGAAATGAACCTATGGTGTGGCTATGTCTGAAAAACACCCCACACTGCCTGATTATTTGCAGGAAGAGATTTTGTTGCATCCCGAGAGGCGCCGGTTTCCAGAGTTTGATCTGGCGCGTCTGCTGAACCAGGTGTTTGCACCCACGCAGGGCTGCCGTGTGTGCATCCTGATTGATTTTGTGGATCCGGAGGCAATGATCACGGACTTCGAATTTCTTCATCACTCAGGCTTTCCGGTTCAAAAGCGCGCCCATGAGCATTTTTACACCGGCCTCCACGAGGGTGTGATGCAGCAACTCGGCATGCGCGGCGGAGATCTCTTCGCCTACAAAATCACCGGCGGATCCAATCTCGATCTCGACGATGACGTGTGGGACAGCCTCGGCCATCTGCTGTCGTTCGACCGCGATATCTATCCGAACTACGACATCATCCTGTGCATCTCCACCTTCTCGGCAACCGCACCATTGACGGCCAAAGCCAAACAATTCGGCTTCCGCGGCGCGACTTTGCATGGCCTCAATGACACCATCCTGCACTCCGGCCTGGCGGTCGACTACGACGAGGTTTCGCGCGATGCGGAAAAATTGCGGCGCGCGCTCACCCGGGCCGATGAGGTGGAAATCGATTTTGAATTGGAAGACGGCCGGATTCTCACCGCGTGGTTAGGTTTGGGTGGGCAGGAGGCGCAAAAATCCCACGGCCTGTGCCGCGGCACCACGCCGGACATCGCCAATCTGCCGGCCGGTGAGGTGTATTTTGTGCCCACCGATGCGCGCGGCCAGTTTCCCATGAAATATGAGGATGGCACTCTCGGGGTGTTGGATGTCAAGGACCGCGCCATTCATCGCGCCCGCCTGCTCGTCGGCAATCAAGCCACCATCGATGCCCATAACGCCCGCTTGCAGGACGATCCCATGACCGGCACCCTCGGCGAGCTCGGGTTCGGCACCCAGGTGCTGCCCGTCTCCTACGCCGATATCCAGGATGAGAAAGTGTTGGGCACCTGCCACATGGCGACCGGTCGCGACGATCATCTTGGCGGCGACATTGTGCCAGGCATGTTCAAGCGCCATGAAAACTCGACCCATGACGACATTTTGTTTGCCCCGCACAAGACCCCGAATTTCAACCTCCGGCAAGTGCGCATGAGGCGCGGCGAGCAACGCGAGATCCTGATCGAGAATTTCCGCCCGTCACGCTACATGATGGACGCGCTGACCGCTGACTGAGGTATCAGATGAGTTCGCGATAGACATCCGGGTGGGGCCGCGGAATGACCACCGCATTGACCAGCAGGCCGGCCTGCGCAATCACCTCGCGGCCGGCATCGATGGCGGCTTGCACCGAGGACACATCGCCGGTCAGGGTGGCGAACGCCTTGCCGCCCAGCGCCATCGCCAGCCGGATCTCCAGCAAGGTGACGTTGGCCGCCTTGACCGCTGTGTCCGCCGCCTCGATCAGGTTGGCAACGTTGAATGATTCGAGGATGCCCAGGGCCCCGGTCGGCTCACCCGGTTGCGTGCGGCACAGCGCGGCAAAGACGTCGGGGTGGACCTTGGGAATGACGAACTGGTCGATCAGGCAGCCCTTGGCAGCCGTGCAGCCGGCATGCACGGCGGCGCCGACAGCCGCCACATCGCCACCGATCATGACCATGTATTTGCCGGAGCAAATCGACCGCGACAGAAGCAGTTTTACGTTAGATGACTTGAGCATGGTGTCGGCGACAAGAAAGCCGGCGGCGATGCTGGTGAGTTCGATGAGTCCAATGGCGCGATCGTTCATGGGAGGTAATGGAGAATAATGGCATGTTCGGTGACGGCTTCGACGGTGGCGGCAAAGGGGGCGTGCAGGACCGCGCCGAGGGCATTGGGCGCGGGTTCGGCCAGCACTTGGCCAGTGGCCACCGATTGGCCGGCCTCAACCTTGGCAATGGCCGGGGCGCCGGCGTGTTGTTTGAGCGGCAGGACGGCGCGCTCGGTGGTTAGAACGCCTTCCCGCAGCGGTGCCGGATGGTCGTAGCGCTCAATGCCGAGGCGGCGCATCAAACTCTTGATAGGGACCCGGCGCCCGTCGCGCAGCGGATGGGCCTCGACCGTGGCGGCACCGGTCCATTTCCAGCCAGTGGTGCGCAGGACGGCTTTCGAGTTGTCGCAGGCTTCTTTCGGATAGAGAGCTTCCGGGCAGGCGTAGAGGGTGCACAGGCCGCAGGAACAACACAGGCCCGCCCATTCGCTGAAACGGTCCGCGCCGGTGGCGGTGAAGCCCAGCGAGCGCATCACCTGGTGCGGTTCCACCGCGTAGCCTAACAAAAAGCGCGGGCAGAACTCGGTGCAATAGCGGCACTGGTCGCAGGCGGACTTGCCGATGGCGGCCTGTTGTTGCGCGGGCTTGAGCTTGCGTTCCACCACAGGGTGGTCGCGTGGCAGGACGATCACGCCGGCAGTGGTTTTGGTGACCGGGCGATCGAGATCGGCGGTGGTTTCACCCATCATCATGCCGCCGATGGCGAGCACCGGATGATCGACTGTGGCGCCACCCGCGGCGGCGATGCACTCGCGCAGCGAAATGCCGAGCGGAACCACGAAGGTTGCCGGTTCGCGCACCGCGCCGGCGATGGTGAGGGTCTTGCAGATGACCGGTCGGCCTTCGGCGGCGGCGGCGATGTTGGCCAGGGTTTCCACATTCTGCACCACCACACCCACGTGGATCGGCAGCCCGGTGGGCGGAATCAGGCGGCCGGTCACCGAGTACACCAAATCGTATTCGTCGCCGGCGGGATAGTAGTCATCTAGCAAGTGGACCCGTGCCCGGGTGCCAACGCAGGCGGCTTGGGCGGCAGCCACCGCGAGCTTTTTCTTGGCCTTGATGGCGATGACCGCGTCGTTGGCTCCCACGGCATCGGCGCATAGCAGGATGCCGCGCACCACTTCGGCGGCGCGGTGCTGGAGCACGGCGGCGTCCTTGTGGAGCAGCGGTTCGCATTCCGCGCCATTGGCTATCACGGTATCGGCCTTGGCGGCCAATTTCACATGGGCGGGAAAGCCGCCGCCGCCGGCGCCGACGACGCCGGCATTGCGCACTTGGGTGACGAGTGACATGGGGAAAAGGAGGGCTGGATGACTGGGGATGGCGCTTGTGCCGCACCGGTTCTGCGGGCGGCGGGCCGCAGCATGGACGGGCTGGCGGCAAGATTCAACCGGAAATTCGAGGGTGTAATTCCGATGATCGCGTAATCCGGGCTGGCACGTCTGACGGGCTCCCTATTCTAATCGATTTCCCGCAATTGGTCTCACCGAAGGAAAATTTCCTAGAAGCACGACCGGCTATGAGGTAAACCAGCACCACTTCAAATGATACAAGCCGCTACGCCCGCACCCGCACCAGAAAGGCGCGGTGAAGGACGGTCATGACCATTTCGTCATCGGCAAGGCCAGGCGCGGCAAGCTCATCATGCCTTGCGGCAGTGGCAAAAGCCTAACATCATATTGGATCGCCAACAAACTCGCCGCCCGCCGCATCGTCATCGCCGTGCCGAGCCTCGCGCTGATACGGCAGACGCTTAAAGTCTGGTTGCGCGAAACCATGGCCAACCATCAGGCCGCGGATTGGATCTGCGTGTGCTGCGATGAATCCGCCGGGCGCATCGAGCGCGATGACACCGCAGTGCTGCGCCAGGATCTCGGCGTGCCCTGCCTCACCGACCCGCAGGAAATCGCCGCCTGGCTGAAACGGAAACACCGCGGGCTCAGCGTCGTCTTCACCACCTATCAAAGCGGCGAGGCCCTCGCCAAGGCTGTCCGCGCCGCCAAATTCCGCTTCGATCTCGGCATCATGGACGAGGCGCACAAGACGGTCGGCGACAGCGGCAAACTTTTCTCCCACTTGCTGCACGATGCGAACCTGCCAATTCGCCGCCGCCTCTTCATGACCGCCACCGAGCGGCGCTACGCCGGCCAGAGCGACACCGTGCTGAGCTTGGATGATCCCGCTATCTATGGTGAAACCTTCCACCTGCTCTCGTTCAAGCGGGCGATGGAATACGACCCGCCCATCCTCAGTGATTACAAAATCATCAGCATCGCCGTGTCGCGCCAGGAAGTCGCCGACCTGATCCGCAACAATGCGTTTGTCAGGCCGGTCGCCGGCCCGTGGAATGATGAAATCGAAGCCGATATGCTGGCGTCCCTCATCGCCCTGCGCAAAGCGATGACGAAATATCCCATCCACCACGCGGTCTCATTTCATGGCAGCATCCAACGGGCGGAATGGTTCCAGACCCACAACGACGCCTTCACCAAAGCGTTCCGCAAATTCGGCAAACTCGAAACCTATCATGTCTCCGGCAAGACTCCCACCGGCACCCGCGCCCGCATCATCGGCGATTTCGCCAGTGCCGGGCACGCTCTCATTACCAACGCGCGCTGCCTCACCGAAGGTGTCGATGTGCCCGGCATCGACTGCGTTCTTTTCGCCGATCCGCGCCGCAGCGCCGTGGACATCGTCCAAGCCGTTGGGCGTGCCCTGCGGCCCGCCCCCGGCAAGGATTTCGGATACGATGCTGCCGCATCGATGAATCCTAACATTACTACAACCATGAATCTGAAAAAGCAATTGAAAAACTGTCGTTTCTAGCATCAAACGAACCGAATGATCTTGCAAAGTATGCAAAAGCGCATGCGCTCATTTCGGGAATCAGAAGCACAAATAGGACTATTAGTGAGGGGCATTTGATTGATCCTTATCCAGAGGAGAAGATTAGAAAAATCGAAATGGGTTTCTCGATTCTCTCTGGAGTTGGTGATGATTCATTCACGCCACAACAGGGACGGGAATATATCCTCGATGCACTGTACGACTTGAAGGGAATGATCGGCCGGGACGAAATGTCTCTTGATCCACCACGCGCGAGACTTTCAAGAATGAACGAAAGCGCTTCCGAATAAGTGCGACAATCCGGCATTCACCACGCTGGAAGTTGGATGAAAGAAGAGCGGGTGTGTTGGCGATCTCCGTCATCGTCTGTGGGCGAAGTGCTGATCGTCACTCATTCGGCAGCAGATCCTTGAGTGCATGGGTCGTCCGTTCCCTGCCGTTCTTGAAAAGCACCGTTGTTTTGTCGAGAGTTGCGACACAGCGACAGTTGAAGAATTCGCGGTTGAGATCGGCCGCTTGTTCAGGAGTTAGATTTTCGTCGATTTTGCCGCAAATTTTGTGACCGTCCTGAGTGAGGAAGTCGAAGCGCCAGGATTCCAAGAGGATGCCCTTGAAAACGCCATCGAGTTGAATCTCTTTGGTGGCGGTAACCGTGGCAGCCACACGATCATAGGCTTCACCTGCCGTGAGTGGATCCATCGTGCAGCGATAGTCTCCGGTTTCGAGGCGGAGGCCGACCTTGCCTTTTGACACGACATCGAGAAAGGAGCGCAGGTTCTGGATCACCCGGGGAGCAGTCTCGTTCAACTCGGCCGCAAAGTCTTCGTCGCTGGTGGCTGCAGATTCAACGAGCCTTGCCACATGTGCGAGAGTATCAGCCAACTGATCATCCTCGAAGAGGTCATCGCTTTCCGCCCTCCACGCATCTCAGGCTCATTTCGCGCCGGCCCGCTGGACTGACTGTAGGGTCACAGGCCCGAGCAAGCCTGACGCCGGCTGGTTGTCAGCCATCCAGTCCCTCGGGATCCGGGTACGTGTCCGGCGCAAGCCCTCCGGCAGAGTCTTGTCGCCAGTGAGCCGGTTGGGCCACAAATTGACCACCTCGATTTCCAGCGTGTTGTCACCGGGCCTGACGGTGCGGGTGATGTCCACCCGCCATGGCGGGCACCACAGCACGCCAAGGTCATGGCCGTTGAGCATGACGCGGGCGCTCGCTTTCACTGCGCCCAGATCCAGCCACAGACGGGGCGCTTGTGGCGATTTGAGGTTTGAGATTTCAGATTTGAGATCCGGGTGGGCGGGATACTTGAAAATTTTCCGGTAGGTGGCGGTGCCGCTGAAATTTTTCACCGCCGGCTCGGGACGTTTGGTCCAGTCCTCCAACTTGTCGAACTCCATCAAGCCCGTGGCTTGCGCTTCGCTGAGGCCATCGGTCGGATAGAACCACTGCGGATCGAACTGCACCGTCCATGGCCCCGTAAGCTCTTGCAGCGGATTGAAGGTGGGAAAATTATCGGGTAAGGCCGTGTGGCCGGCTTGGAGGTCCGTCCCTGACGAAGATTTCCGGAACACCACAAACACCGCGCCATAAGGCGCCAACTCCAGCGGCACGGAGCTGCGTTCATCCATGGTTTCGAACTGCGGAAGTTCCCGTTGCTCGCCGCTCACGGGGTCCCACAGTTCCGGGCGCCCGGTGGCACGGAACGTGCAGGTGGCGCGGAGGGTGGCGGCGCGCCGGTTCGTCACGAAGTAAATCTCTGTGTCGCCGCTGCGGCGATGAATGAAATCCACCAGCGCATTTTCGGCGGCGGTGGCAAAGGCGAAATCCGGCGGCACGCTGGCATTCATCAGGATCTCGCGAATGCCCATGCCGCACACAACCCGTCCCTTGCCGTATGGGCCGTCCAGTGACGGACTGGTTGTCCTGGTTCCCCATACCCTGTCGGCAATGACCTTGAGTGCGGATTCGCTCCCGGGGTAGCCGGTTAGACCGGGCGTGCGCTGCGGCTTCGGGCCGATCACCGTGGCGCCGGCGGCTATCAGTTCCTCGAGCTTGGCGGCCACCTGCAGGGGCATGACCGGCCGGTCCGGCAACACCAGAACCCGGTAACTCATGCCGTCGGGCAGCACGATCCGCCCGTCCCTAACGGAAATCCGCGTGAGCAGAATCTCCGAATTGCAGACATCGTAGTCATAGCCGAATCCGCGCGACGGATCGACGTGCTTGGGCGCAACGAAGTTAGGCGCCTCATCGCCGTTATAATATAACACGTCGGCCACAAAGCGCCCCTGTTGCAGCATGTGTGAGCAGCGCGCCAGGTATTGCAGGAATGGCGCGGCAGCTTGATTCCACCAGGTAACGTTAGGGTTGAAATGGGTGCCTGCCGCGAACGCCTTGCCGGGCATGCCCGCGTCAGGGCCGGAGGTGGCCGAGCCGTGGATGGTCAGCGCATTGATGCCCTCGCAAAAGGCGATGTTGGCGTACAGCCGCAAATCGGCCGGTGCCACGCCCCAGTGTGAGCGCGGGCCGATGCTGGTGAACGACTCGGACGCCACCAGACGTTTGCCGTACAAGTGAGCGGCGCTTGCGGCCTGTTTGGCATTGACGTTCTGTGCCGCCTCATCCCAGCCCGCCAGGGTGACGGCGTGATGGTTGGCCGGCACCCACTGATTCTCTTTCCAGTGCGTGCTTTCCCAGAATTCCGCGACTGGCGTGTCCATGCGGCCCTGGTTCATCAGCCCGTCGTTGCATAGCAGGCGCGGATGATGCTGGCCCCCGGCTTCCGCCCGCACCCACATGCCATTGGCGTGTGCCAGCTCCGCCCAGCGGCCATAGTGACCATCCGCCACGCAATCGGCGATGGTCCGCCGTACGTCAGTTAGAAAACGGTCCGTGACTTGCACATTATCCACGATTTCTCCCGCCATCGCGGCCAGATAGCGGGCCGGATCGTAACCGCGCCGGTGGCGGAACTCTTCGGGCAGCCGCGGCGTCCAGGAATACATGCCGTCGATTTCAACGTTGTCCTCGTGAGGGGGCAATCCGAGGGCAGCGCGGACAAGTCATCGCGCACAAAGCTGACCTGGTCGGCCAGTCGGGTGGTGGTCACGCCGAATGGATGAGTCAGTGCGCGTTTGGCGGCGAGCCTTGCGGCACGCTCCACCTCGGCCCGGGTCCCCAGCGCGAAGTCGCGGACCGCTTGTTTGTTAGGTACGGTGATGCGGAACCAGCGGGCCGTGGTGGCTGGGACTGCTTCATAGCCCAGCACCCACTGCGGTCCGGGCAACTCGGTTACCCGCTTGAAAGTGACGCCGTCATCCGAGGCGTCGATGATGATGCGTCCTGTGACATCGATCCAGATCCAATCGACCGTGTGGGGCGCTCCGAAATCCACGAGCAGCCAAGGTTGGCGGGCGGCTCCGGAATTCCAAACCGTGTTGTAATTTCCATCCAGGAGGTTGGGCAACTGTCCGGGATTAATGTTAGAAGTAATGACAGGGCTTGGCTTTGGTGCTCCTTCAGGAATCAGAAAGGCGTGTGCGGCCACCTCGGCATAGAGCTTTCCCCGGCCTGTTGGATCCGCAAGCTTGCCGGAGAATTTTAGCGGCCCCTTGATAATCGTTGTGGAGCTGACAACCATCCAGCTGGAATTTTCCGGCGTGATCCATGGTCCGCCAGACGGCCAGCCCGCGCAGATATTCACCCCCATTTTCAAGTTGAGCCGGTCCGCTTCCAGCGCCGTATGGCGGAGCAACGCCCGCCACGCGTCACTCATATAGGGCACCGCCGGATTTCCGCACATATCTGACACGGGAAACAGCAGCACGCCTCCCACGCCTTTTGATTTCAGTTCCTCCATGTGCCGGCTGATATCCGCCGGCGTGATCTTGTCGAACCACCACATGAACACCCACGGCTTTGCCGCATCCGGAGGCGTCACAAATTCCGCAGGCAGATCCGCGGCCGCGCGTGTCATGCCGGGCCACAGGCAAAGTGTCAGGCCCGCCGTCAGGAGTCGCTTCATCAGTGCGTGCGCGGCTGTCATCAACAGGGATGTGAGATGAACTTGGGTCCGCGCCGGGCTCCCTTGTGGCGTGGCCATGCGGTCACGCCACAAGGCGGTCCCATGGGCCGTCAGAAGCGGAATGAAGCGCCGACTTGAAGCCCGTGCACCCAATAGCTGGTGTCATTGCTAGAAGCCGCCGGTCGCACCGGTCCGCTCAGTGTGCCGCCCAGCAGCTGTGAACCGTTGACCCCGCGGTCAATCTGGTCACCCGCCAGCACGACATTGCTCCAGTACATCACGCTGTAACCGAGTGTCAGGCTGCAAGACGGCGTCACCTGATAGCCAAGTGTGACCCCGACTTCAGGCATCCAGGCGAAATTATTGCTGGAACGGTTGCCGGAATTGGTGGGTTGGGCATAAACCCCGCCCGGGTAGGTGGTGCTGCTGCCTGCTGGAGGGGTCATGCTCGAAGAGCCGTGAATTGAGACACTCTGGTGCATGACGCCCAATCCGACCTTGCCCATGGCGCTGATCGTCCAGGGGCCTTGTACGTATTCGAGCATCATTCCCAGCGGGATGCCATGAAAATCATTATGGGTGTCGAACTTGTCATCAAAGGTCATGCGGGTGCCTGTTGGATAGAGCCCGCCGATTGAGACCGAGTTGCTGTGCATCGATAGATCGTCCTCGATGCGGGTGTATTGGTAGCCCCCGATGAAGTCGACGCTCAGGTTGGACTCATGCATCCAGTTGTATCTCAACATCAAATCGCCGCCGAAGATGTTGCTGTTGGCCTCATCGGTCATGGTGCCGCTGCGTACTCCGGGCGAAGCAACGATCAGGGCGTCCTCGGCATGGACGGCTAAATCCGTGTTATAGAAAGGCCGGGCTAACAGAGGGCTGCCACTGGCGTCGGAACTCGTGGTGAAGCGTTGGGTTTCTTCGCCCAAGTGGAAAAACCTGCCGAACAAGCCCACCTTTTGTTGGTTGTCGAGCCACCCGCCGAGGGTGATGCGGAAGGCTGGATTCCAGTCGTCGTTGACCCGTTCGTTGCCGAACAGCACGCTCGGGGAGCTGCTCATGACGCCATTGGTGCCAGGCGGGCTGCTCGTCACCAGCGGCGGCAGTTCCGATCCCTTGCGGGTCATGTAGAGGAACTCCAGCCCCCCCCAGAATCTGGGTGACGCCAGCGGGGATGTTGCCGGTGGTTCTGCTTGTCCGCACACGGCGGTTTGGAGGGTGCTCAACGTGGCACCAAGGGTGATCAATGCTGCGACGGGTGGTCTCATGGTGTTATGTTAATGGTTGTTCCGTGCATCCTTGCGAAGGAATGAGTTTCCCGACAAGTCGCAACAGAATTCGCGACATATAGGGGAAATTTTCAATCTGACAAGAGGAAAGGGAAAAATCATCAGGCTCGTGATCCTTCTTGACGCGGCAATGGCGGTGAGAAATCCGGCGGAGATTCTAACATAACAGCGGAGCCTGGGGGCGATCTGACATTAAATGACAACATGGCGGGCGGTAAGCATTGCGGTTTAGCAAGTCTTACTTCAGCCTGTCCCTGGATATTCGATCGCCGCCCCATGAAACGCACCCTCGTCCGCACGGCCGCATTGGCTTTCATCGTTTTCTTCATCATCATTATCCGGATCGCGGACCGCGGTGAGGGCAACCTATGGTGGGCATTCATCGGGAGCATTCCCTACGGCGACAAAGTCGGTCACCTCGGCCTCGTCGGCATGCTCTCCTTGCTGTGCAATCTCGCCATTCCGCCGCGGCCCGCCACGCGCTGGACCCGCTGCATCACCCTGACCACGTGGGTGTTGCTGGTGTTGCTTTCGTTAGAAGAGCTGGCCCAAGCCTTCATTCCCACCCGCACCTGTGATTTATTCGATTGGCTCGCCGACCTGGCAGGTCTCGTCCTCGGGCAATCTGCCGCCAGCCTGCTGCGCCGGTGGGTGGCCCGAGATCCGAAGGTGAAATCAGTGATTCAATCTTAGGGCCCCTCATTAGGATAACACGATTGTCTTTGGTAATCTTCCGGCGGATTTCTCCGCAAGAAAAATGTAAGGCGGAAGCACATAATTTTCCCGGCGATGAAAGCCAACAGGAAGTCATGCCGTAGTCGTAGCCCGGTGATGATCCACAATCGAAATCCTCTGTTGTCCCGCTGGCTCGGGGTGTTGTCAATCAGCCTTGGTGCCTGGCAGGGCACGTGCGCCGCGGAGCCAGCCACGCCGCAGGACAAGGTTGGTGAGCGGGAGGGTCTGGTGGCCAGCGGGGACTTGCACATGGCGGGGCCGGCACGGCGCCCGGAACACGGGTTGCCGTTAGGCAACGGCCGCATGGGATCCATGGTTTGGACGACTCCCGGGGCGATCCATTTGCAGATCAACCGTCCCGATGTCTACGCCAATGACAGGGACACCACGAGCTTTCAGGACCCGCATGAAAACTATTGCGGCGGTTGTGCCTTTGTGGATATCGAATTCGGCGCGGAGGCTGACATCTTCAGCGGCGCGGCCACCCGCCAGGACCTGTCGATCTACAAGGGTCTGGCGACTCTATCAGGGGATCGCGTCACCGCGCGCCTGCTGGCCCATCCTGACAAGGACGTCATCGCCATCGAAATCGACGATGCGCGGGAACAATCGGAGGTTGCGCGCGGCGTGCTGCGGATGTTGCGAACCCCGGGTGTTAGAAAAGCCGGCCACAGCGCGACGTCGGAGTTGCTTGAGAGAGACGGGAGCATCGTGCTGACGCAGGAGTTCAAGGAAGGGAAGTTCGTCTGCCGCACGGCCGTGGCGGTCTCATGCGCCGGCAAGCCATCCAGCGTCGGCCCGCGGGATGAGACGGGCACGCGCTTGAGCGTCGGTCCGCAAGCGCCGGGCAAGGGGAAATTGACATTTTACGTGGCAAGTGCCGCCAGTTTCGATCCGGACCGGGATGTGGCTTCCGCCGCGCTGCGACTCTGCGCGGAAGCCGGGCAGGAGGGTTTTGCACAACTGGCCGGGGAGAGCGCCAGTTGGTGGCACCGCTTCTGGCAGGGGACCTACGTGAAGCTTTCGGGCACCAACGACGCGGCGGGAGCCGCCGCCGCCATGGTCCAGGCCAATTACTACTACTACCTCTATCTGATGGCTGCCAGCAGCCGCGGGCCGTTGCCGCCCAAGTTCAACGGCATGCTCTGGAACACGCGCGGCGACTTTCGCCGGTGGGGGGACATGCACTGGTGGCACAACCTGAGTTGCTTCTATGACGGGCTGCCGGCGACCGGCAAGTGGGAGTTGATGGATCCGGTGTATGACATGTATTCAGGCATGCTGCCAAGTTGTGAGCGGGCGGCCAGGGATGTCTGGGGCAGCGCCGGGGTGTGGATTCCGGAAACGGTGCACTTCAATGGTCCGCCCACACTGCCAACGGAGATCGCCACCGAACTGCGCGAGTTCCTGCTGTGCCGCAAGCCAGTGGACGAACTCTCCTCCTCGTTCAAGACCTTTGCCTCCCTGCGCAACCCGCTCCATCCCTGCTGGAACTACATGGCCTTCGACTGCTGGAAGAGCGGCCAATTCGAATTCCGCACCCAGGGCCACGGACCGTTCAGCTATACCGCACATATCCTGTCGAGCGGCACCAAGATCGCGCAATTGTTCTGGAGCCGCTACGCATACACGCGCGACACGGCATGGCTGCGAACCCGAGCCTATCCGGTCATCCGCGGCACCGCCGAATTCTATCGGAATTTCCCCAACCTGAAATTGGCGGCCGACGGCAAATATCATATCCATAACGTCAACAACCACGAGCCGACGTGGAACGCGCAGGATGCCATCGGCGAGTTGGGCGCCATGTATGCCATCCTGCCCGTGGCGATCCGTGCCGCGGAAATCCTTGACGTCGATGCCGACCTGCGGGAAAAATGGAGTGATTTGTTAGCCAAGCTCGCGCCGTTGCCGACGACCGACCACCCGTTGGCGATTCATCCCCGCCGGGAGGGGGAAAGCGCCAAGTGGGACGTGGGTCTCCAACCGGTGGCCAAGCCGGGCCGCGGCGGGATTGAACCGCTCATTTTCTATGGCCTCTACACTTGTGAGACCGCCGATCCGCGGATGACCGCGCTTGCCGCAGCCACCTACGGGCCGGCCCCGCGCAGTTACGCTCCGGGAGAGGTTGGTCCTTTGGGTTTGCATGCGCTCATGGCGGCCCACATGGGCCGCGGCGAGGATCTGGGCGCGGCGCTGGTCTCGCAATTGACCAACGTGCTGATCTATCCGAACCGGCTGTGCGATGTGGAGGGCGACTATCAGGAGTTTCCCGGCACCACCGCGGAACATGAGGGACGGGCGGTGCAGGGACTCTTGCGCGGCTTGCTGCTGGCGGCGCCACCGGCACCGGGACAGGATCCGGTGGTGCGCCTGTTTGGCGCGCTGCCCGCCGCCTGGGATGGGGAGTTTCAATTGCTGGCCCCGGGCGGCTTTGCCATTTCCGCGGTGCGCACGCGGGGCGTGGTGCAAGGGGTCACGGTGGAATCACGGCTCGGCGAAACCCTGCGCCTGCGCAACCCGTGGCCCGCCTCAAGCGTCAAGGTGTCGCGCTTCGCCCGGCCGTCTCTAACCATTCAAGGCGACCTGCTCAGCATCCCCACCGCCAGCAATGAGGCCGTTGTTCTAACGGAAGAGCAGTCGCCGGTGCAGCCGTAGGTGGTGGAGGACAGCCGTCCCGGCTGTCAGGATCAACTCTCAGCACCCGCCGATTCCCCGATGTAAGGGCTCAGGTCCATGGAGGATGGGACCGTGGATACGGCCATTTCCCCGCGCCGCGCTCACGCCGCCGCCCGTTGGCAGGCCAGTTAGAAAAATCAGAAAAATCCGGTTTTTTTTCCGGTTTTTATGCTTGCGTCGGATGGGGGATCCGGCTATTGCGTTGGATTGTGGCTCCATGGTGGAGCTGTCTGAGATAGCAACCCTCCCATGTTATGAAAACGTCATTCCAACGCATCGCATCAGTCGCAACCCTCGCCGCCAGCCTGCTTTTCCCCGCGGTCGCCGTTGCCAAGGTTTCCGAGCAAACCCTCAAGAACCTCAACACCGCCTATCAGGGTGAGTCCAACGCCGCCAATCGCTACGCCAAATTTGCCGAAAAGGCCGATGCCGAGGGCAACGCGCAAGTCGCCAAGTTGTTCCGCGCCGCAGCGGCGTCGGAGGCCATCCACCGCGACACCCACCAAAAAACGATCCTCGAATTGGGGGGCAAGGCCAATGCCGTCGAGCTTGACGCAGTGACGCCGGGCACCACGGCGGAGAACCTGCAGGCTTCCATCAAAGGCGAAACCTACGAGCGCGATACGATGTATCCCGAGTATCTCGCCCTGGCGAAAACCGATGACGCCCCCGCCGCCATCCGCACCATCGAGTTTGCCCTGACCGCGGAAAAGGAACACGCCAAACTCTATCAGGAAGCCCTCGACAACCTCGGCAAGAATGCCAAGGCCGACTATTACGTTTGCCAGGTCTGTGGCATGACTGTCACCGAACTGCCTGCCAAAAAGTGCCGTTCCTGCCGCCATGACGTGAAGGAATATAAAAAGATCGCCTGAAGCACCTTCCCCATGATTTCCCTACCCAATCCACTCCACCCGGCAGTCGTTCATTTCCCGATTGTCCTCATTTTGTTAGGAACAATGGTGGCGCTGCTGGTTATCGTATGGCGGCGCTGGCATTTGCCGTGGCTTGCCGCGGTCCTGTTGGTCGCGGGTGCCTCGGGGGCCTTTGTCGCGGCCCGGACCGGTGGCCAGCAAGCGGAAATGGCTGGCGAAATTTCCGAGTCAGCCGAACTCATCCTTGATCACCACGAGACATGGGGAGAGCGCACACGCAACCTTGCCATCGCCGCAGCGATCCTTGCACTGGTCAGCGCCTCCGCGACGCGGTTTCCCAAAGCCGCCCGCGGTTTGACGGTCGCCACCGCCCTGGTCGCCGGAGCGACTGCCTATTCAGTCGCCCAGGCCGGTCACTACGGCGGCCAACTCGTTTACAAACACGGCGTCGGTATCAACACCGCCGCCGCTAACAATCCGACCACTGCCAGCCCTAACCCAACCACCAAGACCAAGACATCCGATGACTGAATGCCTGTGGGGCGTTCTTTGACCAGCATGGGTTTCATGGCGGAACCACCCGGATGGTCTTAGCGCTCCCACACCCCGCCCTTGCCGGCGGGGTGTTTGGTTTTTCCCCGGTTGGTTTGCTTTCGGCTTTGCGCAAGCGCCCCGATCGGGCCAGTATCGGTCCGTGCGCGTTTCCCTGCCTCTTTCGGTCCTCCTCGCCCTTGTCGTTCCCCTCGGCATCTGGTGGTTATGCATCCGCAAGCTGGATTTTCTAACGCCCCCGACGGAGGCCCGGCTCGCCGTGATCCGCCAAAAAACCGAAGCCTCGTTGCCGCACCCGGAAATCCAGCCACCGCAGGCAGCGCCCAAAGTCGCGCCGCCCATGGCCGCGCCTTCCATTCCAAGTCCGCCACCGCCCGTGGATCCCGGCGTCGAAATCGGGGAGTTGAAACCCAACCCGGGCCTTGACACCTATGCCGAGCTCGCCCCGAAAGGTGCCAGATACCTGATTGAACTCGCCTCGTTGTTGGAAACCTCCGGTGAGTTTGCGCACTCCGTGCTGGCATGGGAGCGTGTTCTTGATTCCACCACACCGGAGCCGTCCCAAGCCAACACGGCCCGAGCTGCCATCCAACGTCTCCGGCCGAAACTGCCCGCTTGGAACAGCAACCCTGCCAAAGCCATCCCCATCGTGCTGCGTGCCAGCATCGCCAGCGATCTCGATAAATCCATCAAGCTCGCCCTCGAACAGGCAGCCAAAGATCTCCAACGCGCGTCCTCCGGTATCCTGAAGGTCACCACTAAAATCACAACCAACCGCAAGAGCGCCCCGGCCGCCGTCGACTTATGGCTCACCGGGGGTGCCCCCAAATCCCCCGTAACCGAAACCCTCTCCTTCACCGTCACCAAGCCCAAAAACCTGCCAACCGACGTCCTGCGCAAACTCTTCCGCCTCACCAGCAAGCAACTTGGCAAAGTTCGTCCGCTCGCCCCCATCCCTCCCGCCGCCGCCAACGAACCGCCGCTCAACGCCCTCGAAACCCGCATCACCCGTTTGTGTTGGCAGCAATTCGGCCGCTCACTCAACACGCCTCCCGCCACCCGATAACAAAATTGCCAAAGTCTCCGGCGTTGCTACGCTTCCTGTGGCAACGGATCCAGATTGGCAGAACAAATGACACCGCCAGCATCGCTTCCCGTTCGGACCTCCAGCCAGTTCGCCCCACACCCCAGCCCTCTCCACACCATGAAAGCCACCACCGCATTCCTGCTCCTCAGCGCCGGCCTCGCCACCGCCGCACCGGCCAACCCCGATCGCTACTTATCGCTCCAACAGGAAATGCGCCAAGCCATCGCCCGCGGCAATGCCTGGCTCAAGGAGCAACAGAAAGCCACCGGCCAGTGGGATGACGATGGGTTGCCCGCCCTCACCGCCCTGGCCCTCACCGCCGCCGCCCGCGATCCCAACCTCGACCGCAAGGCAGCCCTGCCCGCGCACCTCGAAAAAGGCTACACCTGGCTGCTGGCCCAACAAAAGGACGACGGTGGCATCTACAACCGCGGGCTGTCCGTTTATAACACGGCCACCTCACTCACCGCCCTCATGGCCGCCGGTCGCGCCGAC
>CAIKDP010000010.1 GCA_903826205.1 Akkermansiaceae bacterium
ACAGCAACGCCGGTTCCGTCACTCCAACCGTTAGTCCCGTCGGTACCCTGACGCTCACCGGTGACATCACCTCCACGCCGACCAACCCGGAGGTCACTCCCGTCATTGACGGTGGCATGTTGGACTTTGCCGGGGCCACGCACACCCTCACGGTCGGGGCCTTGCCCGGCGGCGATTATGCGGACTTCGAGGGTCTGGCCATCACCTCAGTGATTCAAAACGGCGGTTTGACCAAGAATGGCGCGGGCACCTTGGTGCTCACCGGTGCTAACACATTCAGCGGCACCACCACCCTCAACGCCGGTACCCTGAGCGTTGCTGCGGACGCCAATCTGGGCAATGCCAACCCGCTGGTGTTCAATGGTGGCACCTTGCAGATCACCGGCACGGCGTTGACGTCCTATGCGGCGGGATTCATCGGCACGCATGCGGTTACGCTCACGACAGGCAAGAGCGTGGGCCTCGATATCCATGATGCCGCCAATACCTTCAACGTCAGCCAGGTCCTCAACCAGGGCAGCGGTGGTCTTACCAAGGACGGCGCCGGCACGCTGGTGCTCACCAGCGCCAACACCTACAGCGGTGCCACCACGATCAAGGCCGGCACCTTGCGCCTCGACGGCGGCGGCAGCCTCGCCAATAGCACCAGCCTCATCGTCGGTGACACCGGGTCCTTCGGCGCCGTGTTGGATGTCACCACCAAGACCGGTGGTTTCACGGTGGGCAGCGGCCAGACGCTCGGCGGCAACGGCACCGTCATCGGCGCGACCACCATCCAAGGCATCCAAACCCCAGGCAACAGCACGGGTATTCTGACTTTCTCTAACAGTCTGACTTATGCCGCCACCGCCCATCTCCAATGGCAGCTCACCGCCAATACCAACTCTGGACGCGGCAGCAACTTCGACGGCGTCGATGTCACCAGCGGCACGTTCTCCATCGTCAATGGCGCCATCATTGATTTGAGCTTCGGGGCGTCGGTCAATTTCCTCGACAGTTTTTGGGGCGCCGACCGCTCGTGGTTGGTGGTCGATCTCGGCAACGGCCTCACAGGGGATGGCGGCACCGGCGTCTTCACGCTCGGCACCCTCAGCGGTGGCAACCCGACCGGCACCTTCGCCGTCACCCGGGTGGCCGATGCCAACGGCAAAAAGGATGTGATGCTCAACTGGACCGCGCCGCTGGGCAACCCCTACGACCTGTGGATCGCCGCCAGGGGGCTCACCGGCAATGCCGCGCTGCCCACCGCCGACCCCGATCACGACGGTGTTCCTAACAGCCTTGAATTCGTGCTCGGCGGCGAGCCGAATCCCGCCAACCCGGGTTCCGACTCGCGCAGTCTGCTGCCGGTCATTTCGCGCAACGCGGGCGGCGACCTGCTCTTCAGCTTTCATCGCAAGAATCTATCAGAAAGCACCGCGGTCCTCACCTTCCAGTGGGCCACCGATCTGGGCTTCCCAAGTGCTAACAATGTGCCGGTGGGTGCCGTGAGCTCCGCCACCGGTGGCGTGGACGTCATCGTCAGCGAAGGCACGCCGGATGCAGGTACCGACGCGATCGTCATCACCGTGCCGGCCGGCAAGGCCGCGGGCGGCAGGCTCTTCGGCCGCCTCGGCGCCGCGGTCACTTCCAATCTTGTTCCTGTCGGCTCCGCCTATGACCTCTGGATCGCCGCCACCGGCCTTAGTGGCGCCTCGGCGCTGCCTTATGCCGATCCGGATCACGACGGCTTGCCCAACGCGCTGGAGTTTGTGTTGGGCGGCGAACCGAACTCGGCCAATGCCGGATCCAATTCCAGCACCCTGCTGCCCACCGTTGCGCAGAGCGGTGGCAATTTGGTCTTCACCTTCCGCCGCAAGGATCTATCGGAAGGAGCGTCGACGCTCACCTTCCAATGGTCCACTGATCTGAGCTTCCCACCGGCCAATGATGTGCCGGTGGGTGCGGTGAGTTCCTCCACCAACGGGATTGACGTGGGGGTCAATGAAAACACCCCGGATGCCGACACCGACACGATTATCATCAGTGTGCCGGTGGCCAAGGCCGCGGGCGGCAGGCTCTTCGGCCGCCTCGCCGTGACGGTACCGTAGCTGCGGCTTCCAGCCGCAGGCTGGGGCTGATGCTGCGTTCATGAGCAACCGGACATGTCCACTCGCGCTGTCACCAGCGCGCCTACGAAGAGCGCGTCCGCTCGTAGCTGCGGCTTCCAGCCGCAGGAATTACCCAGACTGCGGCTGGAAGCCGCAGCTACGGCACCAGCCAGAGGATGGTCATCACTTCACCTTGGATATTGAACATCGCACTCAAAAATCGCGGAAAGGTCAGCCCCGTTGGCGGCGTAGCCATCACTCACCATGCCCCCTCCCACTGCCCATCCCGTCCTGCCCGCCACCCCGGCCCGCACCACAGCGCCTTCTCTAACAAACGTGGCCGGCCCGTTGGCCGCCGCCGCCTTGTGGGTGACGGCGCTTGCCACGCTGACCGCCGCCGCGGGGGATTGGAACGGGTACGAGCAGCGCGACACCGTGGTGGATGGCCGCAAATGCCTGCTGGTGCTGCCAAAATCGCCGGCACCCGGCAAACCGTGGATTTGGCGCACTGAGTTTTTCGGGCACGAGCCGCAGGGCGACATCGCATTGTTAGGCAAGGGTTTTCACGTCGCTTACATGGACCTCTCCAACCTGTATGGCGCGCCCGTCGCGCTCGACGCGATGGACAAGTTCCACGCGCAACTGACCACTGAGTTCGGTCTTGCACAAAAAACCGTACTCGAAGGGTTCAGCCGCGGCGGACTCTTTGCCTTCAACTGGGCCGCGCGCAACCCCGACAAGGTCGCCGCCATCTATGTGGATGCGCCGGTTTGCGATTTCAAGAGCTGGCCGGGCGGAAAAGGCAAGGGTAACGGCTCCGGCGGGGATTGGAAAAGATTGTTAGGAGTGTACGGCCTGACCGAGGAGCAGGCACTGGCGTATAAACTCAACCCGGTGGACAACCTCGCACCGCTGGCCAAGGCGAAGATCCCGATCCTGAGCGTCTGTGGCGAGGCTGACAAGACGGTGCCCATCGATGAAAACACGCGGCTCGTCGAATCCCGCTACAAGCAACTCGGCGGCGAGATCGTCGTCATCGCCAAGCCCAACTGCGATCACCACCCGCACAGCCTCAAGGACCCCACCCCGATCGTCGACTTCGTGCTCAAACACACGGCTAAATGAGGGATGACTTATAAGGAGTCACGACATTCCTGTCGTGTCTTCATCAACGGACCTCGGCCGAAACAGGTCGTCCCGTTCTTCGTAGGCGCGTTGGTGACAACGCGGGTCTTAATGAGTGAACCGCATGAAATCCATCCAATCCATCATCCTGCTCAGCCTCGCGTTTGGCTGTGCCGTCGCCGCGCCGCCACCCAACGTGATCGTGGTGGTCGCCGACCAGTTGCGCTACCAAGCGACCGGCTATGGTGGCGACCCGCGGGCCATCACTCCCAACCTTGACCGCTTGGCAGGGCAGGGGATGAACTTCCGCCAGTGCGTCGCCAACACCCCGGTGTGCTCGGCGTGGCGCGCGTCGTTTCTAACGGGAAAATACGCGAGCTCCACCGGCGTGGCCGTCAACGAGTTGCGCATGAACCCGAATCAGGATAGCATCGCCCACATGTTCGGCCGCGGCGGCTATGCCTGCGAGCATTTTGGCAAGTGGCACCTGTGGGCGGCGGATGGCGACCACACGGCGATCCACAACGCCTACACGCCGCCGGGCCCCTATCGGATGGGCTTCAATGCGTATTGGGCAGGCTACAATTTCAACCACCAGAACTATCGGGCATGGTATTTCCGTGACACTCCCGAGCCACAACGGATCAAAGGGTTTGGCGATGCGGCATTTGTCGATCTGGCGATCGAGCGCTTGCGTGAGCATGCCAGGCAGCCGCAGCCGTTCTTCATGTTGCTGGCGTTGAGCACGCCGCACGACCCATGGTCCAAGGACAATGTTCCGGCCGAGTGGTATGCACGGTTCAAGGACGTGGCGTTCCCGTTGCCCGCCTCGTGGTCGGACCTGCCAGACCCTTACATGGATCGCAACGCCGATCCGAAAAAATGGCTGACCTTTTGGAAACCTAACATGGCAGAGTTCCAGCGCGTCTATTATGCGATGACCGCCGCCTTGGACGAGCAGGTCGGCCGCTTGCTGGCGGCGCTCGACCAAACGGGCCTGAGCAACAACACCATCGTCGTTTTTACCAGCGATCACGGCGAGATGTTCGGCGCCCACGGGCGGGTGTACAAGATGACCTTCTATGAGGAGTCCGTCCGCACCCCGTTGCTTGTCCGCTGGCCCGGGCACATTGCCGCGGGGACTCACTCTGACGCGTGCATCTCCACCGTGGACCTGATGCCGACATTGTTGGGGCTGGCCGGCCGCGAGATTCCCAAGGCGGTGGAGGGCATGGACCTGTCGCAGCTCGTGTTAGGCAAGGGCGGCCCGCAGCCGGAGGCGGCCTTGCTGCAGGGCATGGGGCACACCCATCTCTGGCAGGACGGCTTTGAATGGCGGGCCCTGCGCGACCCGCGCTTCACCTATGCCCGCTACCTCCGCGATGGCCGGGAAATGCTCTTCGACAACGTCGCCGATCCCATGCAGCAACAAAACCTGGCGAACGATGACACCCGGCGCGACACTCTAACACGCCTGCGCAGCCAGATGAACGAGCGGCTCGGCGCGATAGGCGACACCTTTGAGAAATGTTCCTGGTATCGGGATCATTTCACGGACAACCGGGTGATTGTCAGGGGCGGGCGCGGGCCGTTCCACCGCCAGTTCGGCGCGGATGTGGCGGTGCCTGCTGTCCCCGCCGCGAACATCGGACATTGATTGTCTCTGACTCACTTGGCTGCGCTGGTGCCGCGCTTTCTGACAATACCATGACAGCCTCAGGCGCGGGAATAAGGAGGAGGGACATTCCTGTCCCTCGCGATTCCTGAGCTGATGGACATGAGCCGAAGCGAATCACGCACCCGCAACCACCATGGAGCAAACTCCATCGTCCCCCAAGCGGCGGCAAGCCGCCGCACTCCAGAGCGGAGCAGACCGGACCGCCGCTAGAGGCGTGCCCAGCCGAGGTGCATGCACAACCACATCAGCGAGTAGCCGACCCCCATGGTCAGCGGCAAGGTGAAGACCCAGGCGGTGACGATGCGGCCCATCATTTTCCAACGCACCGCGCTGAGGCGTTTGGTGGCGCCCACGCCCATGATGGAGGAGGAAATCACATGGGTGGTGGACAACGGCATGCCCCACAGGCTGGCGATGTTGATCACGGCAGCGGCGGTGGTCTGGGCGGCAAAGCCGTGCGTGGTTTGGAGCCGCACCAATTTTGAGCCCATGGTTTTGATGATGCGCCAGCCACCGGAGGCACTGCCCGCACCCATCACCACCGCGCAGCAGGCCTTCACCCAGAAATCGATTTCAAACTTGGGCGTGTGCAGAAACGCCAGCCAGCCCGGCAGGTTGTCGAGCGCTCCGGACTTGGACCCGGTAAACAGGGTGAGCGCGATGATGCCCATGGTTTTTTGCGCATCGTTCAGCCCGTGGCTGAAACTCATCCATGCCGCACTGCCAATCTGCGCCTTGCCAAACACCTTGTTGAGCTTCGCGGGATGCACCTCCCTCAACATCACAATCATCAGTCCCATGAACAGAAAACCTCCCACACAACCGCAAACGGGCGACACCAACATCGGTACGACCACCTTGTAGAGCAGACCGGCGGTCTTGTGCGTGACCGGGTCGGTCACCGCCCACTTGATGACGTGCCAGTTGCCCGCCGCGGTGGCCAGCGCGGAACCGCACAACCCGCCTATCAGCGCATGACTGGAACTGGACGGCAGACCAAACCACCAGGTGACCAGGTTCCATGCGATCGCCGCGACCAAGGCGCAGAAAATGGTGGTGAGCGTCACAAAGTTGCCATCAACCAGACCCGAGGCGATGGTGGTGGCGACCGCGGTGCCGGCCATCGCGCCTAGCAAATTGAACACGGCGGCGATGGTCACGGCCTGTTTGGCGGTGAGCACCCGGGTGGCCACACTGGTGGCGATGGCGTTGGCGGCGTCGTGAAAGCCGTTGACATATTCGAAGGCCAGCGCCACCAAAATCAGCAGGATGATGAAGGTCATGCGGTCTTAGGCGTGTTTGAGTACAATGTGGAAGATGATGCTGCCCACGTCGCGGCAACGGTCGAAGATTTTCTCCAGCATTTCCAACAGGTCCTTGGTGAGCATCGCTTGGAACGGATCACAGCGGCTCTCATAGAGTTGATAGAGCGACTCGAGCATCAGCTTGTCGCCTTCGCCTTCGATGCGCTGGAGTTCGTCATTGTGGCCCTTGACGCGGTTCAACTCCAGGCCCTTGCGCAGCTCCCGCACGATCAGCACGATCACCTCGGCAGCGCTGTCGAGCAGTTCGACGTGGCGGGATAGGTCCACGCCGTGCAGTTCGATGCCGGAGAGCAGATAGCGTTCGCCGAACTTTTCGGCGGTCTTGGGGATTTTGTAAAGCGCGTGGGAGATCGCCTCGATGTCCTCGCGGTCAAGCGGGGTGACGAAGGTCTTGCAGAGTTTTTCGGAGAGTTGCTGGGCAAGGCGTTTCTCCTTGCGGCGCGCGGCGGTGAAGGCCTCCAGTTTGGGTTTCTCATCGCCATCGCGCAACAGCGCCACCAGACTTTGAATGGCGCCGCGTGCCTCCTGGGCACTGCCTTCCATCAGATCAAAAAAGACGTCGTCGCGGCTGAGCAGGCGTTGCAGGGAGAACATGTGGAAGTGGGGGTGTTAGGAAAGGATTATGGGATGGTGGCAAGCACCCGGATTCTGATAGATCAACAAACCGGACGCCATGACGTTAGACCGGAAGCTTGAGCCACTGCCAACACCGGGACCCGCGGAGGGCGCTGTCTTGTCAGGTGTTTCCATCAGGATTGTTTGAGCATGATTTGCAGGATGAGGTTGCTGGTGTTGCGGGCGCGGTCGAAGATCCGGTCCAGGATCTCGTACAGATCCCGCAGCATGATCGAAGTCATCGGCTCATGGTGGCCCTGATACAACTGCACCACGGCGGTGGTGAAGAGCTTGTCCGCATCGCTCTTGATGCGTTGCAGGACATCGTTCTGACGTTTGGCGGTGCCGACACCGACCCCGCCCCGGAGGCCGACGACCATCCCCTGCAGGGTGAGGGCGGCTTCTTCGAGCATGGCGACTTGGACGGCGAAGATTCCGCCCGGGATGTGGGTCGCGCACAGCATGTGGCGTTCGGCGAAGCGCCGGACACCCTTGCTGATCCGGTTGAGGCCGAGGGCCAGAGCCACCAGATCGCCGTGGTCCAGCCGGCTGGCACCACGCTGGCACAGCAAGACGTCGATCTGGCCCTTGATTTCCTGTTCTTTGGCGCGCGCCTGAACGAACGAGGCGAGCGAAAGGGCTGGGTTGGGGCTGGTGAGGAGTTGATCCAGCGCTTTCACCGTGGCCAGAACTTCCAAGGTCGCGGCTTCAAGCAGGATCGCAAAACGATCCTCCCGCACAAACAGCTTCGCAATAAATCCCATGATGCCGCGCCCTTGTCACATGGAATTCATCGGAGTGTAAAGCGATTTCTCCCGCCCTCCTGTAGGGCGATGGCTAATAAGGGTGGTGGAATTGGGCTTGACCGCGGGAGAGGGGCCGCGCAAGTTTCAATGCATTGTGCGTTTGACGCCGAGACATTCCCTAACACTCCCCCCTGCAATCCTCATGCATACCCCATCCCACACCAGCCGCCGCAATGTTCTGAAACTATTGGCCGCCTCGACGGCAGGTCCGCTCATTCTCCCGCGCCGCCTGTTCGGGGCGGATGCCCCATCCAACAAAATCACCTTGGGTTGCATCGGTGTGGGTTGGCAGGGTGGCAGCAATCTCGATTCGTTTCTGGGTCAGGACGCATGCCGGGTGGTGGCCATCTGCGATGTGGACGAGAATCACCTCAAGGAGGCGGTCAACAAGGTCAATGGTCGCTACAAGGATCCGGACTGCAAGGGGTACAAGGATTATCGCGAGTTGCTGGCCCGCAAGGATATTGATGCGGTGTGCATTTGCACCCCCGACCATTGGCATTCGATTCCGGCGATTGCCGCCGCCAACGCGGGCAAGGACATTTTCTGTGAGAAACCCCTCTCCCACACGCTCAACGAAGGCATCGCCATGGTCGAAGCCGTGCAGAAAAACAAGCGCATCTGGCAGACCGGGTCATGGCAGCGCAGCCAGGCGACCTTCCGCTGGGCCGCTGAGCTGGTTCAAAACGGATACCTGGGCAAGGTCACGCGCGTTGAGGTCGGCCTGCCCGCGGGTCACTCGGATTTTGAAGGCACTGGCAAGGACAAGCCCAACGGCCCGGCACCCGCCGGGGTGGACTACGAATTCTGGACCGGCCCGGCACAGATGATGCCGTTCAATCCCTGCCGCTTTCACAAGAACTGGCGCTGGAATTACAACACCGGCGGCGGCCAACTCATGGATTGGATCGGCCATCATTGCGACATCGCGCATTGGGGCCTGGCCAACCCGAAGTTCGGTTGTGGCCCGGATGACGCGGTCGGCCCGCTTGAGCTCTCGGCCACGGCCGAGTTCCCTAACAAGGAAGACGTATGGAACACCGCCACCAAATACCGCATCGAAGCCAAATATCCCAACGATATCGAAGTGGTCATAGCCGGTGGTTACGGCGAGATCCAGGGTGGTGCGAAATGGATCGGCCCCAACGGTTGGGTGCGGGTGGACCGCGGCCGGCTCGAGGCATCCAACATGCAGTGGATCCGCGACATCCAGGACCGTGAAAAGAAGGGTGATCTGGAAATCGCCCTCTACAAGAGCCCGGGTCACCACAAGGAGTTTCTCGACTCTATCAAGTCACGCCAGCGCACGCTCACTCCCGTAGAAATCGCCCACCGTTCGCAAACGCCGGGTCATCTTGGCTACATCGCGTCCGTCGTCGGCCGCAAATTGAAATGGGACGCGGTCAAACAGGAAATTATCGGCGACGAGGAAGCCAGTAAATTGCTCAGCAAGAAAATGCGCGCTCCCTGGCAGCTCTGAGGACGCTCGAGCAGACCCCTGTGAGGATTATTCCAGCATCAGGGCAGATATAGGCAAGACCGCACAGGGCACTGTGCGGTCTTCCTGTATGCGAATAACCCAAGGTATATCTATGCGTTATTAGGGCGGTTGTTAATCTGCCATCGGTGAATACAGCGTCACTTTCCAGATATAGGTGACTAAAAAGAACATAAACAACAATACCCTCATGAAACTAACACCAAACATCATGCGCAAGTCCGGTATGACACTGCTCGAACTGACGGTCGTCATCCTCGTTTTGCTCGCCCTTGTCTCGATCCTCTTTGTCGGTGCCCGTGGCTGGAAGAAGGGCTCGGACCGTGCGTGCTGCATCCTCAACATCCGCAACGTGCAACAGGCGGTGCGGGGACATCAATACATGTATAACCTCGCCATAGGCGCCGATTTGCCAAGGACAACGATTTATTCGACCAATGCGGACTCCGGGTACTTGAAGACACCTGTATGCCCGGGCGGCGGCACTTATGATGAGGCGCTTACGAGGGTGCCCGCCACAGGCACTCTCTACCTCCCATGCAGCTATGCTCCAGTGGCTCTTGGTGGCCACCAACCTGCCGCATACGGCGAATGGTGAGAGTGTTATGTCTCTTGAATGCCCCCCGAGGCGGCCCGGCCAATCCTGCAGGCTCTTTCATCATCGTCCCAGGCGCGTGAGCATGGATAGGCTTGTCCCGCACCAAACGGTGGCTCCCGCATAGGTGGGGGCCACCTTTTTTTGCAGACGTCCTCTGCCGGGAGGGAGATGAGGCGGGGCACGTTCATGTCCACAGGCCGCGCTGAATGAGGATCCATCATCGGCCGCCACAACGCTTGCATGTCGGTGATATGTGGGTTTTAGTCGGGCGGCCCCGTAAGTTTCCCTTTTGCCGTTGCGTAAACAACGCCGCCCCTTCGAGCAAGTCAGCGAATCCATAAGCATGAAAGAGTTTGTCTGGAAGATAGTCACCCACTTGCGCCCTATGATCCGTTTCGTTGCCGCACTCATGGTGGCCGGCGCGGCGCAGGCTGCCGACAAAGGATTAGTCAGTGGCACGTCCGTCTCGCCCGCAAACTGGTTGGACCCCACGGTATGGCGGGACCGGTCCAGTGTGAGTGGGGTTCCCGGCGCGAGTGACAATGTCTGGATCGGTGTGTACTGGGACGGCACATCGCCGAACTGGATTCACCCGGCCTACGTGACGCTTGCCAGCGGCTCCCAGGGCGTGGCCAGCATTTACATGGGTTGGAACCGCAACAATGGCGGCATCCTTTCCGCCGGTACCCTCAATGTCACAGGCGCGTCAACCACCCTCAACGTCAGCTCCAACTTTCAGATCGACGAGTGGGGCGACGCCAGTGGCAATGCCTCGGGCACGCTCAACATCGATGCCGCGACGGTCAACGTCGTCAATGAATTCGACCTCGCCCGCGGGGGTAACCTCAACACGGGTGCCATCAACATCGTCAATGGCGGGCGGCTCAACACGAAATATATGAACGTCGGCAACGCCGGCAGCACCTTGGCGAGCCAGGCGACGATCCTTCTGAGCGGTGCCTCGCAGTTGAACGTGAGCGATTCACTCAACCTCGCCGGAAATCTGGTGGGTGGCAACGGCAACATCAGCCTCACCTTGGGCGATTCCGCGCGGGTCAACGTGGGCAGCAGCTTGTCGCTCAGCAACACAGTGGTCAATCTGGGAGCCAATGCACAGATCAACTCGACCTACGACCTGACCCTCAACGGCGGCTCCGCCAGCACGACCCCTGGCACCGTCGCCACCTACAACCTGGCCCTGGCTGCCACGGCGACCAACGGCGCGGTGTCGTTCGGCCGCAGTCTGTACATCGCCAGTTCGGACCTGCGCAACGTGGTTCTAACCGTCGGCAGCGGCAGTCCCGCGACCATGGCATATACCGGTTCGCTCAACATCGCCACCAGCAGCCAGGGACCGCGCGGCACGCTCAACCTGGATGGCGGCGGCGTCAACCGGACCATGACCTTTGCCGGCGGCGCCATCCTGGGTGCCGGTTGGGGCAACAACGCAACCACCAGCAACACCCAGGCGACCCTTAATCTAACCAACGGGGCGCGGCTCAACCTCGGCGGCGATGTGACCATGGGGGAATGGCAATGGAACAACGCGGGTATGCAAGTTGGCTCCGTGACGCTCAATGTGGACGCCACCTCGCAGTTCAATACTTCCGGCAGCCTCTATCTGCGCGGTGCCGGCACCTACAACCTGCCGTTGGCGTCCACCCCCGCCAATGGCATGGTGTCGTTTCACAGCAACCTGTATCTGGCGGACCAGAACTACAACAACGACAGCCTGACGGTCAACAGCGGTGCCACGGCGATGAATTTCACCGGCGCGCTGGGTCTGGCCAACGGCGCCCAAGCCACGGCGGTGTTGACGGTGGACGGCAACCGGATGCTGACGTTTGCCGGCACCGGCGACTCCAACGCCGCCAATGGCGATGACGGATCATCGGCGACCCTTAATCTAACCAACGGGGCGGTGCTTAATCTAGGCGGCACCCTCAACTTCGGCCGGGCCAACTGGAACGTCGCCCAGAGCAAGTCGGTACTCACCCTGAGCGGCACGGCCGGCGCCAAGTCGAGGTTGAACGTGGGCAACAGCCTCAACCTCAACAGCATGGTGAACCTTGACGGGTTTTCGCAGGTGAACGTGACCAATGACCTGTATCTGAACGGCGGTTCCGCCAATGCAGCCGCGGGGACTGTCGCCACCTACAATCTGGTGCTGGCCGCCACGCCGGCCGATGGCTCGGTGTCCTTTGGCCGCAGCTTGTATATCGCCAACAGCTACAAGCGTGACGCCACTCTAACGGTCGGCAGTGGCAGTCCCGCGCTGCTGGGTTTCACCGGCTCTCTCAACATCGCCAACTGGGATGAAGGGCCGCGCGGCACGCTCAACCTGGATGGCGGAGGCGTCAACCGGACCATGACCTTTGCCGGCGGCGCCACCCTGGGCGCCGGTTGGGGCAACAACGCCACCACCAGCAACACCCAGGCGACCATCAATCTAACCAACGGGTCGCG
>CAIKDP010000011.1 GCA_903826205.1 Akkermansiaceae bacterium
AGCGCTCGGCAAAGTGGACTACAAGGAGGTGTTGACGGCAGACCAATTTGCGGTGTTCGCGGGTCTGCGGATTTTGCGCAAGACCTTGGCGGAGCGGGACGCGGTGCCGGTGTTCGCGGTGTTCACCAACGAGCAATTGGCTGAGATGGTGCGCATGCCGGCCCGCACGGTCACGGATCTGGCCACGATCCACGGGGTCGGCGAGGCCAGAGTCACGAAATATGGCAAGGCGGTGCTGGCCGAGTTGGCCCGCCTGCCGCAGGACAAGCCGATCGATGCAGCGGGCGAACAACCTTTTTGAGCGGATTCCCTTGCGGGGCAATCTGCTGCTCGCAGTGGCAAAGGCGTTGCGCGGGAAACGCGCCAAGCGCGACGCGCGGGCCTGGGTGGCCGGGCTGGACGCAAATTTGGAACGACTGTCCGAGGAGATTTGCAGCGGCGAGGTGCGGGTGGGTGAGGCCAGACAGTTCATGATCCACGACCCGAAGGAGCGGCTCATCACGGCCCCTTGCTTCGGCGAGCGGGTGCTGCATCATGCGGTGATGAATGTATGCGAAGCTGAATTCGAGCGGCGCTTGGTTTTTCACACCTATGCCTGCCGCCGGGGCAAGGGGCAGTTTGCCGCGCTGGAAGCGGCCCGTAACTTTGCAGCGCAGAACACATGGTTTCTCAAGATGGATGTGCGGAAGTATTTCGAGAGCATCCCCAAGGCCGGGATGTTGGATCGACTCAGACGGGTGTTTGCCGAGCGCCGGGTACTGGACTTGTTCGCCCGCATGCTGCATGCGCACCGGCCCGGCGAACGGTGTGGTTTGCCCATCGGCAGCCTTATTTCCCAGCACTGCGCCAACCTCTATCTGGACGCAGTGGACCGGCTTGTGACCCAAGACTTGGGGTTGGGTGCCAGCGTCCGCTACATGGACGATTGCGTCGTGTGGGCGCAGGACAAGCCAACGCTCATCGGAGTGCGCGAGGCGGTGCGGGCGCGCTTGGCCGCCATGGGTCTGGCCTTCAAATGCGAGCCACAACTCAACCGCAGCACACACGGAATGGATTTCCTGGGACATCGGGTGCTTGCCCGCCGCGTGGTGCCCAATCGCCGCAGTCGGATCCGCTTCGAGCGCAAGCTGCGGTGCATCAATGAAGCTGTAAGAGCCGGAACCATGGGCGAGGCGGAGGCGCAGCGGCGCTTGAGCGCGGTATGCGCCTTTGTCAGCCATTTTGGAGTGGCGGCCTGGCGGCGGCGGGTTATGCTTGCGGCCGGACGCGGGCCATAGGCTCGAAACGCGTGAACCGCGGCGGCTCATGGAACAACGACGGCACGAACTGCCGCTCAGCCAACCGCAACAGGAACACGCCCGACAACCGGAACAACAACATAGGCTTCCGGGTGGCCGCAGCTCCCGCGGGCATGGGATGGATTTCCCGCCCCGCCGGAACCGGCCCGCGCCCCGTCCTGCTGCCGCAAGGTGGCCGGCAAACCTGAGTGAAGCGCCGCCGGACTTTGGTAGGACATAACGGGCGGAGTCCCGGTCCGAAGAGTGCCGGCGGCGCGAGGGTTCGGGGCCGTGTGAGAATCGGCTCGACACATGGGGAGCGAATTGTTGCACTTCTAACCGTGCGTGGTTCTCCACCTTTGCAAACCTGTATCCGAACCTAACCTCCCCCACCATGCAAACCCGGTCATTGATCGCTGCCCTGACGGCCATCGCCCTATTTCTGCCCGCCTGCTCAAAAAAGCCCGTGGTGGTAAGCGGCCAACTCTTCGTAGTCACGGCGGGTCGGGAAAATGTGAAGATGGGACTCACCGGCATACACGTGGTGCCGGACGCGCAGTTCAAGACCCTTGCGGCGACACTTGCAACCAAGATCCGGGATCAGTCGAAAAAGGATGCTCAGACCCAGGTTGATAATGACGCCAGGACCACGTTTATCAGACACGTGCTGTCACTGGAAACACCCGATCTGCAGGTTCCTGAGTTGCCACAACTGCGTAAGGAAGCCGTTGGCGATTCGTCAGTGCAATTTGTGGAAGAATTGCAGCACCCGACCAAAATGTCGATCGGCAGTGCCACCTGGCTGCTAATGCAGGCCATCCCTCCCGAAGCGGCAAAGACCGATGCTGACGGCCGCTTCACCCTATCCATCCAGTCGAAGGTTTGGCTGGTAGCCGTTGGCGAGCGCTCCGTGGGCAAGGAAAGCGAGTCATACTTATGGATTACGCCCTGTGAGATTCCTGACAAAACCCCGACAGCTCCCATCCTCATATCCAACGATTCCAACCTGCACTCGCTGGATGACATCTACGCGCTGCTCGCCACCCAAGCCGGCATGCCGCCCGACATCAAGCCTCACACTCAAGCCGAAGTCAGCAAGGAACTCGCGCAGTGGATAGAGACCGCAAAAGGCCAGGCCACGGCGGCCATCAACGCGGCCAAGCAGAAAGTTGAGAAAGAAACGGCCGAGGAGCTGGCTAAGGCCGAGTGTGAGAAAGCCGAGGCGGCAGCGCAAGCTGAGCGTGTAAGAGTCGAAGTTGTAGCCAAGGCCGAGCGTGAAAAGGCGGCAAAAGTTGCGTTGGCCATCCCCTGTCTGGAGAAAGCCATAGCCGTCAAAGACCCTTTCGGAGCGGATGATGTCC
>CAIKDP010000012.1 GCA_903826205.1 Akkermansiaceae bacterium
ATTGTAACCCATAACTCTGATCCCAAGCCATTCATCTGGACTGCGACAGCCGCTGATATTCTTGAAAAAGTGAAGCGTGGTCGTAGGAAACTCAATAAATTGCAATCTGCTTGACGGACTACACTAGGATGACACAGCCACCTCGGATTCTGTCGGCAACGGAAACCAGCATTTCCGGTTCTGACTGGCGGATTACCAAGTTGCGCTTTTTGTAGAAGTCCTCAACCTTCCCGGCAGTCCACGCCCGTTGTGCTTCATCGAATATCAGCAGTCGTTCGGTTGGGCACAGGCCGGTTCGCTCAATCGCGTATTCGCGGATGAATCGGTGCATGTCCTGGACGAACGCCCTGCTGCGAAGCGCATCCTGGAGCACCGCGACCAGCGGGCCGTTACCTGACAAGAAGCTAGCCGGATTGCAGTGCTTTTCCTCTGGGGCAAGGCATGCCTGCAGTCGGTCGCTGTGTACCACCTGCAGTCCCACCAGCGTCTTGCCGGCGCCCGGCACCCCCGTGAGTAGCACGAGGTGATTGCGTCCATCGCGGCAGGCCTTCTCGAATACGTCGAGCACATAGTTCACGGTTTCTGGGATGCCCATGCTGTGAGCCCGGCGAATGTATGGGAGCGGGAGTCGCTTGAAGAGGAGTCGCGCGGCGTCTACTATGCCAGGGAGTGGTTCGTAACGTCCCTGCAACCAGTCTGCCAGCCCCAGTTTCGGTGGCGTGTGGGCATGCTTCCGCGCCAGTTCGCCCACAAGTGCCGCCAAGTCGCCGGGTGTTGTTATAATGACTCCGGCGGTTTCCAGACGCGGTCCCGTGCCGAGGTATAAGAGAATCGGTATGACCGGCAGATCGCGACATGCCGAGTGGTATTCGCGCAGATCCCGAGCATAGGCGGCAACCTGATCGATGTCGCCCACGTGGACCCGAGACTTGTTCTTGAACTCAATGACCAAGACCGCGGCATCTTGGAGTAGGATCACGTCAGGGCGTCGTCCGCCCTCACGCGGCATGAGATACTCCAAGATGGTCCCGTGTTCTGCCGTGGAGGAATCTCGCGCAATAACATGCTGTCCGTCTGTTTGCAGAATTTTCACTGACCGATTCCACGCATCCACCTGCTCACCGGACGCATCCAGAATGAAACCCTGCAATGCAGCTACCACAGTTTCAGGCTGTGCCAATACGAGTTCACCAAGGGTGGCCTCCCATCCCGCCCGCCGGGGTTGTTCACCTTCAACCATGCGCCGAATGCTCCAGTTTCTGTTCGGCCACGTCAACTAGCAACTTTATTGATCGCCTGACCCGGCTGGCTTGCGGGAATAAATCACCCAGCCTCCGGACCCCTCTGATAGAGCACGCCTGGCGAATCCATCTACATGTTGGGCCAGACTGTCGAAATTCCTATCGACTCAGGCGGCCAAAGCCTACAGGATGTCGTCACCGCAATGATCCTCGAAGTATCGGCATTCAGGAAACGGGTCGTCGATGACCTGCCCACCCTTGTCACTGAACTCCAGGCCGTTACCGGCAGATTTGGGGACGAGGAAGCGGCCGCGTGGTCGAACTCGCTGCCCCGACTGGCGCGTGCATTTTCATCAAAGGGGTTTGACCATCTGCACCTTTACTTCAACGGTAGCGGCGCTCTTTCCCTGGAGTATCAACTTCCGGCGGCCTCGTCCTGGTGTGACGTTGTTCTCCTCGGTCGCGGCAAATCAGGGCCCGGTGCCGTCGTCATCGAACTCAAGCACTGGCAAACGCATGGCGACATGCCTGGAGAAGTGGAGGGCTTGATCCAACACCTTGGCCAATCGGTGCTCCACCCATCCGATCAGGTTCGCGGGTATGTCGAGTATTGCCGGCGTTTCCACTCGGCCGTCCTTGACGAAAAGGCGGTCGTCAACGGCTGCGTGCTCTTCACGCAAAACACCAATACCGGCGCCTATCGCCTGCCACCTAACGACGAGCTTGTGAACTCATTCCCATGCTTCTCGTTTTCCGATCAGGATCTGTTGGTCCCATTCCCCAGTTTTGTCGCCGACACCATCACCGACCCGGACATTGAGTTTGCCACGTCGTTCGAGCGTGGAACGTACAAGCAGGATCGTGGATTTGTCCGGCAGATCGGCGAACAGATCCTGACCCCGGCGGAGGAGAGTCCGTTCGTTCTTTTGGACAATCAGCGCCGTGCCTTTGCGCTCTGCCGTGCGCAGGTGAACTCTTCCCTTTTTCAGCAGGGGAATGCCGCTGCCAAGAAAGTGATCGTGATCGAGGGACCGCCTGGGTCCGGAAAATCGGTCGTAGCCGCCAAAATCTGGGCGACCCTCGCCACGGATAATAAAATGCCGGAAGGCCCAATCGTGTTCACGAGCACCTCTGCCAGCCAGAATAGCAATTGGTCCCATCTTTTCGCTCAGACTGCGGGCAGCGTCGCCGGTTCGGGCGTCGTGAAGAAGGCCACCTCTTATACGCCAATCACCACCCATCAACTGGGTGCTCTCCGCAAGAAGTACGGCGCGGACTTTATGGGGGACGCAGAGAACTGGCGGGACCATCTCAAGACCCTCCGGGCCCTCGGGACCCCATTTCTGAGAGGTTCTTGCGATGGCGAATATCTGGTTTCGGTTGTCGACGAGGCGCATGCATTGATCAACCCGGAGCACGTGGAGGGACGCGGACAGTTTGGGTTTGTCACCGGTCTGGGTCCGCAAGGTTACCACATTATGCGCGTCTCCCAAGTGTCGATCTTCCTGCTGGACGAGCGGCAGAGCTTCCGTACCCGCGAGAACACGACGGTGTCTGATCTGCGGCAATGGGCATCTGATCTTGGGGCCGAGTTTTTCATGGTCAGCTTGGCCGGAAGTCAATTCCGGTGCGCTGGTTCCAAGGAATATGTCGACTGGGTTGAGAGCGTTCTGCGAGGGGATGCTCCGGAAATGTGCCGTGTCCTTGCGTCTGCCTGGCACCGTCCCTCTGATGCCGCACCAGTGCCCGCGAATATCATTCCCATTCTGGAGCCCGTTTCAAGGGTCGCCGACGACGTAAACCCCTACAAAGCGAAACGGAAAACAGACACTTTACCCAGCTCGCTCGATTTCCGCATATTCGACACACCTCATGCCATGGAATCCGCTCTGCGGGCCAGATTGGATGAGGGTCACACCGCCCGTCTCCTGGCGCCTTATGCACGTCCGTGGAAGACCAAGGGCGCGACCAAGCCCCATGATCTCCCGGCCCACATGAAAGACTTCCAAATTTCCCACGGAGGGCATGGCGGGATTGATACCTGGGAAAGAGTGTGGAACTTCGTGCCAGGTAACGGTTCGGATTATGCCACATACATTCAGGGCAAACGGGGATCGCGAATGCATGCGGACCCTCTATGCGAGGTGGGTTGCCCTTACGCCGTCCGGGGTTTTGATTGGGATTACGTGGGTATTCTGTGGCTTTCTGATTTGGTGATTGATCGGCAGAATCGTTGGTTTGCCGACCCCGGACACGTTCATGAATCAGGAATCTCAACACTAACAACAAGAGCCCGGGACGAATCGAGTTCCATCGGTCCGCACCATCAGAATCTTTACGAAGCGGTGGCCCAATGTTACCGAATCCTGCTCACACGCCCGATTCGTGGCGTCTATCTCTGGTTCGAACACCCAGACACGAGGCGCCACATCGAATCCACACTCTCCTTGTAACGGGTCACACAGGCCAACCGGTCGGCCAGCAAGTCACTGCGTTTTGGATAGATTGAGGGCATGCTCATATTCACGGGATAAATCGATGCCGCTGTCCAGGCTGGGATCGATCTGCTTGAAGCCGGTGTACATGAGGGAAACGAGCTGCATGCCGGAGAACCTGCCCGGCAAGCTAGTGAGTGTGTATTTTTGTGGCTCTTCAGCAGAATCTGTGGGTGAACTGCGGTTCTGGTAGATCTCCAAGTGTATGAAACAGAGAGGTTTGCAGCAGATCGAAGCTGCGGTAACCGTATGCTTTTCTCATACACA
>CAIKDP010000013.1 GCA_903826205.1 Akkermansiaceae bacterium
CATCCTTCGCCGTCACCGTGATCGTCGATGTCGCGCCGCCATCCGTGGAAACTCCCGTGGCCGGGGATGCCGTAGCCGTCGAATTCGCCGCACTGACCGCTCCCGGATTGACGCCAAAGGTCGCGGAGCCGGTCTTGGTGTAACCCGTGACAATGAAGGTCTTGGCGCTGCCCGCCGTGATTGGCGTCACGCTCACGCCCGTCAACTGGCCCGCGGTAAATGCCGCCGAGGTGCCTGTAATGCCCGCCGTGCCTCCAAACGTCACGACTCCGGTAAAATCCGTCGCCGTATTGTTGCTGGCGTCTTGGGCCGTGATGGTGACTCCGGTGATCGCCGTGCCCGCCGTCTGGGTGGCAGCGATGCCCGTGACCTCAAAGTGGTGCACCGTGGTGACCGCGCCGCCCGAAACGTGGAGAACCACGTTGCCACCGCTAACCGTGATGTAGGCGGTCTTGCCGGTGAGGGCGGTTCCGGTGGGAATCGGATAGGTGGTGCTGCCATCCGTGATGTTTGAAGCGGCGGTGACGATATTGTAGTCGCCGTCATCTAACACCGATGATCCATTGATCGTGAAAGGATTGTTATTCAAGGACAACGTGCCTTGGGAAATAGAGAGCGCCGGAGTCGAACCATCGTAGTTAATAAGGGTGATCGGTTGTCCCGAGCCCAGGGCAATGGTGAGGTTGCCGGCACCGGTGCCGGCCATCGAGCTGTTGGCGCTCAGGGTGATGCCGGACGTAAGGGTAAGCGTTGCCGGCGTGGACGCGCTGCTGTTGATCACCGCTCCCAGGCCGCCAACGCCTGTGCCTGCAACGCTCAGGGATGCAATGGTTTGCGCGGTGCCGTTGAGGTCCAAGGTAGAGCCGGCGGCAATCGAGAGCGCCGTGGCGCTGGGCAAAGTTCCAGTCGAAGAATAACCCCACGACAAGACGACGATGCCGGTGCCGCCCGCCGCCGCGCTGGTGCCACTGCCGCCCCCCCCGCCGCCGCTACCGGTGTTAGCTGACCCGACCGTCGCGTTCAAGCCGGGCTGGGCCCCGTTTCCACCTACGCCACTGCCTCCCGTTCCTTTGATGGATGTATTGTTGAAAGCCGCGCCGCCGCCGCCGGCACCGTACCAGGCGAGCGCGCCGGTGATCGAGGAAGACACGCCAATGCCACCGTTCCCTGCTGTGTTGGTGGATAAGCTTGCTTCTCCGCCCAAACCGCCAGCACCGCCGCCGCCGCCGCCGAGGAACTTGTCATTGTTATTGGTGTGTCCGTTGCCGCCCGAGTAGCCTTTTAGGTTATCCGTCTGGGTCGCACCGGTTATCATAGTGTCCACATTGGCAGTACCAGTCCTCCATCCCCCAGCACCACCGGCCGAACCGACCGTCGCGCCGCCGTTGCCGGTAGTCCCCTGGGTTCCGCCGCCCCCGCCGCCGAGCGCAGTGACAGAGCCAAAGACCGAGGAGCCACCGTTGCCCCCATTGGCCGCGCCGGCGCCGCCAACCGTCACTGGATATGAGGTCCCGGGAGTGACGGACAATGTGCCTTGCAGCACCTGGCCACCGCCGCCACCGCCGCCCGTAGAGCTGCCGCCGCCGCCGCCGCCGCCCACGACCAGGTAGTTGACGCTCGTTAGCCCTGCGGGATCGGTCCAGGTTCCGCTAGCATTGAAGGATTGACTTCCCACACCCGAAAAGGTGCCAAGTTTCAGCGTTCCGCCGGTGATGATCGTCGGGCCGCTGTAGGCCTGCGAGTTGGTGAGGGTCAGCGTGCCGGCACCTTGCTTGGTCAGGCCGGCAGTGTTGCTGTTGTCGATGGGGCTGGCGAAGGTCACGCTCTGCGAGTTCGTGTCCAGCGTGATGGGGGCGGTCGTGCTGCCCTTGAATCGCCCGGACCAGTCCTGGCCGGCGCTGGCAGCCGTGTATTGCAGCGCGCCGCCGCCGAAGGTGATGTTCCCGCTGTTGTTGCCCAAAGCGGTTGCGCTGCCGGCCTGCAGGACGCCGCCGCTGATCGTGGTCGTGCCACTATACGTGTTGCTGCCGCTCAAAACCCAGGTGCCCGGCCCGGCCTTGGTGACCGAGCTGGTACTGCTGATCGCGGCCGATAATGCGTTGCTGCCGGTATTTGTGCCGCTCAGGGTCAAGAGGCCGCTGCCGGCCAATGCGCCGCTGTTGCTCAGCACAAGCGGGCCGGTGCCGGAGGCGTCGAGGGTCGCGCCGCCGGAATTGATCGTGAAGAGGCGGTTGCTGCTGGCGCTGCCGCCCGTGTATTGCAGACTGCCGCCGTTGATGACCAGGTTACCGGCCGCGCTGGGCGATGCCCCGATGCTGCTGTTGGTGCCGCCGTCGGCCAGGCTCACCGCGCTTAACATGCCGCCGTTGATCGTGGTGGTGCCCGTGTAACTATTGCTGTTGGTGATGGTCAGCAGGCCGCTGCCGCTCTTGGTCAGGCTTGCGCTGCCGGTAATGCCAAACGCGCCCTGTAGGGTGTAAGCCTTCGTGATGTTGGTGAAAGCGACTGACGCGGGCGAGACATTCGCGGTATTGATGCTGACGGTGGTCGTCCCGCTGGCCGAGTCGCTGAAGACCGGCGCGTCGCCGGTAACGAAGTTGGTGAAGGTCGAGGGACTGAGGGCCGAGGTCCAGTTCGTCGTGCCGGTGGCCGTGATGCTGCCGGAGGTGATCCAGTTGCCGCCGTCCCCCCCGCTCCAAACCAGACGGTCCACGCTGTAGTTCACGTCCACATAACCGGCAACGGCATTGCTCAGCGAGAATTGGACACGGGGAGCGCTAACGGCCGACGCGTTGAGCGCAAAGGCGTTGAAGCCAGCACCGCCGAGTGTGCCGACGTACTGGAGGATATGGGCCGTGCCGCTTTCCGAAGGCGCGGTGCCGCTCAGGGCAATCGTGACGGCACCGGCCGTACTGCTGGGGTTCAGGCCATTGCTGCCGAGCACGTTGATGGCGGGGCCGCTGGTGTAGTTGCCGATATTGTTGATGTTGACCGTGCCGCCGCCGCTGAAGGTCAAGCCACCCAATGTCAAACTGCCCGCCCCGCCGAAGCCGACTTCGACGATGCCGCCGTCGGCAACCGTCGTGGTGGCCGAGCTGATGTATCCGTTGCCAAAGCCGATTCCCAAGTCCACCATCCCCTGGGTGCTGTAGTGTCCTAATTCAGGACGGGGGTTTTGCTCGTAGCTATCGGTGTCGAGCATGAACGTATGGGGCACATTCGCCGCCACGGCGGCCTGGGCATCGCGGATGCTGTGACCGTCTCCATATGGAGTCGTGATCCGGCCAATGATGAACGGCAGATTGGGGTCGCCGAAATCCGCGCGGACATGCTCGATCAGGTTGGTTAGGTCGGCCTGGTACTGCGCCGTCGTCCGACGGTCAATGGCGTCCGATTCCCCTTGCATCCAGAAGAAGCCCGCCACCTTCCCGGTCGTGCCCGGCAGTTGCTGGGGCAACTTCGCCAGGGCGTCGTTGACCCGTGCGCGCATCGAGGAGTAATACGACCCATTCGTATGCGGGTTCCAATTACCGTAAAGGTTGGTGCCGTTGATGGCATACTTCGTTACGGCGACGAGTTGGCCGCCCGAGGCGTCGGAGATCGTCTTGCCGATCATCAACTCGGGGCCGAACCCCCCCTTGGGATCCCACGGCCAAACCATTTGCGCGGTCTGCGTAGGCGGGGAAAGCGAGGCCCAACTGACCGCCGATTCCTGCGGCCCGGAGTACAGCACGTTGGGCTGGACCACCTTCAGGTTCGAGGAAAGCGCCGTGTAGCCGGTGCCCGCGCCTACCGCATTGGACTGTCCGGCGACCACGAACACGGGGATTTGCCCGCCCAGTGCGGGCGTGGCGGCAGCGGCCAGAGCCACCAGTAGGAAGATGTATATTCTCACGAGTAGAACCTCCTCCTTAGAAATTGATCAAGCAAAATACGCGGTGTGTGTGGACCTTTAACGATCATAGTGTCCATCATCATGATTTTCTCCGGAATTGCGGGAGTGGGGGAAGTTTGCAGGTTGATCTTGGCCTTCACATGGCCCTCTGCTTGGTTGATGGTTGTCTTCATGAGTTGTTGCTTCTTTGTCGGTTTTTTTTGGGGGGCCGTGGCTCAGCGACATCCAGCGTAATGGCGCGGCGGCGAACCGGGAACACGAAAATCAGGTGACAAACAGGTGACAAACGGGTGACGAACGGGTGACAAACATCCATGACCGGAGCGGGAAGATCGCTTGGAAACGGTTCCGCTTCATCCTGTGTTCACCCCTGCGCCAGCGCCAAACGCTCCGGCACTCGCGGGCGTGGGCGGCGAGTGCATCGGCCAGCCGTCCGATGACACTAAAAAGGACTCGGGTCTTGCGGGGACTCAGGCGGATTGAGCCGGCTGGTTTGATGGAAACGGGCGACGGCTTCGCGGCGGGTGTGGACGTGGAGTTTCTCGTAGATGCGGCGCCCCAGCGTATGGACGGTGTGAAAACTGAGGTTCAAGCCGTCCGCGATTTCCTTGTAGATCTGGCCGCGGGCGAGCAAGCGCAGCACGTCGAGTTCCCGGTCGCTGAGCCGCTCCATGTCGGACGCCTGAGGCTGTGCGGTGCGGAACTTTTCGACGATGAGGCGTGCGATGTTGCGGCTCATGGGTGAGCCGCCGCCGGCGACCTCGCGGATGGCCTGCAAGATTTCGGTGTGAGACGAGCGTTTCAAGATATAGCCGGTGGCACCGGCCGCCAAGGCCTTGAAGATCCGGTCGGCATCCATGTACACCGTCACCATCACAAACTGCGTGGCCGGCAGCAGCTCTTTGAGCTGCCGCACGCACTCGATGCCATTGAGCCCGGGCAGGTTGATGTCCATCAACACCACGTCGGCGGGGTTTTGGGGCAGGTCGACCAGCGCGGATTCGGCATCCGGATAGGTGCGCCCCAGCTTCATGTCCGGAGCCTGGCCGATCCACTCGGCCAGGATCTGGCGCAGCGGTTCGTGGTCTTCAACGATGGAAACGAGGATTTTCATGGTTTATAGGTTGCGACTCGGGTCAACAGAGTTTCTCAGTTGGGATCATTTTTATAAAATCATCGAAGCATGATATTTGAGCCGTGACGTTCAGGGTTCCCGGGGTAACTCAAAGACCACCCGCGTGCCGCGCCCCGGCACGCTGTCCACGGTACAGTGACCACCCACCGAAGCAAGCCGCGCACGCATGTTGGCCAGGCCGTTGCCGGTGTCGGCGCGGGGGGCAGCGGACGCATCGACGCTGAAGCCCGCACCGTCATCCTCGACGCTCAAGGAAAATCCATCCGGCTGCACGGTGAGGCAGATCCGCACCTGCCTTGCGCCGGCATGGCGGACGAGATTGTGCAGCGCCTCCTTGAACGCGAGAAACAGGTTGTGCCGCACTTGGGCCGAAATCGGCCGGTGCGGCAACGTGTCCGGAAAATCCACACACGACTGCAAGCCGGACGCATCGAGATATTCCTGCGCGTAAGCATCCAGATACATTGCCAGTTGGTCGAACCGGTCGTGGTGCGGATTAACCGCCCACACGATCTCATCCATCGTTTGCGTCATGGCCAGCGCCACTTGGTGGATTTTCCCCAGGCTGCCCGCGGGTGACGGTGCAAACTCGCCGGTCGAATCACTCAACATGACAATATGCGTCAAGGTCGCGCCGAGATCATCGTGAATGTCGCGGGCAATGCGGGCACGCTCGCGTTCCGTGGCCTGCTGCATTTCCAACCGCTCGATCCGCCGCCGCTGGCGGCGCCGCCAACCCAGAAGGATCGCGGTCGACAACAGCCCGGCGGCCGTCAGCGGGCCGACCACACGAAACCAAACCGTCTCCCACCAGTATGGCTCGACGATGAGATCCAGCGTCGCGCCGGTTTCGTTCCAAACGCCATCGCTGTTGCAGGCGAGCACTTGAAACCGATAGTGCCCGGGCGGAACTTGCCCATAAGTGGCCACCCGCCGTGTGTCGGCCTCAACCCAAGTCGTGTCCAAGCCGTGCAGCCGGTATTTGAACCAGATGCTCGACGGTTTGGCGAACGTCAACGCCGTGAAATTAAACTCGATTTGCCGCTGGCCGGGTGCGAGGTGCAGGTGCGCATCGCCCTGGCACAGCTCAAGCGCTGCGGCGGAATCCGCGGATGCCAGGGCCCCACCCGCTCCGTAAGCTGCCACGATTTTGCCGTTGACCGTCACCTGTTCGATAACCACCGGCGGCGGCTGCAGGTTCTCCTTGACGTTGTCCGCATCCACGACGGCCACACCAGCCTGCATCGCGAAGAACAAGCGACCATCGGCACCGCGCTGCGCGCCCGGCCAAGCGTCGGAACTGGCCTGCAACTGTGACAAGCCATCGTTGCGCCCGTAAGCCACCGACCAGATCCCCATGGCCCGCCCGTCCGCAAAGTCGTCCAGTGCCTTTTTGCGCACGCTGAAAATGCCACGGTTGCCCGCAAACCACAGCCGGCCGTGGCCGTCCGGAAGAATGTTAGAGAGATAATCGTCGCGCAGCCCGTGCTCCATCCTGAAGTGGCTGAAGCGGCCGGCTTTGAGCCGCCCCAGGCCCCGGCCGCCATAGCCGATCCACAAGCTGCCGTCCGGCGTGCCTAACAAACAGCGGATCGCGCCCGCCCCCGCAAACGTCTTCCCGGTTTCGTTGGTCAGGACCTTGTCGCGCACCCGCAGCAGCAGACCCTTGGTGGTTGCCGCCCAGCAGTCGCCGGCGGCGTCAATGGCCAGGGCTTTCACCGCCCCGCTGTCGAGTGGCAGATGGAACGTTTCGAGCTGCCCGGCGCGCCGGCATTGCAAGACCTGCCGGGGTCCATCGGGCCCGTTGGAGCCAATCCAAACCTCGCCGGAGGGGGTCGTCAGCAGCGCTTTGACCTGGTTGGCGGCCGTGCCGTTGCGGTTAACGCCCAGGCCGTGCTCGGCATCCAGGCTGTCGGCCACCGCCCCATCATGCCAGTGGCGCAAGCCATTGTATTGGGTGCCGATCCAGACGCCGCCTTGGGCATCTGCGGCCACGCATTGGGAGAGGGGAATGGACCATCCATCTTTGGCAGACATGGGAGTCCAGCCTTGGCCCGCGCTCCGCAAGACTTCCCC
>CAIKDP010000014.1 GCA_903826205.1 Akkermansiaceae bacterium
AAGCGTTTTGGCGCGGTCGCCAACCTCTACCGCAACCACAAGCCTTGCTGTGACGATCGCTTCAACCTGCTGGCCGCCGGTCTGTGGAACCTGCGCCTAGCCTTGAGAACCACCTGAACTCACTGCGGACAATGTCCGATCTCGCTCGCATCGCTATTCCACAACAAGGCTAATACCAATGCTCTAATATAATCGGTATAATAGGCTTGCATCTTGGGGCGCAGGATGGGAGTATCACGGCATGGCAAGAAAACGCACCCAACTTGGAATCAGTCCCGCCGGGCTGCGGGAATTGAAGGCCCGGTTACGCAGCACCACCGATCTGCGGGAGAAGGAACGATTGCAGGTGGTGCTCTGGGCCACGCAAGGCCGCCACACGCTGGCGGACTTGGGCCAGTTAGCGGGCCGCGCCCGCTCCACCATCCAAATCTGGCTGGATCATTTTCAGGCCGGCGGGTTGGCCCGGTTGCTGCAACGCGAAAGCCCGCCGGGACAAAGCAGTCCGATTGGCAAACCCAAAGTGCAGCGGGCGTTGCGCGCGGGGCTCAAGTCCGGTCGCTGGCGCACGGCGGGACAGGTGGCCGCCTGGCTGAAAGCCGCGCACGGGATTGACCGCGCGGCCAAGTCGCTTTATCGGTGGTTGGGAAAAGCCCACGGCGCGCTGCGGGTCCCGCGCCCGGCGCACGTCTTGCAGGACCCGCCGGCCAGCGCCGCGTTCCGCGCCGAATTGGAACAGCGGCTGGAACAACTGGCTCTGCCCAAGGATAAGCCGGTCAAAATCTGGGTGGCCGATGAAAGCCGCTTTGGGCTGCATACCCAGAGTCGGCGGTGTTGGGCCTTGCGTGGGCAGCGGGTGGTGATCCCGCAGCAGCAACGTTATGAGTGGGACTATGTCTATGGGGCGTTGGAGGTACTCGAGGGCGACGCCCAGTTCCGGTTCATGCCGTCGGTGAATCTGGATTTCAGCCGGGACTTTCTCGGGCAAATCGCCGCCAGTGATCCCGCCGCCGAGCCTGTGGTCATTCAAGATCAAGCGGGCTTTCACCCGCGCCCTGGCGACCCGGGCCTGCCCGCACGGATTCATCTCTTGCCGCTCCCGCCCTACAGTCCCGAACTTAATCCGATCGAGGGACTCTGGGATCAAGTGCAAGACGTGACCTGCAATCAACGCTATGCCAGTCTGGACGCTTTGGAACGTACCCTGAGGACCGCCCTCCGCCCGTTCTGGGAAACGCCAGCCCGCGTGTTATCCCTGATTCATCATTGGCTCAGCACTCAAGCAAACGCTACGCCCTGACTCATTCTACCGGTTAACTGTGAGAACTGGTATCAGGAATTCTTCTGCCGGTTGCTGGAGAACCGCAGCCTGGCCACCGTGGACCGCAGCAAAGGCAAGTTCCGCTCGTTCCTCCTCGCCTGCATGAAGCACCTGCTCGCCAACGAATGGCATCACACTCGGCGGCAAAAGCGCGGCGGCGGCTGCCCGCATTTTTCCCTCGATGCCGCTGTGGCCGAGGACCGGTTTCGACTCGATCTGGCCGACGAAGATTCCCCGGACAAGATTTACGAGCGGCGCTGGGCCGAGGCGGTGATTGACTCCGTCACCAGCCGGTTGCAGGCGGAGTTCACCGAGGCCGGGATGACCGCGCGGTTCGAGGCATTGAAGCTTTTTCTTTTGGCCGATGAAGAGCCGGCTTCCTACGCGCAAACCGCCGCCCAATTGACCATGACCGAAGGTGCGGTGCGGACGGCCATCTACCGCATGCGCCAACGCTACGGCGAACTGCTCCGCGCCGAGATCGCGCAGACGGTGACCGGGCCGCACGAACTGGAGGAAGAACTGCGGCATTTCGTGTCCGTGCTGGCGGGATGAGCAGGGGAGCGTGTTGCGTGTTACGTGTTGCGTCAAGTGGTAGGCGGGCAACAGGTGCGATTGCAAGAGGCGGCCGGGAAGTCATCTCCCTCTCCGCCACGCCGAGTGGAGGAGAGGGCCGGGGAGAGGAGGTGAACTTGTGTCAATGCCCCTCTCTCCGGCTCTCTCCCCGCTCGTCGCTCGCGGGGAGAGAGCGTTCCCACATAAGTGGCAGAGGGTTTGACCGCCACTTTCGGTCGCCCAAGCGGACACCCCTTCAATACTTGACGCAAAACGCAAAACGCAAAACGTTTCACTTTTCCAAGAACTATTTGCGTAAAATCCTTCTGTAAGTGGTGAGGCAGAAAGCGATTTGCCCTGTATGTCTTTAGCCGGCTTATGTCCAAAGTGCGGGGCCCCCGTGAGCGGGAGCGCCGTGGCGGGGCTTTGCCGCAAATGCCTCTTGCGCCGGTGGGCCGGCGGCCTCTCCTCAATTGCCGGGGTGTCAACGGAAGCAACGCCGTCCGATCCGGCTTCGACTTCCGCCACGGTCGCCGGCGACACCTTCGGCAATTATGAACTTCTCTCCGAAATTGCCCGCGGCGGCATGGGCGTGGTTTACAAGGCGCGACAGCACGCGCCCAACCGCATTGTCGCCCTCAAGATGATCCAGGCCGGGCGGCTCGCCAGCGAAGCGGAGATGCAACGCTTTCGCCTCGAAGCCGAAGCCGCCGCCCACCTCGATCACCCGAACATCGTCCCCATTTACGAAGTGGGCGAACAGGATGGCCGGCTCTACTTCACCATGAAGCTGATCGAGGGCGGCTCGCTTGCCGAGCGGATGAGCGAGGGCGGCGGGCGGAGGTCAGAGGTCAGAGGTCAGAAGGCAGAAGTCAAAACTCCGAAGCCTGACCTCCGATCTCCAGCCTCTGACATCCGCCCTCTGACCTCTGACATCCGTCTTCTCGCCAAAGTCGCCCACGCCATCCATTACGCCCATCAACACGGCATCCTTCACCGCGACCTCAAGCCCGCGAACATCCTCCTCGACGCGCAAGGCGAACCGCACCTCACGGATTTCGGCCTCGCCAAGCACATCGAAAGCGCCGGCGACCTCACGGTCAGTGGGGCGATCATTGGCACGCCAACTACATGGCACCCGAGCAGGCGGCGGGAAAAAGCAAGCAGGTCACCACGGCGGCGGACGTGTACAGCCTCGGCGCGATTCTCTACGAACTGCTCACCGGCCACCCGCCATTCCAAGCCGAAACGCCGCTGGAAACGCTGCGATCCGTGATCGAACAGCCCCCGCGACGACCCAGTTCGATCAACCAGCGCGTGGATCGCAACCTGGAAACCATCTGCCTCAAGTGCCTGGCAAAAAAGCCGGCCCAACGCTACGGCTCGGCGGAAGCTTTGGCGGAAGACCTGGAGCGCTGGCTGCGCGGCGAACCCATCCGCGCCCGGCCCGCGGGCTGGCCGGAACGCGCCTGGCGCTGGGCCCGGCGCAAACCCGCGCTGGCCGCGCTCGTCGCCGCGCTGGTGGGCGGTCCGGCAGTGATGATTGCGGTGCTGCTCGTCATGGGAGCAGAGGTGGCCCGCGAGCGGGACCACGCCACGCAACAGGAGCAGAGCAAGGGACTGAACCTCTACGCGGCGGACGTGGCGCTGGCGGCCCACGCCCTCGATGACGAGAACTATGACCTCGCTTGGCGTTCCCTCGCCGCCTACCAACCCAGCGTCTTACCCTCAACTATCAGTTCTTCGCCGCGCCCGAACGAAGTGGCGGCGGCCCTCCCATCAACCATCAACCATCAACCATCAACCGACCCCCGCGGCTTCGAGTGGCGCTGGCTCTGGCAGCGGGCCCAGGGCGACGCGCCCCGGAGTTTCGCCGCCCACTCGGACAAAGTGAACGGCATTGTTTGGTCCCCGGACGGCCGTTTTATGGCCTCGGCCAGCGAAGTGGGCACGACCATTCTCTGGGATGCGGTTCGCGAAGAGCGCCTGCGCGCCCTCGGAGAACCAAGGAAACCAATCTTGCTGCCAAGCAACCCCGGTCGCGAGGTCGTGAACACGAATTTTCCGAACACGTACCGAAGCGCCTCATTCTCTGCGGAGGGGCGCACCTTGCTCGTTGGCGCAGGCTACGGTCTTGGCTTGCTGGAGCCGGAGTCTCACCGCCAGTTGTGGAGGCTTAGCACCAACGGCTACAACCATGGGATCTGTTCGCCTACCGACCCGAATCTGGCGCTGGTCCATCCGCTGTTTCCGCGCACGTCATTGGGCCTGCTCAATCTGGCCAATCACCGCCTCACCGCCGTCTTCACCAATGGCCGCGCGGACGCCGTGTGCTTCGCGCCGGATGGCCGGCAATTCGCGCGCTGGGACCGTCAGGCCCAGCGCATCTCACTTCAGCAACTTCCCTCGGGCCAGTTGGTAAGTTCGTTCCCGACCACCGGCTACATCCTGGTGCTGGCTTTCACTCCCGACGGGCAGACCCTGGCGGCGTGCAACATGGAGGAGGCGCGGATTGATTTGTTCGACGTGGCGCATCCGCAGTCGCCCCCGCAATCGCTCAGCCACAAAGGCCGCCCGGAAGGGATAGCCATCTCGCCCGACGGTCAAATGCTGGCCTCTGGCGGCTTTGATCAAACGATCCGCTTGTGGAACCTGGCCACCCGTCAGGAGCTGCGGCGCTTGCACGGCCACCGCGGCGCGATCTACTGCGTGGCTTTTTCACCGGATGGCAAGCGCCTCGCCAGCGGCGGCTACGACGGCGGGGTCCGCTTCTGGGACGTGACTCCGCCCGCCCCGCCGTCCCAAGTGACGAATGTTTTCGGCGCGTTCGCCTTCTCGCCCGATGGACGCTGGCTGGTGACGCAAAACAAGAGCAACGTGGCGTCCTTGTGGGAATTGCCCGCCCGCCGGGTGGCCCAGCAATGGGAAATGCCGCCCTTTGAAAGCGCCGTCTTCACCGCCAACGGCACCCTCCTCACCGCCCACCTCGGCTCCTCCAACGAACCGCCCAGCGTGCGTCTCACACCGCTCGCCCGCCCCTCGGCCTCCCTCTCCCCCGCGGCGGGGGAGAGGGCCGGGGTGAGGGGGCAACTCGATGTAGCGCAGGCGTCCGCGCCTGCGGGTCCGG
>CAIKDP010000015.1 GCA_903826205.1 Akkermansiaceae bacterium
GTCGCGGCCCCCCCGGGCCGCCGCGATTCCCCCCCCCCGCCCGACGTCTCCATCCTGACCGGTTTCACCCGCCACACCGCGCCCGAACTGGCCACCCTCCGCCGTTCGCTCGGCCTCGCCATGTCCGAGGCCGACCTGGCATTTTGCCAATCCTATTTCCGTGACGAGGAATCCCGCGACCCGAGCCTAACGGAAATCCGCATGCTCGACACCTATTGGTCCGACCATTGCCGGCACACCACATTCCTAACAAAACTCGACGAGGTCACCTTCGCCGATGGCAGCGAGCCGGTAAAGCGCGCATGGCAAACCTATCTGGCGACCCGTGACGCGTTAGGCCGGAGTGACAAGCCCGTCACGCTCATGGACATTGCCCTCATCGGCATGCGCGAACTGAGAAATTCGGGCGAGCTCGACAACCTGGAAGTTTCCGAGGAGGTCAACGCCGCCTGCATCGTCGTGCCTGTCCCAATCTCAAATTTGAAATCTAAGATCTCAAATGCCGCACCGGGGGAGTGGCAGGAGTGGCTGGTCATGTTCAAGAACGAGACCCACAACCACCCCACCGAGATAGAGCCCTTCGGGGGGGCGGCCACCTGTCTCGGCGGCTGCATCCGTGACCCGCTTTCCGGCCGTTCCTATGTCTATCAGGCGATGCGCGTCACCGGCGCCGGCGACCCGCTCACCCCGTTTGCCGAGACGCTGCCCGGCAAGCTGCCGCAGAAAAAAATCTGTCAGACCGCCGCCCGCGGCTATGCCTCCTATGGCAACCAAATCGGGCTTGCCACCGGCCAGGTTGCGGAAATCTATCATCCGGGATACGTCGCCAAGCGCATGGAAATCGGCGCGGTGGTGGCCGCCGCGCCGCGGGCCCAGGTGTTGCGTGGCAGCCCCGCGCCCGGCGATGTCATTCTCCTCATTGGCGGGCGCACCGGCCGTGATGGCGTCGGCGGCGCCACCGGTTCGTCCAAGGAACACACCGACACCGCGCTGGAAAATTCCGCCGAAGTCCAAAAAGGCGATGCCCCCACCGAACGCAAGATCCAACGCCTCTTCCGCAACCCCGAACTCACCCGCAAAATCAAAATTTGCAACGACTTCGGAGCCGGCGGCGTGGCCGTCGCCATCGGCGAAATCGCCCCCTCGCTGGAAATCAACCTCGATGCCGTCCCCAAAAAATACGACGGCCTCGATGGCACCGAACTCGCCATCTCCGAGTCCCAGGAACGCATGGCCGTCTGCGTCGATCCCGCGGAAATCGCCTTCTTCATTCGCGAGGCCGACCGCGAAAACCTCGAATGCACCCACGTCGCCACGGTCACCGACAGTGGCCGCCTCGTCATGACATGGCGTGGCCAAACCATCGTCAATCTGTCCCGCGCGTTTCTGAGCACCAACGGCGTCCAACAATGCGCCAGCGTGCATGTCCAGGCCCCGCAGGGATCTCTTCAATCCGCGATCCACAATCCTCCATCCATCACCCGGATCCTCCAGGATCTGAACACATGCTCCCAAAAGGGTCTCGGCGAGATGTTCGATGGCTCGGTCGGCGCCGGCACCGTGCTCTGGCCATTCGGCGGCCAACACCAACTCACCCCGCCCGACGCGATGGTGGCCAAGCTTCCATTGTTAGATGGTGACACCGACGTCTGCACCTACATGAGTTGGGGCTTCAACCCCCACATTGCCTCGTGGTCACCGTTTCATGGCGCCGTCCATGCCATCACCGAAGCCGTGTGCAAGGCCGTCGCCGCCGGCGCCCGGCTCGCCGATATCCGGCTCACGCTGCAGGAGTACTTCCCGAAACTCGGCTCCGATCCCGCCCGCTGGGGTCTGCCCTTTGCCGCTTTGTTAGGTGCATTCCACGCCCAACACCATCTTCGCCTCGCCGCCATCGGCGGCAAGGACTCGATGTCCGGCTCCTTCAATGAGCTGGATGTCCCGCCCACACTGGTGGCCTTTGCGCTGGCGCCCGGCAAAGCCTCGCTCGCCCTCTCGCCCGAGTTCAAGCAGGCCGGTTCCACCATTTCCCTTGTCGAAATCCCCCGCGATGCCGACGACCTCCCGGATTTCCAACAACTCAGGCACCTCGCCGGGCAACTCCATCAACTCAACGCCGCAGGCCAACTCCTCTCGCTCCACCACATTGGCCAACCCGGCATCGCCGCCGCACTGGCCAAAATGGCCTTCGGCAACGGCATCGGCTTTCAAAGTCGTGCGGACTTCAGTCCGTCTGAATGGTTCCAACCCCGCCACTTCGCCTTCCTCATCGAACATGCCCCCGTGGCGGCGGATTCCATCCGCCAAGCCATCCCTGACATTATTGAACTCGGTCACACCACCACCTCCCCCACCCTCGTCCTTAACGGCGAATCCCACTATCTAACCGACCTGCAGGCCGCCTGGACCGCCACTCTGGAGCCCGTCTATCCGACCCGGCCGGAGGCGGCGGGGAAGATAGAGGATAGTGGATCGGCGATAATGGATAGCGGATTGCAGAGCGCGGTGGCACCCTCAGCCAATCTCAAATCTCAAATCTCAAATCGCAAATCGCAGGCCGGAGGCAGCCCGCAGGGCGAGACGGGCACGCCTCGTCAATCCACGATCCACGATCCACGATCCACGATCCGCTATCCACGATCCGCCATCTCAAAACCGCAGGTTTTGATCCCGACCTTCCCCGGCACCAACTCGGAATACGACTCCGCCAAGGCGTTCCGTGAGGCGGGTGCCGAGGCTGAAATCCTCGTCTTCCGCAACCTCACCACCGACCACATCGACGCCTCGCTAACAGCCCTTGCCGCCCACATCCGGCGCGCGCAAATCCTGATGTTTCCAGGCGGCTTCAGCGCCGGCGACGAACCGGACGGGTCCGCCAAATTCATCGCCACCATCATCCGCAGCCCGCGCGTGGCCGATGCCATCATGGACCTGCTGGAAAACCGCGACGGCCTCATCCTCGGCATCTGCAACGGCTTCCAAGCCCTGATCAAAACCGGCCTGGTGCCATACGGCAGGATCATGGATCGTGGATCGCGAATAAAGGATGGAGGATCGAAGAGTGCAGTCGCACCATCTGCTATCCACCATCCTCTATCCACGATCGTCGATCCGCTATCTGCGATCCACGATCCGGCGCTGGCCCCGACCCTCGTGCACAACGACATCGGCCGCCACGTTTCCTGTTATGTCAACACCCGGGTCGTCAGCACGCGCTCACCGTGGCTTGCCAATTTCCAGATAGGTGACATCCACAGCGTTCCGATTTCCCATGGGGAAGGCAAGTTCCACGGGTCTGATGCAGTGATCGCCCAGCTTGCGGCCGCCGGCCAGATCGCCACCCAATACTGCGATGCCAATGGCGTGCCCTCGATGGACATCGCCAGCAACCCTAACGGATCTCTGGCAGCCATTGAAGGCATCACCTCACCCTGCGGCCGCGTCTTCGGCAAAATGGCCCACTCCGAACGCGCCGGCCGCCTCGTCGCCAAAAACATCCCCGGCAACAAGCACCAGGCGATCTTCGATGCTGGCGTCCGGTATTTCGGGTGAAGTTGCGAAACTCCCGTTGCAAAGCCCGTGAGCGGGTTTATTTTCACTCGTGATGAAAGTGTTAATGCTATATCCGGAGTTCCCGGATACTTTTTGGAGTTTCAAGCACGCGCTCAAATTCGTGCGCAAGCGGGCGAGCCTGCCGCCGCTCGGGTTGTTGACCATTGGTGCGATGCTGCCGGAGGCATGGGACAAGCGCTTGATCGACCTCAATGTCACGCGCCTGCACGATGCGGATCTGGCGTGGGCGGACTTGGTTTTTGTTAGTGCGATGATTGCGCAGCGCGACTCGGTGCGGGCCGTGCTGGCGCGGTGCCGGGCGGCAGGCAAAACGGTGGTGGCCGGCGGCCCCCTGTTTACCAGCGAGCATGCGGACTTCGACAACGTCGACCATTTCGTCCTCAACGAGGCGGAAGTGACCCTTCCCGATTTTTTGCGCGACCTCGAAGCCGGGCAGGCCAAACCGCTCTACACCGCGACGGGATTCCCGAGCCTGCACGACACGCCGGTGCCGCTATGGCGATTGGCCGACCTGCGGCGCTACGGGTCGATGTGTATCCAGTATTCCCGCGGCTGCCCGTTCGACTGCGAATTTTGCGATGTTACAGCGAAGTTCGGCCACCGCAGCCGCACCAAGTCGGCGGCGCAGGTGTTGGCCGAACTCGACGCGCTGGCTGCTGCCGGTTGGCGCGGTTCGGTGTTCTTCGTGGATGACAACTTCATCGGCAACAAGCGCCGCTTGCGCGAGGACTTGCTGCCCGCCCTAACCGCCTGGCAACGCCGGCGGCGACACCCGTTTTCCTTCTACACCGAGGCGTCTATCAACCTGGCCGACGATGAACCGCTGACCCAGGCGATCGTTGCGGCCGGTTTCGATACCGTGTTCATCGGGATCGAAACCCCGGATGAAGCCGGCTTGGCCGAGTGCAACAAGCGCCAGAACCGCGGGCGCGATTTGATAGAAGACATCAAGCGCCTGCAACGGGCCGGCTTGGAAGTCCAGGGCGGCTTCATCGTCGGGTTTGATTCGGACACCTTGTCGATATTCCGGCGGCAGGTTGAGTTCATCCAACAGAGCGGGATTGTCACGGCGATGGTCGGCATGCTCACCGCCTTGCCCGGCACCAAGTTGTTTGAACGTTTGCAGCGCGAGGGGCGCCTGCTCGGGCCGTCCAGCGGCAACAACGTCGATGGCACCACCAATTTTCTCACCCGCATGGACCTGCAAGCCTTGCGCGACGGCTACCGCAACCTGATGGCCACCCTTTACGAACCGGGGCCGTATTACCGGCGGGTGCGGACGTTTTTGCGCGAATTCCACCCGCCGAAAGTGGCGTTGCGCTTCGATCCGAAGGCCTATGCCGCATTCCTCCGCTCCGCGGTGCGCCTCGGCGTGATCGGCCGCGAGCGCTATCAATATTGGAAACTGCTGGCCTGGACCTTGTTCCGGCGGCCGTTGTTGCTGCGGACGGCCGTCACCTTTGCCATCTACGGCCACCACTTCCGCCGCTGCGCCGCCGCCTTGGCCGGCTGACGCCGCAGGGAAGACAGCCTCATCCTACGGCATGAGTTTCTTGAGGATCGGGGTCATCGCCTCGCCCCACGCCGCGTAGCCAGCGCCGGTAAGATGGACGTCGTCAGCCAGGAGCCCATCCTTGATCTTGCCATCCTTATCCGTGAAGGCGGAACCGATGTCGTAGTAATAGACATAGTTGCCATCATGCATCTTCTCAAAAAGTTTGTTAGCAGCATCGGTTTTGGCCCGGTTCTCAGCGTCCTTCCTGGGAAAGATGCCAAGCAACACGATCTTGGTTTCCGGCAGGATGGTCCTGAGCTTCTTCAGAACTGTCCCAATACCCAATGCAATCTCACCAGGCGTGTTGAAACCGGCGTTGTTCGTGCCCAGCATCACCACCACCACTTTCGGGTTGGTCCCCACCAGTTCGCCTGCATCCAGACGCCACAGGACGTTCTCCGTACGGTCACCCCCGATACCGAAGTTGGCGGGCTTGTATTTGCCGAAATACTGGTTCCACAGAGCGCCTTGCCGCCACCACCCGTCGGTAACCGAGTCACCCAGCATGACCAGCTCAAAACCACCCGCCTTGGTCAGATCCATGCGTTTTTGATGGTCACGGCCGAACCAACGGACGCCGCCCGGCACGGGCTTGGTGGGATCGTTCGGCGAGGTGATTCGAGTATCCGGCATACCCACGATTTCGCCGGGGGCCAACTTTTTCAAGGAGCCTGAGGATCTTGTCTTATCCAACTTTCTTGCCAACTCCTGATCACTTGCCGACAAAGCAGATAACGGCGCATCGACCGTTGTGCCGTCCGCCTTTTTGAGGATGACCTTCCCGTTGGAGATCTTGACGAACTGGGCCGTTATGTTGGTGCCTACCTTGCTGGTCCATTCCCGCATTTCGGCATCTTGGGCCAGGGCAAGAGACGAGGAGACGAGCAAAGCCAGCAAGGCACTCTGCCATTGTTGGATTGCCAGGAAATGGCGGTTCGGGCTGGCGCGCATGGGAGGTCAAGGAATGGGGGCTGAAAACTGGGAGACAGGGGGTTGCGGGGAAAGGCTGGGCTGAAAACGTGCATGCCGCCATCCGGACGAGATGCGCAGGCTTGGTTTTCCCAGCCAAATACGGGGGTGGATCACATGGGACGATCTTCCAAGGCGGAGACTACGACCCCCTCTTCCCAGTCCAAGAAAAATCGGCGCAACAACGGAAATTTCCGCCTGATGAATGCCTGCAATTCCCTGAATTCAAGGAAACACTGTTTCTGGAAGAATACGCGATATATTCCCGCACTCTCCGTTTTCCATCATTTGTCGGTGGCCAGATCACTTCAAGACGTGAGCGAGACTCGCCGCGAGATCACTCATCTTACAGGGTTTCGTGAGATAGTCGTCCATGCCGGCAGCCAGACATATCTCGCGATCACCGGGCATCGCGTTGGCCGTGAAGGCGATGATCGCCACGCGGTCTGCCGCCGCCGCCTCCAACTCGCGGATTGCCCTGGCGACCTCCAACCCGTCCATCACCGGCATCGCCAAGTCCATAAGGATGGCCGCGAATTTTCCCGGCGCAAAGCCCTTGAGTGCGGCGACTCCATCGGCGGCGAATTGGACGCGATAGCCGAGGTGCTGGAGCATTTTGCCTGCGATTGTGCTGCTGGGCTTGTCGTCATCAATGACAAGCACCAGAGCGGCGGTGGGCGGAGCGAGGTCCGATTTGCCCGGGGCTGGTGTGACTGGAGACAACGATGGCGAGGCCTCCAACGGGAAGTGGAAGGTGAACGTGCTGCCTCTTCCCGGAACGGAGTCAATCGTGATCGAGCCATCCATGACTTTGGCGATGCGTCCCGAGATGGCGAGCCCCAGACCCGAGCCTCCAAACCGGCGATTCATCTGCAATTCACCTTGCATGAACGGTTCAAACAGACGCTTGATCGTTTCAGGAGCAATCCCGATGCCGGTGTCTTCGCAGCGAAAATCCAGAAACCGTCGTCCACTGTCGATGGTGGTGGCAACGCGCAGGACAACCGAGCCCCTGGCTGTGAATTTGACGGCGTTGCCGAGCAGGTTGATGAGAATCTGCCGGATCCGGTGTCCGTCACCCATGATGCGCTCCGGGGTTCCTTCGACCACTTCGCAACGCAACGCAAGTCCCTTGTCATCGGCCGTTTTGCGGATTGTGTCCAAGGACGCCTTGATGAGGTCGGCGACCTTCAGCGGTTCTGCACGGATCGAGAGAGAGCCGTTTTCCATGCTGGCGAAATCGAGGATATCATTGACGACGGATAGGAGGTGCTCGCCGCTTTCAATGATCGTGTGGACATAGTCAATTTGCTCCTCGTTGAGCGGGGTGTAGGAGAGGAGTTCGGAGAGCCCCAGCACACCGTTGAGCGGGGTGCGCAGTTCGTGGCTCATATTGGCGAGAAACTCGGTCTTGGCGCGGGTCGCGGCATTGGCGACGTCAAGGGAAGTCCGCAGCTCGTCTTCCAAGGATTTGCGCCCGGTGATATCAAAGCAATATCCAATGTAACCGCAAAACTCGCCGGACAAATCGTGGAGCGGGATGCCGAAATCACTGATCCAACTGTACCTTCCGTCAGGACGGCGCAATCGGTAATCCATGTCAAATGGCCGCTGCCCGGCAAACGCTTCCAGATAGATTTTCAGGCAGCGGTCAAAATCCTCGGCGTGCACGCCCTCCGTCCAGCCGTCGCCAAGTTCCTGCTCCAAGGTACGACCGGTAAACTCCAGCCATGTGGAATTGAACCAGTAGCACTTCGCATCGGTGCCTGCCCTCCAAATCAATACCGGGGCCTCATTGAGGAGTCGCTTGTGAAATTCCAATGCGTCGGCGAGCTTCTCCTCCGCCAGTTTGCGCTCGCTGTTGATAGCAAAAATCGCCACGAAAAAACCCTTTTGCGGGCTGAAGACCGAAACGGAAAACCATTCCCGGAGGGCCTTGACAAACAATTCAAACTTCTCGGATTGTCCGCTCTGTGCCACGCGGGCATAGGTTTCAAACAATTCCGGATCCGCGTCCCGAATCCCCGGGATGATCTCAGAGACCCGTCTTCCGTTAACCCCCTCCAACCCGGTCAATCTCTCGAATGCTTCGTTGACTGAAATATAGATCCAATCCAGGGCACGACCATTTTCAAAAAGCATCTGGCAATACGCAACCCCTTCGGCCATGTGCTCGAAAAGCAGACGATAAGCCCCGTCATCCCCGGCCATGTGCCGGTTATGATCGAAATTTCCGCCTTCCTTCCAGGCGGGCGGGCGGGTCTGGGCTGGCTGGTTGGTATCCATCGCGAACGCGGGGGCTTCCGACTAAAATGCGGCCGAGTCCCTATCCCATAAATGTCAGGTCAGGCTCAGGGCTTGGCGCGTTCCGGCCAGGACGCCGGGTCGAGCCAAATCTCTTGGGTAAGGGAGCCCTTGGCGCCCTCCGGATAGGGCGAGAGCTCGGTGCCCGGGACCACCTTGCCCGTGCTCACATCCGCAGCCGCCCACGCGACGGACATGTGGCCGTTGCCGGAATTTTGTTTGTGCAGTGCCTCAATGTAATATTTTTTGCCGGCCTCAAGTTTGAGTGGCTTCGACCTCTGGTTAGGAAACTGCGTGAAATTGCCGGGACCCGTCGGCTGGCGGGTGAAGGCGACCAGCACCTTGTTCTTCGGGTTTTCATCCGTGCTCAGGTAAAGCTCCGCGCTGGCGTCGGCGGCTATGGCAAAGTCGTATTCGGCGGTCTTGGGCGCGTGAACAAAGCCGCGCACACGGTCACCGTAGGGAACGCCGGCATTTTTCTGCGCTTCAAATTGTTGGAGGACAACGCTCTGGGCCGGCTTGGTGGTGACCGGGATATCGGCCAATGTTTTCTGGACGGCCTGCGTTTTTCGCCCCGATAAGGACTTCCATTTGACTCCGCCGATCTTATCCGCCGTGGTGTGTTTCAGGACAAAATCCACGATGGGAGTCGGGTCCTGCAGGCTGTGAGGGCGGTGCCCGGCTCCGGGTTTCTTGATGAGCGTGACGTCGCCGCCAAGCGCCTTGTAGCGCGACTCTAACAGCAATGCATTCCCCTCGATGGCGACCACCCAGTCTTGCATGTCACCGCAGACCACGAGGACAGGAACCTTCGCATCGGCCATGGGCTTGAGATTGTCGATGGGGTTGCCCTTGTAGGCGCGTGCCTCGGCGTCGGTCATCCCATAGGCATTGAGGCAATCGCGCCAATCCCTGCCGGACGCCCGGGTCCGTCCGCCGCCACCCGGCCAACTCTTGAAATCGCACACCGGCGCGTCCAGATACATGCAGGCCACCAAGTCCGGGTGGCGGATGCCCCAGTTGAGGGCATACAGGCCGCCGCGGCTAAAGCCTTCCGGCACGGTCTTGGCGCTGAGCTTGTAGTTTTCGCAGACAAAATCGTAGTAGAGGTCCATCGCATCGAGCGCCACCGGGGCCCCAAACAGGCCGCCAACGCCGATATAGCCCACATGCACCCCTTTCGCGAGCAGCGCAATATCAGCTTGAGGGTCCACCCCGAAAAACTCGGTGCGCCAGATCCAAGGATTGCCCTTGGCCGGCTGCTTGGGAATGACCAGCAGCGCACCACGCCCTCCCACATTGAAATTGTGCTGTTCATAGCCGTTCCATTCGCTCTTTTGGACGCCGGCAGGTGCGGCATATGCCGTCTGTGTGGCCAGCATCGCGCAGAACGCGCTCGACAACAGTGCCGTTTGGATGGCCCGAAAATTGGTTTTATGAGTGGTGTGCATGGGATCGTTTCGCAAGCGCGAAAGTAGCTATCCTACTCCCCTTGCCAAGGACAATGCGTAAATCCCCCCTCAATCCCGTTCGAGTCCGAGGTCCGGGATGTGGGTGAAACTGATGCGCATGGGGGCCTTGTCACGGTCTTCCTGCACGCTGCCATAGTAAACCACCCCGCGGCCATAGCGGGCGCGCAGTTGGTCGAGGGCGGCGTCAAGGCGGCGGTGCTTCTCGGTGTCCGGGGCGTCCGCGGCATCGTTGACCACGGACCACAAGGGCGGCGTGTAGTTGCCGTGCTCACACAGCCGCGTGAGCACCACACCCACCTGCAACAACCGGCCGCGCGGCTCGGGCCGCTCGCGCCAGAGTTTTTCTAACAATCTCAGCAGGGCCAGCGTGGAATCGGTTTCCGCGCTGCGGGCCTCGGCGCCCCATGCCGGACCACCCAGATAGGCCAGCTGCAAGGTGAGCGATCCGGTGAGCAGGCCATGGAAGCGCAGCCGTTCGCAGGCCTTGTGCAACAGCTTGCAGAGAATCGGCCACGCCCGCTCTGGCGCGCGGCTGTCCGGCGGCAACACGTGCGAATGGCCGAGCGACTTGCGGGCGCTCACCAGGTCCGGGATTTCATCACCGCGCAGCAAATGCCACAGCCGCTCCCCTAACACGCCACCCCACGCCCCGCGCAGCACCGGCTTGGAGGCCGCACACAGGCCGGCCACGGTGTGGATGCCTGCGGCGTGCAACCGCGTTTCCATGCTGCGTCCGATGCCTGTCATGTCGCGCAACTCAAGGGGATACAAGATGTCCGGCAGCTCGCGCTGCTCGATGATGCAGAGCCCGTCGGGCTTGCGCAACTTGCTCGCGATTTTAGCCAAATATTTGTTAGGTGCGGCGCCGATGCTCACCTTGATGACCGGCGAGACATCGCGGGAGACGCTCGCCTTGATCTGTCGCCCGATGGCTTCGACGGTGGCGGGTTCGCGCAGGTTGTAGGGCAGCCAGGCCCACATTTCATCGATACTCAGAACCGCCTCGACGTGAATGCAGTCCTCGACGGCGGCGACGATGCGGTGGTGGCAGCGGACATATTCCTCGGGTTTGGATTCCACAATGGCGATGCCGGGGCAGAGTTGCCGTGCGTCGCTGATGCGGGTGCCGGTCTTCACCCCAAACGCCTTGGCTTCGTAGCTGGCCGCAATGCAGCACGAACTTTCCGCCATCACCGGCGCCACCCCCACCGGCCGCCCGCGCAACGCGGGATCCAAGTGCTGCTCGACCGATGCGAAGTACGAATCGCAATCGACGAACACGGCTGTCAGCGGGTGCTCCACAACCGGAACTGATGCCACGGGTGGCGCACGAGTCAACTATAATTGTTCTTTTGAACATTTATAACGCCGCTTGCAGGACGGGTGACGGAAGTGCCAATAACCGCGGGCCTCGCCCCCGCCGGACGCCCCGGAGGTGCGTCCCTGCCATGCGCGGCCTTGTGGATGGGCAGGGACCGTTCTCCGCAACGGTCCGGTTGGGGCGGGGCGCGCCCGTCCCGTCGAATTCTTTCAGGGCGCCAGCCGGCGAGTCGCTTTACCGTGGAGGAGATGCGAAAATTGATTTTCCGCTGGCCTTCGTGATGGAAAAGGCTATCAAAGGAAGCACGGGATGCCCCGTGATAGGGGCACCTGAAAAGCAACCAATTTCCAGCATTTATGAGGGCATTTTATCACCAACTCCGGCTCTTGCTGGCAGCGGCTTTGTTGCCCGTGGTTTCCGGGGTGACCTTGGCGGCTGAGAGTGTCAACAACTGGATAGCCAATGGCGATTTCACGGCAAACGCGGCGGCCTTCACGGCCTCTCCCGGCTCTAGCAACGACAGCGGCAACCCGGCGGGCATTTCCAGTTGGTTGTCATTTGGCGCAGGTTCGAGCCCGGGTCTAAATGGCTCCAAGACCGGCGCAAGTGTCGGCAATCCGTTCGGGCCAACTACGCCCGGCAGCCGCACGTATGCGTTTATCCGGTATGGGCAGGGAGGGTTGGGCCAGTATCTGTCACTCGCACCCAACACCCAATACCGGCTGGACTTTGATGTCGCCGCCAGGGCCGGCTACTCCGACCAACAATACCGCGTCGTGATTGCGCCCAGCGATACGACCGGTATGGATGGCCTATACTACGACAGCGGCGCGCAATCGGGTAACAGCGCCAACTTCACCCATGTCACCGGCACCTTCACCACCCCGGCCACGCCCGGGGCCATGCCTAACATCCAATTGTGGAATGTGAGCGGCAGTGGCGACAAGACGATCGCCTACGCCAACGTCACCCTCCGCCTCGCCACCCTGCCTTGTTCCCTCGACGATTTCAACGACGGCAACGACACGGGCTGGACGCATTACAATCCCGTCGCCGGCTCTGCCTATGCCTATCCCGCAATGGTGGGTAGCGGGGCCTATCAAATGACGTCGCCCGTGGGGGTCATTAGCGCGACCAACCCTGACCCGGGCCGCATCGGCAGTTTCCGGATGGATGAGCCGGTGCGCACGAAATTCCATGTGGAGGCGGATCTGCTGAACTGGTCGGAGGACAAGGGGCAGTATATGGGCGTAGAGGCGCGGGTGCAGTCGCCGATCCCGACAAACGGCAATTTCCCCGGCGGCTACGCCCTGGTGCTGAGGGTGTCGGCGAACGGGCTCAGATCGGATGATCAACTGTTAATTCTTAAAATCAATACCGGCACCACCGCGCCCGAGGTGCTTAATACTGCCTATCAGGGTTCCAACTTACAACATGAGAGCGTCACCTGGCCTGCCCCGGGTGCGGGCGGATACCGGCTCGTGTTCTGGAGCGACGGAAGCTTTCTCAAGGCCCAGATCATCGAAAAAAACACGGGACTGCCGCTTAAATTTTATGATGGTGTTAGCGCGATGACCAATATGCTGGTGGTGCCGGATCCCGGCGCCTATCCAAGCGGCAAAAGCGGCCTGTTCAGTTATGTCCGCATCGCGAGCAATGCGGCACAGGGCGTGGATCCGACGTTCGACAATTTTTATTCCGGAACGGACGCGCCGGACACCACGCCGCCGGGCCTGACCTGCCCCGCTAACAAGACCATCGGCATGGATTTGAACCAAAGTCATGCCACCGGTGTCGAGCTTGGCACGCCTGTCACCAGCGACAACTCTGGAGGGGTAGTCACGGTGTGGAATGACGCTCCCGTGCAATATCCCATGGGGGTCACCACCATCCACTGGTATGGGTATGACCCCAGCGGAAACACGGCCACAAGCACGCAGACCGTGACCGTCAACGATACGCAAGCGCCGACCCTCACCTGCCCGGCGGATGTGACGGTGTCGGCCAATGCCAGCGGCGTGGCGACCAATGTGAGCCTGGGCACTCCGGCTACCGGTGATAACTGCAGTGTGGCATCGGTGGTGAACAACGCACCGGCGACTTTTCTGTTAGGATCGACTGTCGTTACCTGGACGGTGACCGACGGCAGCAACAACACGGCGACCGGCACCCAGCAGGTGATCGTGCGTGACACGACCCCGCCGACCCTTACCTGCCCGGCGGATGTGACGGTGTCGGCCAATGCCAGCGGCGTGGCGACCAATGTGAGCCTGGGCACTCCGCTGACCGGTGATAACTGCAAAGTGGCGTCGGTGTCAAACAACAGGCCGCCGACTTATCCGTTAGGCACGACCGTCGTCACCTGGACGGTAAAGGACAGCAGCAACAACAAGACGACCGGCACACAGCGGGTGATCGTGCAGGACACGACCCCGCCGACCCTTACCTGTCCGGTAGATGTGACGGTGCCGGTCAATTCCGGCAGCACGGCGATCCACGTCAGCTTGGGAACTCCGGTAACGGGCGATAACTGCGGTGTGGCAACGGTGGCGAATGACGCACCGGCGGCCTTTCCGTTAGGAAATACCGTCGTCACCTGGACGGTGACCGACGGCAGCGGCAACACGACAACCGGAACCCAGCAGGTGAGCGCCGTGTGGTTATCCTCCAACATCTCCAACTGTGCCAATCAAAACGGGATGTTCACTTTCACCTGGTTTGGCCGGAAACTCCAACAGACTGACGACTTGTCCCAGCCATTCACTGATGTGCCGGGGGCTGCCTCGCCCCACTCCGAGCCCATCGCCCCGCCCCGCAAGTTTTTCCGAGCCTGGTAAGGGGGCTGGTCTTTTTTGATGATTGACACAACTAACCATGAACCAAACCATGAACCAAACCATGCAAAACCTGAATCGTTTCCTAATGCTTGCCACCGCCCTGTGGATCACGGCCGGGGCCGCCAACGCGGTAACGGAAAGAGTCGTCAACGGCGCATTTACGGCGAACGCCTCGTTGTTCAAGGATAATTTTGGCATGATCGGAATTGGCAGCAACCCGGCGTCCATACCCAATTGGACCCGCAGTGCAGAAACGACATACTTCGGCATTGAGGGCGAGTTAACGGGGCTGAACCCCAAAGCTTCATTCGGCCCGACCAATTATGGCGGCCGCACCTTCACTGTTTTCCTCAGCTACTCGGCAGACACCCAGATATACCAACCACTCACACTCCCGGCAGGATACTATAAGATTCAATATGATGTCGCCTGCCAGAGTGGGCAGACTGTCACATACCAAGTCATAGTGACGAGTGGAGGCACCAATCATTACATTCACTCTGGCACCGCCAACAACGCCGCATTTGAGACGGTCACCGGTTATTTTGGTGGTGGCGGCGGCACCGCTCCAATGATTTATCTCCAGAATTATTCTCGTGCGGCTGTCAATTTCACCAATGTCTCCATTCAGGACGCCACGCCACCAGCACCCACCGTATCGAACAATACTCCAATCAGCCAGGGGGCAACGGTAACTCTCACCGCATCTTCGCCTTACACTTCGGACCCCAACGCATTTACCTGGTATGGCCCAGCTTTCCCTTCGACTGGTTACCCAGGCAACAATCTGTCTTTCCCCAATGCGCAACCCGGTTGGTCAGGCACCTACTCTTGCACGGTGACGGTAAACGGGCTCACCTCTGCTGCCACACCAACCACGGTAACGGTGAATGCCTTGCCGACGACCTTCGCCATCACCGCAAGCTCCGGAGCCAACGGCACGGTCAGTCCCGATGGTGTCACGAACGTCAACTCCGGTGGCAGTCAGGCTTACACCATCGCGCCCGTCACGGGTTATCACATTGACCAGGTGCTGGTGGACGGGGTGAACAACCCGGGCGTGGTCAGCAGCGGCAGCCACACCTTCAGCTTGGTCACTGCGCCCCACACCATCAGTGCCAGCTTTGCCATCAACACCTACAATATCACCTCCAGCGCCGGGGCCAACGGCTCGATCAGTCCGAACGGCAGCACGAGCGTGAACCATGGCGATAGCCAGGGCTACACCATCACGCCTGCCACGGGTTATCACGTGGCCGATGTCCTGGTAGACGGCGGTTCTGTCGGCGCGGTCACCAGCTATCCATTCAGCAGTGTCACGGCACCTCACACCATCGCCGCCAGCTTTGCCATCAACACCTACAACATCACCTCCAGCGCCGGGGCCAACGGCTCGATCAGTCCGAACGGCAGCACAAGCGTGAATTACAATGACAGCCAGACCTATACCATCACGCCAGCCACGGGGCATGTCGTGGCCACCCTCACGGTGGACGACAGCCCGGTGCCTCCGGCCACCAGCCACACATTCACGAACGTGACGGCGACCCACTCCATCACCGCCACCTTTGCGCCCATCTCAACCACCATCACGGTCACGCAATCCGCCCACGGCACCATCAGCCCGGGCACCACAACACCGCCTTACGGCACCGATCAGGAGTTCAACATCGAGCCAGACACGGGGTATGTCTTGGCCACGCTTACGGTGGACGGCCTTTCAGAAGATTTGGCCACCAATTACATGTTCATGAACGTGACGGAGCCCCACACGATCACCGCCACTTATTCGGCCATCCCAACCACCATCACGGTCACGCAGTCCGCCAACGGCTCTATCAGTCCTGACACCATAGCGCCGACTTACGGCACCGACCAGGCGTTCAGCATCACGCCAGCCACGGGGTATGCCGTGGACACCCTCACGGTGGACGGCAGCCCGGTGCCCCCGACCACCAGCCACACGTTCACGAACGTGAGGGAGACCCACACGATCACCGCCACTTATTCGGCCATCCCCACCACCATCACGGTCACGCAAAATGCCAACGGCTCTATCAGTCCGGACACCATAGCTCCGACATACGGCACCGACCAGGAATTCAGCATCACGCCAGCCACGGGGTATGCCGTGGACACCCTCACGGTGGACGGCTACCCGGTGCCTCCGACCACCAGCCACACGTTCACGAACGTGAGGGAGACCCACACGATCACCGCCACTTATTCGCTGATCCCCACCACCATCACGGTCACGCAGTCCGCCAACGGCTCTATCAGTCCTGACACCATAGCGCCGACATACGGCACCGACCAAACGTTCAGCATCACGCCAGCCACGGGGTATGCCGTGGACACCCTCACGGTGGACGGCAACCCGGTGCCTCCGACCACCAGCCACACGTTCAC
>CAIKDP010000016.1 GCA_903826205.1 Akkermansiaceae bacterium
TGGCGTGGAAAGGCGATACTGGCAGGGCGCCGGCGACTGGTCATATCCGCCAAGCGCATGTCGTAGTGCTCGGCCACGGCACGTTGGATGGCATCGATGCTGACCTGGCGGCTGGCCTCCTCGCGGATGAGGTCGCGCAGCAGGTGAGCAACGTTCTCGACGGTGACGCTTTCACCGGCGAGAGAGGCGAAGGTGGCCACCCGCATCAACGCACCTTCGAGCCGGCGGACGTTGGTGCAGATGTTTTCGGCGAGGAACTGCAGCACGGATTCATCGACCCGGACTTTCCAGTCGGCGGATTTTTTCTTCAGAATGGCCATCCGCGTTTCCATCATTGGCGGTTGCATTTCCACGGTGAGTCCGCACTCGAAACGCGAGATGAGGCGGGGCGCGATGCTTTTGATTTCGCAGGCGGGGCGGTCGCAGGTGAGGATCACCTGATTGCGGCCGTCGAGCAGGGTGTTGAAGGTGTGGAAGAATTCCTCCTGCGAGCGTTCCTTGCCGGCCAGAAACTGCACGTCATCAATGAGCAGCACGTCGGACTGGCGGTAGCGGCGGCGGAATTTCTCAATGTCGCCACGGCGCACCGAGTCGATGAACTCATTGGTGAATTTCTCACAAGTCAGGTACACGATGCGGCACCCGGCATGGCGGTGCAGCAATTCCTGACCGATGGCTTGCATCAGGTGGGTTTTGCCGAGACCCGAGCCGCCGTGAATGAACAGGGGATTGTAGCCGATCCCGGATTTTTTGGCGACGGCCATGCAGGCGGCGTGTGCAAACTGGTTGTTGGCACCTACCACGAAGCTGGCGAAGGTGTAGGCGGGATTCAGGCCGGCACCTTTCACCCGTTTGTCGAGAGCTTCGCCCTCCAAGGTGGGGGTTTTGACCGGCCCCCGAACGTGTGAGGGACCATGGGGGGAATGCGGCAGGACGGGTGCCTGGGTTGCGCTGAGCACGACTTTCACCTCGCGCACGTTCTCAAAGATGCCACTCACCGCCAGGGTCAACTCGGGCAGGTAATTGGTCTCAATCCACACCTGATGAATTTCACCCGGCACCGCCACGGCCGCAATGCCATCCTCATGACCCAACCAGTGGGCCGCACGAAACCATCGTTGAAAGGCATCCTGACCCACCGCGGCACGCAGCGCATGGCACACCGCTTCCCAGTCCCGGCTTGCCGCCGGGACATCTGCCGGGATGGATGCGTTTTCCTGCATGGAGGGTGCGGTGGGAGTCATGATTGCTGAAAAAATGTCGGGCTTGGGTGAGGGCATGGATTCCATCCTCGGCGAGGGTGGCGGAGATGCATGAGAGGGAGAGAATGGGGGCTGGAAATTCTCCTGAAAAAACTATTTTCGGCCTGCCTAACAGATACGTCGCCCGTGTCCCTTTCCATGGGAGTTCCACAGCCAAAGTTTTTTTCTACTTGACCTGCGCGATGCTTCACTTCGCCGAAGCATTCATGCCGCGGACACCGGGTCGGTTTGCGTATGCGCTTGGAATCCAACCTCTCCGAAGCCGCAAGGGAACGCAACTATTGATGGGGGGAAATTTCATTCCGGAAGCTTGTCTAACAAACACAATGCTGCGGGCATGAAAAAAGGCCGCCCGGGAAAACCCGGGCGGTCCAGTAATTAGTTAGATTTGAAGAAGCGTGTTAGAACTTGTAACGCGCGCCGAGTTCGAGCAGGCAGTCGCTACCCAGTTTCAACTTGGCACTCTCGCCGCCATCGCTGAGGCTGGCGTTGCTATAGTAGATCCAGCGGGCGCCGCCATAGACATCGAAGTTGGGGGTCACACTGTAGTTCAAGCCACCGAACACCTGGCTGGTGAAGACCCAGGTGCTGTCGGAAAACTTGGTCGAACCGAGGGTGATGTCGAGGCTCTCATAGGCCGCACCGAGGCCGGCACCGATGTAAGCGTTGAGACTGCCGGTGAGTTGACGCTCGAACTTGACGTTGAGCGTGATCGGCAGGACATCGAGGTCGTAGCCGGTGTGGCCGCCATAATACACGGCCGCCGCCGCTAGGGAGTCCTCCATTTGGTTGACGGTATAGGTGCTGCGTTGGAGCGGCGGGGCAATAACGTTCAGGTTGGGGAGCAGGCGGTTGCCGTAATAGTCATCGTCTTTGGTGGTGTAACCGACCTCACCGAAGAGGGAGACATTCCAACCGCCGATTGTCCAGCAACTGTTGCTGGCCCCGACGTGGACGTTATACATGGGTTCTTCCAATTCGGTCAGATAACCGACAGAAGCCCCGGCAAACCAAGTCACAAGACAAGGAGGCGGAGGTGGTGCGATGGTTTGCTTCGCGGTTGTTCCCGCAAAAAGCGGGGCTGCGGTCAACAGTAGTGTTAGGGTGTAATTTTTCATACGACTCAAAGTAGCGCTAAAAGGCCGGTCTGTCGATAAGAAAATATCAGAAATATCAGATCGATCAGGTTATAGCCATCCGCACACGAAAAAAGCATCCCGGAGAACCCCTGGGATGTATGGGAATGGACGTTAGATAAAGCTGATAGAATGTTAGAAACGGAAGTTCAGAGCGAGCGCGAGGCCGGCGCGCCCGGTGTCATTGCTTTCGCAGTTGCTAGAGTTGCCGTCGGATTGGAAGGGGCGGAGGGCCGGAACTTCAGGAGCAAGCGGAGCGGGCGCGCCGGCAAAAAGCGGGGCAGCAGTTAACAACAACATCAGGCTGTGATTTTTCACTCGCGCAAAAAATGTGGAGAAACCGCCGAGCCGTCAACAGAAAAGTTGATAATAAACCCATATTTATCACCTGCCGGCCTGCCGGGACTTTCCGGGGTTGCTGGATTTCCCGATGAATCAAAGACAACAAGAGGTCTTGGGGCTGGCGTCCGCCGAACCATGGGCGACCGCGACCCAGACAATAGGCGACCGCGCCTGTTGCAAGGAAATCCCGCTTGCCTAACGGCCCATTCATAGTTATGAGGCATCCCTCCGGTGGGCCTTGGCTTGCTGGTCAACCCCCGTCCTGCCTCCCGCCATGCCCATCACTCGCGCGCTTCTTTCGGTTTCCAATAAATCCGGGCTTGCCGAATTTGCCTCGGAACTTCACGCCCTCGGGGTTGAATTGCTTTCCACCGGCGGCACCGCCAAGGCCCTGCGCGAGGCCGGCCTGCCGGTGATCGAAGTCTCGGAATACACCGGTGCGCCGGAGCTTTTCGATGGTCGTCTCAAAACCCTGCACCCCAAGGTCCACGGCGGCCTGCTGCAGCGCCGCGACGATCCGGACCATGTGGCCCAGGGGAAGCAACATGACATCCCGCTTATCGATCTGGTCGTGGTCAATCTCTATCCGTTTGAGGAAACCATCGCCAAACCCAATGTTACCTTGGCGGAAGCCATCGAAAACATCGACATCGGCGGTCCCTCCATGCTTCGCAGCGCCGCCAAGAACCATGCCAGCGTCACCGTCGTCGTCGATCCCGCGGATTACCCGCGGGTGCTTGAGGAAATGAGGGAGCACCGCGGCGACACCACCAAAGGCTTCCGCGAACAGCTCGCGGTCAAAGTGTTCCTGCGCACCTCGCAATACGACGCGGCCATCACCAACTACCTCGGCCAATGCCGCAGCGGCACCTGTTGCAATTTCTCCCTCAGTCTGCCCTTGGAGCAAGAGTTGCGCTACGGCGACAACCCCCACCAGAAATGCGCTCTCTACGGCGATTTCCGCAAGTATTTCACCAAAATCCAAGGCAAGGAGCTGAGCTACACCAACATCCTCGACATCGAGGCCGCCGCCGATATCATCCTCGACTTCGTCCGCCCCACCGTCGCCATCCTCAAACACACCAACCCCTGCGGCGTCGGTCAGGATGACGCCGACCTGCGCCTCGCCTGGCAAAAGGCCTTTGAAACCGACCGCCAGGCACCGTTTGGGGGTGTGATTGTCTGCAATCGTCCGATTTCCATCGAGTTGGCGCGGGTCATCTCCGAGATTTTCACCGATGTGATCATTGCTCCGGAGTTTGAAGCCGATGCCCGCGCCCTGCTGCAGAAAAAGAAAAACCTGCGGCTCATGAAAATGAACGACGCCTATCTGGTGGAGAAAAAATCTTCCGTGATCCGCTCCTGCCCCGGCGGCATCATGGTCATGGATCGCGATCACACCGCCCTCGGCCTCGATAACCTCGAGAGCCGCGTGGTGACCAAGCGCCCACCCACCCAGGACGAAATGCGGGCCATGCGTTTCGGCTGGCGCATTGTCAAACACGTCAAGTCCAATGCCATCGTCTACACCACCACCGACCGCACTTTGGGCATTGGTGCGGGCCAGATGAGTCGCGTGGATTCCTCCCGCATTGCGGTGTGGAAAGCCCGCGAGGCCGGCCTCGACCTCAAGGGCAGCATCGTCGCCTCCGACGCGATGTTTCCGTTTGCCGATGGCCTGCAATCCGCCATTGATGCCGGCGCCACCGCCTGCATCCAACCCGGCGGCTCGATCCGTGATGAGGAGGTCATCGCCGCCGCGGACGCCGCCGGCATGGCCATGATTTTCACCGGCTTCCGCCATTTCAGGCATTGATTGCAGGAGGTCCCGTCGCCTCTATCTTCCATAGGCTTGTGGGTGACAACGCGGGATCAGGCGCGTTGGTGACAACGCGGGGGGCAAGGCGCGGGATCGCATAGGACTGCGGGGTCGTCCGTCCGCATTCTCACGAATGCGCCTACGGGAAAAGAAGCCTTCCGCAATGAGCCGCGACAACCCGCGCGTCACGCTGGCCACCCCCTCCCTCAAAAAAATTGTTCATTTGAACATATTTTGCTTGCGGCCTGGCAAAATCCGGGTTAAATGGCAAATACAACCTAACCTATGAATCCAATGAAAGACACATTGATTGATCCAGCTATGCCCACCACCGGCAACTCCACCACCAACCCGTCCCCCGCCGAACGTTCTGCCGAACGTTCTGCCGAACGTTTCACCGAGCGCGCCGCCGATTACACCATCTACAAGCCGAATTCCCGTGGCAACGGCGGCGTGGTCCGCTTCGGTCTCAACCCCGCCAAAGCCGCCCTGTTTGTCGATGGCGCTGCCCAAGCCGGCGAAAAA
>CAIKDP010000017.1 GCA_903826205.1 Akkermansiaceae bacterium
GAATGCGTCCCAGGATTTTTGCGCGGCAGCGGCATCCTTGTGGGCGAGGAAGTAGAGCAGGGTCTCGCCTGCCGCGGGCTGGCCCGCGACCGGTTGATAGTAGCCGAGGTTGGTGATGCCGTGTTTGCTGAAGAGACCGAGCGTGTGGTCACGGAAGCGGCTGTGCAATGCGAGCAGCCTGCCTGCGGGGGTGGTGTAGGTGCGCATTTCGAAGAGTCGCTTACCGGTGTCGCCCATCGCGGTGAAGCCAGGCGAGAAGTCGGTGGCGGTGAGAAAGAGTTGATCCGCTTTACTGACGAGTCTGCCGTCCTTCTCGGAAGCGGCGGCAGCCTTCTTCCATTCCTCATCGGCCAGGAAATTCTTCCACGATGCATCGCGGGCGGCGCGGTCGGGGTACGCGAGGAGGTAAATGAGGACGTTGGCTTTGTTTTCGACGGGCACCCAATAACCGATGTTGGTCATGCCATGCTTTTCGAAAAGCCGGGTGGTGTGGTCGCGGAAGCGGGCCAGCAGGGCATCGAGCTTGCCGGGTTCCGCATGGTAGGTGCGGAGTTCATAGAGATGGAAATCATTTGCCTTGTCCTTGTCTTTGTCCTCGGCTGAGGCAGAGGCGAAGGACAGGCCCGCTACAAGCAGGGCGGTGGTTAGGTGCTTGGTCATCGTGGGTATCGTAATCCGGTGCATGGCGGGGGCAAGGGAAATCTGGAAGCACCAATATGCGGCGGGCTGGCAAACGGTGCTGGAACAATTGTCAGGCCCGGACCAGTCTCGCGCCGGACCTGACGGCCAGAACGGCGGCATGGCTATCGGACACAACCCTATCGAGAAGGACAAAACATGAACCTGACGAAAACGCTGAAGTGTTTAACAATCGGAGTGGCGTTGGGCATGATGTCACCGGGGTCCGCATCAGGCGCACCGGAGGGACAGGCCGCAGAGGGTGTGCCGGAGATTTTCCACAAAGGTGTGCGGGTTCTTTTCCAGGGTGATTCCATTACCGACGGACAGCGGGACAAGAGAGGAACCTATCCGGGTCTACTGCTGGGTCAGGGCTACCCCTACATCATTGCCGCGAATTTCTGCGGACACTTCCCAGAGCTGAACCTGACCGTTCTCAACCGCGGTATCAGCGGCAACAAGGTGTCTGACCTCGCAGGACGCTGGCAGAACGATACGATCGCGCTGAAGCCCGACGTGCTGAGCATCCTGATCGGCGTCAATGATGTCTGGCACAATGTAGCGGCAGGGAAGGAAATCAATTTTGCGGGGATTGAAGCAACCTACGACAAGCTGCTGGCCGATACGTTGGCCGCGCTGCCAACCATAAAGATCGTCCTGTGCGAGCCATTCATTCTGCCGGGGTCGGCCAACATCAAGCAGTGGGAGGAATGGGATGCGGCGACCAAGAAAATCCAACAGATCGTTGCCAGGCTGGGGGAAAAGCACAGGCTCCCGGTCGTGCATTTCCAGCGGGTGTTCGACGAGGCCGTCAAACGCGCGCCCGCCGAATACTGGCTGTTTGACGGCGTGCATCCGGCCTGGGCCGGTCACCAGTTGATGGCGGATGAGTGGGTGCGGGCCGTGAAAGAACCCTGGCCGCGATAGGAATACAAACGAACCATGAAACTCACCCAATGGATCCGCTCACGGGCGGCAACCGGACAGCACCCCGAAGAATGAACTCTCACCCAACCACAGATTGACCATGGCCTTCACTGAAATTGAATCCGCCCGCATTACAGGCGCCATGTCGGACTTTCTCAAAAAGTGCCGACCGCCGGTGAACATCCGCGCCAAGTTCGATATTTCCTACCGCATCGAAGGGCATAGCGTCGTCATTTTCGACCTCCGCCCGTTCTGGCGTGATCCGGGCAGGATCATCGAAGGACCGGTCGCGAAAGCAACCTATGTGCGGCGTACCAACCGGTGGAAAATTTACTGGCAGCGCGCCGACCTGAAGTGGCATGCCTACCCTCCACAGCCGGAGGCTTTGTTGTTCGAGGAATTCCTGACACTGGTGGACGAGGACAATGATGGTTGCTTCTGGGGCTGATGGCTACACAGCCGGGGTCTCAGGGCATGCCAGTCACCACCCTGTAAAACCTGTGGTCGCCGGGGGCTGTGTTGTCTGTGATCGTGCGCGTTGCCCCGTTGTCGACCTGAGAATATCCGGTCAACTCGTGCCAAGCATCCGACAACAGCGTGTCGTTGTTTGCGGTTGCTACCAGCATGCGGCTGCGGCAGAGTGCCGACCACTGCCATGCACCGCCCTTTACGCCACCAACTCCTCGCCTTCACCCTTGCCGCCATCTCCGCTGTGCTTCCGGCACCGGTGTCCATGGCTGCAGCCGATGCGCCACCCACCATCGCGGCACAAACGAACGGCCCGTGGGATGTGGAGGCTTTGATGCGCGAGCCACAGGCGGCGTGGGGTCAGGTCAAGGGCCTGGTGCAGGATGTCTATTACGCCGGCGTGCCGTTCCAGGGCAAGCCGACCCGCGTGTTTGCCTACTATGGCCGGCCGGCGGGAGATGGGCCATTCCCCGCCGTGCTGCTGGTGCATGGCGGTGGTGGTGCGGCCTTTGCCAATTGGGCGGAGTACTGGGCCAAGCGCGGATACGTCGCGCTCGCCATGGACCTCTCCGGCAATGGCCCAGCCGGTCATCTTGAGGATGGCGGACCGGTCCAACAAGACCCGGTCATTTTCCGCGATTTCGCCGACAATGAGGCGGGTGAAATGTGGAGCTATCATGCCGTCGCCGCTGTGCTGCGGGGGCACGGTTTGTTGGCCTCGCGTCCGGAAGTGGATGCCGGCCGCATCGCCATCACCGGCATCAGTTGGGGTGGCTACCTCACCTGCATCGTCGCCGGGCTCGACACCGGGCTCAAGGCCGCCGTGCCCGTCTATGGCTGCGGGTTTCTCCATGAGAACAGTGTCTGGCTCGCTCCCCAACTCGCCCCCATGAGCGCCGCCCTCCGCCAGCGCTGGGTGGAGAACTTCGATCCCTCGCGTTACCTCGGCCGCGCCAAGTGTCCGATGTTGTTTGTCAATGGCACCGGCGACTTCGCCTATCCGCTGGACAGCTATCGGAAATCCTATCAACTCGTGACAGCCCCCGTGACCTTGAGCGTGAAGATTGACAGGCCCCACGGCCACATTTGGAATTTTCCCGAAGTCGATGCCTTCATCGACACCGCCCTCAAGGGCATGCCGCCGCTGCCCTTGCTCGGCACCATGACAGTTGCCGGGGGGCGGGTATCCGCACAAGTCACTTCGCCCGTGCCTGTAGCAAAGGCCGAGTTGGCTTACACCACCGACAGCGGGCCGTGGCAGCAGCGCCACTGGCAAAGCACCCCCGCAGTGGTGAAGGAAAATTCAATAACCGCCGCACTGCCCGCCGCGCGACCTCTGGTCTACTTCCTCTATGTCACAGACAGCCGTGGACTCGCCGTCAGCACGCCTCATGCCGAGTTGAATATCGAGGTGAAAACCGAACCGCTGCAAAACTGAGAGACGTCAATGGAAGAACTTGCCCCCCCGCTGCACGGTGGCCGGTTTTGACATTGCGGAGGCGCGGGACAACGCGACGCTCTCAGGGTTTTGTTGCCGTTGTTGGATCACCACCCGGTTCCAGCAGTTTGATCTCCTGCAGGCACCATGCGTAGTTGCCGCCGGGTGGATTCACCTTCTGATGACTCCAGCCATGCGAATAGGAGAGCCAGAGGTGCTTGCCATCGGCACCGATGAACTTGCCAGGCAGGTTCACAAAATACGCCTGCTCGCCAAAGCCCTTCAGATAGGCCACGAGCATCCAAGGCCCTGTCAGATCCGATCCTTCGAGGAAATAGGTGTCATAGGGGCCGTTGCCGTCGTTGGCAGGACCACGTCCATTGGTGACGCACATGATGTACCTCTTCAACGCTGGAATATAGGTTGCCGTGACAATACCCATATGATCAGGCCACTCGAGAATGGGTTTGATGTTTGCGAAATTGTCCGTCCAGACTGCCTGCCCGTTTGCGTCGTGCCCGCCATAGAACTCGTAGGCTGAGGGAGTGTTGATGGTTTGCGGGCTTGGTTTCACGCGCAACAGATAGATCTGATCCCCGGCAGCCCAGCTGTTGTAGGAATCCTGGCGCGTGGAACCATGCGCCACCATGTATGCTTTGCCATCCGGTGAATGCATCATGTTCTTGCCGAAATCCACAAAATGGGGGGCTCCAATTTTTATTTTGGACCCCGGCCTGACCGTTTTGTATTCCGTCTTCCCGTACTTCTCCGTCATCTTCCACATCTGGACAGGACGACCATCCTTGGCCGATTCATTGAAGATCGGATTAAGCGCAGTGCGTGTCTCCGGGAGCCAGGTTGCGCCAAGATCCATGGATACGCCAAATCCTACGAATGGCCCCAGGATGTCCCAAGGGTCCTTGTACCAGTCCAGAGCATAAGTTCCATAATACCAGACGCCATTGTAAACCAGGCCTCCGCACGGGTACTGGCCACCATAGGGAAATGGATCATGTTCAACCACCCCGGCACGGGTGATTGTTAGATGCAGGGGGTCGGTGCCCTCGATGACTGCAAATCCCGTGACTGGCTTCTTCAGTTGGTCAAAATTATAGCCCGATCCAGAGAAAACCCCATTGACTGATCCGTCTGTAAAAGGAGAGTAAAGTTTGTCATCACTTGCCCAGGATGGATACCAGGTGTCAGCTCCCGTGTAGGTCCTGCTTTTGCCGGTGAAGAGGATGCCCGAGATGGCTTTAGAAACGCCGAACGGGCAGTTGGCCGGCACTTCGGACTTCCAGACAAATCCGCTTTTCCCATTTGCTGGCGCACTCGTGTCGCCGGCGGTTGTCACCCCGGTTGCAATGACGGCAAGCAACGTGGGAAGTGCGCTGCCACCTGTAATCTTTGGTAATGTGTATCATCCGCCGGGGCGGCGCGTGCAACACGGCAGAACCTATTTTGCCAACCGCTTGCGGACGGCCTGCTTGTCCTCCTTGAAGTCACAGGCGAAGTCGATCACGCACATGTCTTTGAAGGTCTTGTGCGGGCCGCGGGCAATCCCGGCGAGCCGGAATTCCTTCGTGAAGATGCTGAGGCGATGCCCGCGGCTTGCCACCCCGTCGTCAATGATGAGGGTAAGGACGATCTGGCGGGCATCGGAGCGGCCAAAGGAAATGCATTCGCCGGAAAAGCCCTCCGGTTCGCCATAGCGGCTGACCCTGGCAAAGGGGTTGCTGTCATCGGTGCCGTCATGGCTGACGATCCCCTTGGGGCCGGTGTCCTGAACGTGATCGAGAGCCGCCAGGGCCAGGCCCCCGGAGAATTGCAGCGCGGTGAGAGGCGGTTGTTTGGATAGCGCCTCGATGGCATCATCGATCGCAACCACACCCTCGCGTGTGGTCACCCTGATGCCTCCCGGCGCGCTGAAGATCATGCCTTTGAACCCGCGCCTGCGGTCCTTGAGATACTCGACGTATTTCAAGGGTGTGGTCCTGGCGATGTTCAACTCGTTGAGCACCGCCTTTTGGATTTCGTTGATGTGTGCGGGGGCCGGGGCATCTGGCGCGGCGTGTGCCACTGTCATCACCAACCCCAGCCAGCCGCACCCGAGGAATTTGAGGAGGTTGGCCTGTGCCGGAAGATGGCTTTTCAGAAAGGTTGTCACAGAGGGATAAGATGCGGGCCTGAGACCGGGTTGGTGGGTTTGGTATGGCGACCGCCCCCATGGCTTGGCTGCCTACGCTGCTGGTAGCCGCGCATACGCCAATTGGCAAGCTCATGTTGCTCTTCCGCAGGGTTGTCGCCATGGCCCGATGATAGTTCTATCCAGCCCATGTTTATTCTGGATCCGGCTAATGGTTCTCGCCGTCCAGGCTCTGCACTGCCAGTCTTCAGACATGAAAGAGTTGCCTACCGCGAAAGTCTTCATGTTGATAGAACCCGGCCCCGTAACGCTTGTCACTACCGCAGTCGGGCGCAAGAAGAACATCATGCAGACCCTAAGCGCTTTCGCCATCCTTGCGATCATGCCGCTGTGCGCCGCCGAACCATCCAAGCCCAACATCGTCTTCGTCCTGTTTGACGACATGGGCTACGGCCAGCCGCAGAGTTACAATCAGCAGTCCGCCTTGCGCACGCCGAACCTCGACAAGTTTGCGACGCAAGGCATGAGGTTCACTGATGCACACACCGCCGCTGCTGTTTGCACGCCCACGCGCTATGGATTGCTCACAGGGCGCTACCCTTCACGCAGCGGGCAGTTTGGTGTGCTCACCACGTTCTCAAAGCCCATCATTCCACCGGGCCGAGCGACGGTGGCATCGCTGCTCAAGGCGCAGGGCTACACGACCGCGTGCATCGGCAAGTGGCACCTCGGCATGGATTGGGTGGATGGGGAGCCGGGCAGCGAAAAGGAGGTGCCCATCGGCGCGAAGATGACCGGCGGCCCGAACGCGCTGGGGTTTGATTACTTCTTTGGTTTCACTCATGCGCGTAACATCGGCACCATCATTGAGCAGGATCATGTCGTCGCCCATGTGGAGCCGGTGGAGAATCAGCCGCTGATGGCCAGGAAAGCGGTCGAGTGGATCAATCAACGGAAGGCAGGCGAGCCGTTCTTCCTCTACTACCCGCTCGGCATCCCGCACGAGCCTATCGTGCCGTCGGATGAGTTCGCCGGGAAGAGCGGTGCCAAGGATCTGGTGAAGAAGGATCCGAAGTATGGCGACTGGCTTTATGAAGGCGATGCCTTCTTCGGGGAGATTCTCGAAGCGCTGGAGCGCAACCATTTGGCCGACAACACGCTCATCATCGTAGCCAGCGACAACGGTGCCGAACACCGTGCCTACGAGCCATTGCGCGAATCGAAGCGCAGCATCTACGAAGGTGGGCATCGCGTGCCGTTCATAGCGCGCTGGCCCGGCAAGGTGAAGCGCGGCTCGGTGAATGCTCACACCGTTTGCCTCAACGACCTCATGGCCACCGCCGCCGAGATCACAGGCGCGAAGATTCCAGACAGCGCCGGCGAGGACAGTGTGAGCATGATCCCCGAGTTGCTTGGCACCACGCAGGACGGCTCGCGCGAGGCCACCGTGCATCAGTCGGCCGCAGGCGTTCTCGCGCTTCGGCAGGGACCTTGGAAGATGATCTTCCGCAATGGCGGCAAGCGGGAACTCTACAACCTGCAAACCGATCTGAGCGAGACGCAGGATGTCCTGGCTGCAAACGCCGAAGTTGCTGCCAAGCTGACCAAGCTGATGCAGCGATACATCACCAACGGCCGCAGCACGGCAGGCCCGGCGCAGAAGAACGACTTCGATCTTTCGATCTACGGCACTGAAATAAAGAAGGACAGGGGCAAGAAGAACAAAACGTCGAAGACGGAGGCTGAGCGCACGCGAGAGATGGCGCTGGCTGACGACGCGAGTTTTGACTAGGTCATTCAACCCTGAACGGACAGAACAACCTCGAAGCCAGCTCCACATAGACGAAAGCTAATTGGCTAATCACTGTTTCCTTAACCGTGCCCTGTGATGTGTAAGGGCAGGCGTAAAACAATGTTCCCGGCCTAGCGACGGGGCCGGGGATGCGCAGGTGTGAGAAGTGACGCTGGCCGCGCATACGCCCAACTGATGCCGCCGTCGGATTTGCCGATGGGGATCAGTGCGCAGCGCAGCGGTGGTGTGGTGTGCGACTACTTGAGGGTCCGAATCATCACCTTCAACAAGGCGAGTTCGGCCTCTGCCTTGGCGATCTGGTTTCCAAGTGCCACGATCGAGGTGGCGCTCAGACCACTCTTGGCGGGCAGCGCCTTGACCGCTTTCGCTGGCTTGGCCGGCTTGACACTCACCGGCGGTTTGGCCGCCTTCACCCCGGACTTCTTTGCCCAACTGCTAATGCTTATAGGCGATATGCCAAACTTCTGGGTCGCTGCACTCAAACCACCGCGTCCCTTGCTGGCGTTGACGGCAACAACAAAATCAACGACTTCCTGCTTCTGCTCATCGGTATAACGCTTGCCTTGCACGACTCCCTTCTTGCCCGTCTTCTTGGCTGGTTTCGCCGCACCCTTGGCAGCCTTGACTGCCTTGATAGGTTTCACCGCAGCCTTGGTGGCCTTGGCTGGCTTCGCCGCAGCCTTGGTGGCCTTGGCCGGTTTGGCCGCAGCCGTGGTGGCCGTGGTGGGCTTGGCTACCTCGACAGGTTTGGCCGTGACCGTGACTACCTTGGTGGCCTTGGATGGTTTGGCCGCGACCTTGGCAACCTTGGCGGGTTTCACCGCAGCCTTGGCGGCAGGCGCGGGTTTGAGCGCAGCATCTGCCTTGAGCCAGGACGCAACTGTCATCACGGAAATGTTATATTTATCGGCGGCGGCAGCCTGACCTCCGCGGCCTCTCTCTGCATTCACTTTCCCCACGAAGGAGATGACTCCTTGCTTTTCGGCGTCGGTGTAACGCTTGCCCTTGGTTGTTGTTTTCTTGGAATTTACACTCATGTCGCAGAATCCATATCAAGACCATAACCCCAACACAAGACAAAAGCCCCACTTCACAGACATCCCCAGGATGCCTAACGTCTGGGAGACCACGGCATGCGCGCGAGGAGAATGCTCACGACCACTGAGACGCCTGTGAATGAACACCACAAACTCCAGAGACCCGCCATGCTCCAACCTGCCTTGATGGTGTCTGGATCGATCATGGTCCGGTAACCATCC
>CAIKDP010000018.1 GCA_903826205.1 Akkermansiaceae bacterium
CCTTAAGGAGAAACGACATTCCTGTCGTTTCTTGATACCGGCGCGACAAAGAGCAGACGAGGACAAGAATGTCCCCGCTCCTTACCTATGAGTCGGCCTGCAGCCACTCAGACAGGCACGCAATGACCGTCATCCTTCCATGGCTGTGGATGTCACCTGGCCCCGGCTTGCGCGGCGGCAAAGCATTCCCCGGCGATGCGGGTGTAGGTGAGGGCCTCGGCGTAGCGGTCGGATTCCTCATGGAGGACGCCGGCGGCATCGGGAAAAGTACGAGCGTAATAGTAGCGGCGTGACAGCAGTTCGGGGCAGATGATGAAGAAGTCACCGGGGACCGCGGTCTTGAGGAAGCCGGCCATGGCGCGGGTCCAGAGGGTTTTGAAATCGGCGAGATAATCGACCTCGCCCGACGCTTGCGGCGGCCGCCCGCTGCCGTCGCCCACCGGCATCTGGATGTTGCCCGGGCTGCTGATGCGGGCGTGCATGAAGCGGATGCGGTCAAGAATGGGTGCCATGAACCCGATTTTCATGTCAAGACCGCCATAGACAAGTTCGTGGCCGGTATAATAATGACTGAGGTCGCCGTTGAAGCGGATGTCCGGGAAACGCTTGATGAGTTGCACCGTGCGCCAGATGTCCTGGGTGAGGGTCGCACGGTGGGTCTCGATGAACACCGGCAGCGAGGATTTTTCCGACGCACCGAGGATGGCCTCCACCAGGCGCCAGACCGCGTCGTCATCCTCGATGCCCCAACCGGCGTGGACTGTTAGACACTGGTGACCGTTATCTGCATGGCGGGCCACGATGTCCGGCGCCTCGGCGGCGGTGTTGATGCGGTCGGAGACGCAGGTCGCCAGCGGATTGCCGGCGGGTGCCGCGGTTTGTCCATCGGGCAGCTGGATGCCGTGGAATCCGTCGGCCGCCAATTGATCGAACATTGCAGCCCCCTCCAGGCCCGGCCACCGGCTGTCGGGCGGCAGACCTTCAAGGTTGTTGAGGTTGAGGTAGTAGCGGAGTTTGGGCGCATCGCCCGAGCCATCGTTGGTGTTGGGTATTCGGTTAGAATGCATCGTAGGCTATTTGTTCGGGGGTGACGCCGAGGGTTGCGAGCAGGGTGGTGCAGGCGTCGATCATGGCGGGCGGTCCGCACAGATAGAACTCGACGGCCGTGAGGTCGGGGTGCGAGGCGAGCGGGTTGTCGCGCACCACCTCGTGGATGAGACCGGTGTGGGATGACCAGTGGTCCTCAGGCAGGGGTTCGGACAGCGCGGGGTGGAAGCTGAAGTTGGGATGTTGGCGGGCGAGGTCGTCGAAGTATTCTTGATAGAACAACTCCTGGCGTGAGCGTGCGCCATACCAATAGCTGATCTTGCGGGCGGAGTGCTCGGTTTCCAACAGATGGGAGAGCTGGGCGCGCAGCGGGGCCATGCCCGCGCCACCGCCGATACAGATGATTTCCTTGTGGGTCGGCTTGATGTGAAAATCCCCGAAGGGGCCGATGGCGGTCACCGTGTCACCGGGCTTGAGACTCCACACATAGCTGGAGCCCGCACCGGCCGGGCAGTCCTGGCCGCGCGGCGGAGCGGCAATCCGCACGTTGAAGCGCAGCACGCGTTCGAGTGCCGGGTTGCTGGCGAGCGAATAGTTGCGGCGGCCTGCGACCGGATTGGTGGCGACGTAATCAAAGACATGGTTGGCTTCCCACACGGCGCGGTAGGGTGCCGCAATATCGAAGTCGCGGAACCGGATCGAGTCGTAGACCGGAATGTCGAGTTGCAAATAATCGCCGGGCGTGAAGGCGATGGGTTGGTCGATGGGCTCCAACACCAGTTCCTTGATGAAGGTGGCCACGTTGCGGTTGCTCACCACGCGCAATGGATGGGTTGTCGGCTGGCACGCGTCGCGGCCGCCGTCCCGGGCGACGTTGAGAAACAACCGGCCGCCGCGGAGTTCCAACGGATAGGTCCGCAGCGCGACGCACACCGGCGGCCGTTGCGGCGAGCCGTCGGTGACATCGAAGCGGCCGTTGTGTTTCGGGCACTCGATGAGGCGCCCCTTCAGCAAGCCGTCGGCGAGGTGGGTGTTGCCATGGGTGCAGGTGCCATCGGTGGCATGGTAGCGGCCGTCG
>CAIKDP010000019.1 GCA_903826205.1 Akkermansiaceae bacterium
CGGGGGACACCGTCCCCTCGCCGTCAGTGGCAGTGGATTTCGTTCTCACAACCCTAACCGAGCATTTCCGTGCCCTTTTGTCTAGTACTATTTTTAAACCTACAGCCAAAAGAGCTGAAGAGAATCAAACCAAACGCCCTGGGCTGGATTCTTTGACTGGATTCTTTGACTTGCAGACTCACCCCGCCCCCGCTAAGCTCGGATCATGACCGCGCTCAAAAAGCCTGCTTGCGTCGCCATTTGTGACTATCTGGCCGGTGAAGAACTGGCCACAACCAAGCACGAATACCTTGGCGGCACGATTCACGCGATGGCCGGCGGCACCAACGACCATGCTGCCGTGGCCACCAACGCAGTGGTTGCTCTCGGTTCACGTCTCCGCGGCAAACCCTGCCGGCCCTTTGGCAGCGATACCAAAGTGCGGATTGAGTTGCCGGAACACACCCGCTTCTACTACCCGGATGCGCAGGTGGTTTGCAGCCGGAATCCCGGTAACGTGCATTTTCAGGAAAATCCTGTCCTGGTCATCGAGGTTTTGAGCGAGTCAACCCGGCGTACCGATCTCGGGGAAAAGCGCAGTGCCTATCTGGCGATCCCGTCGCTCAAGGTGTTGCTCTTGGTGGAGCCGGATTGCCCGCGAGTGACGGCCTATCGACGCCAGCCGCAAGGTGGCTTTGCCGCCGAGGAACACGAAGGACTTCAATCCGTTATCGCCTTGCCCGAAATTGAGGCCGATCTGCCGCTTGCCGAGCTTTACGAGGGCGTCGCCCTAGACTCTCACTGAAACAACTCGCGCGCGGTGTAGGCCATGCCGATGGCGGCGGCGGCATCACCACCACTGGCCCACTCGAAGCGGGTGGTCACCTTGTCCTTGTCTAACGGACTGAAGCGGTACACCGACCAGGCGCGGTCGGCGAAGCCTTCCTCGATCCAGGTCATGTAGAGGTCGCGGAAGGTGGTTTCGGCCAGGCCGCCGCCGATGACCACGAGTCCCGGGTCGAACACTCTAACCAAATCCGCGATCAGGAAGCCAAGGATGAACCCTTGTTGGCGGAAAACACTCACCGCAAGCTCATCCCCCTGCTGGGCAAAATCCCGCAAGCGGAACGCCTTCTCTGCAATCGGCGCGTCGGTCTGGTTGAGCGGATGGCTGGCCCATTGCGGCTTGGCCAATTCGAGTCCGAGGCGGCGCCGCAAGGCCATGAGTGATACCCAGGCTTCCGAGCATCCGGTCAGGCCGCACGAGCAGGCTGGCAGGCTGCCATCATCCTCGCGGAACGGCACACTGACGTGCCCCACTTCCAGCGCCATTCCATTGACACCCTCATAACAGCGGCCGCCGGGCAGCACCAAGCCGCCACCCAGCCCGGTGCCGGGCGCCACCAACATCAGGCTGCTGGTGTGATATTTGCGCAGGGCATACTCGCCCACCGCGGCGGCATTGCCGTCATTGGTCATGTAAACCGGTCGGCCCAGACGTTTCGACAACAACCCGCGGATGTCGGTGCCCACCCAATCGTCGGCCAGATTGGCCCGCCCCCAGATCACGCCGTCGCTGCTGGGCGCAGGCACGTCCAGACCGATGCCGGCGATGGCACTGCGCTCAACCCCGGCGCCCGCGGCAAGTTGCTCGAGAGCCAGTTCCAATTGGCCGAAGGTCGCCTCGTAGCCGTCCTTGACCAAACTTCGCACTTCCACCAGTGGGCCAGCCTGCTCGGCCTGCGCGTTGATCAAGACGGCCTTGACGGTGGTGCCCCCGATGTCGAGCCCGGCGAAATATGATGTGTTGGTTGTCATGGTGATGGTTGGGATGGAAATGCCCTGCAACCCAGCTTCTCCACACGCGCCCAGCTTTGTCAAGACTGCCGACATTCCCCCGCGTTCTAACGAACGCGCCTACGAAGAATATCCGAAGCGATTAATTGGGCGTCGCGGGCCATGGCTTGGCGGTGGGTCCGTCGCCAATGACGGGCAGTGCGCTGATGCGCAGGCGCGCCGCACCCATGGGAATGAGGTTGATGGATTCTTCCGGTTCGTCGGAGAGCACCGGTTGTTGGACGACTTCGCCGACCGCGCCGTTGCGTTCGAGTTTCCAGTTGGGGATTTTTTTGGCCTTGGCCATGAGGCGCACCGGCGCGGCCTCGTTGCGGAACGGTTGATCATCGGCCGGCCACCCGGCCATGACCACTTGGAAGCCGTCCTTGAGGGTGAGGCCGTAGTTCCATGGTGAGGCGGGGAATATATCCCACGCCGGCCATGCATCGGTGCCGCCCTGGCGGCGGTAGTCTTCCTTGATCTGGACCGAGTAGGTCAAGGGCCCGCGCTCCAGCGACACCGTGCCGCGGTTGTTAGTCCAGAGCTTGGTTCTAACATCCATGGGCAGGCCGAGAACAACCGTGTCGCCCGACTGCCAGGTGCGGCTGATTTTGGCCAGCTTGCCGGCCACGAGCGGGGCGGCCGACTTTTCGCCATTGAGCGTGAGGGTCGCCTTGTCGCACCACGCGGGAATGCGCAGGTAAAGCGGGAAGCCGGCCGGTTTGCCGAGGGTGACTTTGAACGTGACCTGTTCCTCGAACGGATAGCGCGTGCTTTCGACAATCGTGGCCTCGACGCCGTCGGCCACCTTGGCTTTCACCTCGCAGGGCGCATAGACATAGGCGGCCAGCCCGTTGCCTGGTGCGGCAAACCACAGGTGCTGGGTGAAATACGGCCAGCCGTGACCGCTATTGTGTTGGCAGCAGCGGTGGCTGTGCGGATTCATGTGGAACATGTCATTTTCGTTCTGAACGGCCGGCGATTTGTTGGTATGATCGCTTTGCGGTTGGTTAGGCGCGGTCAGATAGCGGAGGGCTTTGTAGTCGGCGGTGAACTGTGCCGGATAGGTGTTGAAGGCGGCGTTTTCACAGCGCTCGGCCCAGACCGGATCACCGGTGGCCGCTATTAACAACTCGTCGGAAAGCATTTCCTCGGTGGTGCCGCAGGTCTCAATCGCCTGCCGCGGACCATTGCATCCGGGCCGGGCATTCTCATCGGCGCCGAACATCCCGCCGGGCACCTGGCCATAGAGTTCGCGCATGGTGCGCCACGCCAGGTCGCTGCCGGCGAGGTGTTCCGGCTTGCCGCTGAGGAGTCCATAGGTGGTCGGTTCACGGAACGCCTGGGCTATGTTGACGTTGTGCCAGTTGCACAATTGGCGGTTTGGTATGGCGGTCACGGTGTCCCAGCGCGCGGTCTTGCGATGCGTCTTTTCCGCCAGTTCCAGCAGCCACTTCTCGCCGGTGAGGTTGTAGAGCCACTCGATGGCATAGAGTTGGTCGCCGCCGCGCATGCCCGGCCAATACCCCATCAGGAATTTGTCCTCCGGCACGCTGCTGAGATATTTGAAATATCCCGTCATCAACTCGATCACGCGCGGGTCGTGGGTCCGGTCATAGTAGGTGTGCAGGCAGAAGAGCATGACCATGTTAGGCCAGAGGTCGTCGCGGCCCTTCAGGTCGGTCGCCACTCCGGTGCGCCCCTTGTCAGGGCCGAACCAGCCGTCGGGTTGGCGGCTGTCCAACGCGCCCTTGATCCAGGTCTGCGCCTCCCGGATCATCCGCTCGTTTTCCAGCAGATAGGCGCAGCCGATATAGCCTTTGAGCCAATACGGGACTTCCTCCCAGCCGCGGTCGCCGCCGGCACGCGGATCGAGCCAGGGGTTGTTGTCCTTTTTGAGGAAACTGCTGATTTCGGTCAGATGGCCGTGGAACCCGTCGGCTTGAAGCTCAAGCTGCTTCTTCAACCACCCGGCCGGCCGCACTGATCCAAAGGGCAATCTCACCACCGGGCTCGGCTGCAGCGGCGCGCGGTTTGCCACATAGTGCGTGTAGCCGGCGCTGGCATCGGGCCGGTCGACCGACTCGACGCTGGCATCTCCGCCACGGCAGGGCATTGCCAGGGTGCCCAACACGGCCAGGACAAGCAGGGTTTGTGCTGTTCCGAGGGCTCCGGAGTCAGCGGGAGATGGTTTGTTAGATCTCATGATTTGTCAGTGGCTTGATTCGATGGCCGGCCAATTGCGCGGCCGGTCACCGTCATTAACGTGTGCCGGGCTGGCGCTTCTTTCAGCGCGCCGGCATCGCGGTGCATCAGGCGGGTGCGCCGAGCACGACCGCATCGGCACGCATGCGCTGCACGTCGGTGGCCTCCAGCGCGAGCTCATCGGCTTTGGCGTTATCGGCCAACTGGCTCAGCGTGCGTGTTCCGCATAAGACGTGGGTCACGCCGGGTTGGGCGGCGGTCCAGGCAATCACGAGTTGTGAGAGCGTGCAGTCATATTTGACCAGCAGGTCCTGCCAGTTTTCCAACATCGTGAGCACGCGGCTGCGGTTGGATGGGGTGAACCACGGGTTCCAGGCGTCGTTGCTGCGGAACTCGTCGGCGCGAAACACCCGGTCCATGCCGACCTTGCCGGTCAACAGTCCTTGCTCCAGCGACATATAGGTGAGGGTGGCCACGTGGTTTTCCGCGCAAAACGGCAGGATGTCCGCTTCAGCATCCCGGCACAGCATTGAATAGCGGAATTGATCGCTAACAATCGTGCCGCAGGCGCGGAACTCCTGCAACTCGTCGAGCGAGACATTGCAGACGCCGATCTCGCGGATTTTCCCCTCGCTCCGGAGTTTGAGCAGGCAGGCCATGCTGTCCTCCACGGGGGTCTTGTCCGGTGGCATCGCGGGCCAATGCGCCTGATAGAGGTCGATGTGGTCGGTGCCCAGCCGGCGCAGGCTGTTTTCGATTTCGATCTGCAAGGTGTCCGGCCGCAGGCTGCGGTTCATCGGCTTGCCGTCGAAGTCGGCAAAGAACGAGCCGCGCTTGTCCTCCCACCACAGCCCGCACTTGGTGGCGATGAGCGCCTGGTCGCGGCGGCCCTTGAGTGCCTTGCCCACCACCGTTTCACTGCGGCCCCAGCCGTAGGCCGGCGCCGTGTCTATCAGGTTGATGCCGAGGTCGAGGGCGGTCTGGATGAGGCGGATGGATTCCGCGTCGTCCGGGTTGTCGCCCCAGGTGGTGCCGCCGCCCAGCACCCAGGTGCCGAGGGCGATGGTGGAGGCGTTGATGCCGGATTTGCCGAGGGGTAATTGTTTCATGGTGATGCTTGCTTGGGGTGAAGATTGGATGGGACCCGGCGGCCAGTGTATGGATGGCATGGCTTGCATGCAACTGTTGAAAATCCGACACTCTTGAAATCCCCCAAAATATCCTTGAATATTTCCGGCGATTGTCTGTCGTAGAGACATGGACACACGTTTTAGCGTATTTTATCGCCATGCGGCCGTCATTTCTTTGGTGGTCGTTGCCGCCATCAGCGCCAGTTGCACCACGGACTATTATGACCAAGGGCATTATGGCAGGGGTCATGGCTATTACGGCGATAATCATTATGACAACCATGGAGGCGGCCACTACAAGGCTTATAACAAGGGCTATTACAAAGACTCCAACAAGGGGCACAACGGTGGTTACAACAAGAACTACGGCGGTGGCTACAACAAGAATTACGGCGGTGGCTACAACAAGAATTACAGCGGTGGCTACAACAAGAACCACGGTGGCGACAAAATAAAGGATCACGGCGGCGGTGACCATGATGGAGACGTTAGAAAATACAACCCGACGTACGGCCATTGAGGGTGGCCTCGTCCGGCGTTGATGAGGACGTGCGGCTTACCTGGCGCCGTGCAGGGTGAGGGTGGTTGGTTCGGTGGATTCGAGCTGCAACCAGACCACCAGCGCCGGAATTCCGTTAGGATCATGGATGATGCCTTGGCGGAACTTGGGACTGTCGGCCTGCGCCTCGGAGTTGATGTCGAGGGTGGCAGGGTTGTTGCCGGTCCAATGGTGCACGACGAGGCAGAGGTTGACGAGCGGGTGCTCGGGTGACGCGGCGATGCGCAGTGACGGCGATGATCCCGTGGCCGCAGTCACATAAGCGCGCTGCGACGGGTCGTAGGCGGCGTCGCGGCAATCCGCGAGTCCCTCGACGAGAGGGGCCTGCAGCCATGACTTCGCCAGGGGCGCGAGTTCCTTGGCGCTGAGCGGGGTCATGCCCTCCATCAGCAGCTTTTCCTGGAACGGCCGCTCGCCGGTTTTCTCCGCGCGGAAGTCGGGCATGAACACATGTGTGAGAGAACTGTGCGCCGCGCGGTCGGGGAAGCTGGCGTAACGGCCGTCGGAAGGAATCTGCGACACCGGCCAGTGGTTCCATGAGGGGAACACCGAGTAGGGCGTGAGTTCGCCGCCATAGACATCACCTTTCATGAAGTCGCCGATGGTGAATGGATCATACTCCGCACGGTAATTGACAAGGTGGATTTTCTGGTTGCGGTAATCCACCTTGGGCGGGCCCTTCTTCCAACTATAGGGAGTGGTGTTGCCGGCGAGGTCGGATAGGTAGAGGGCCGGGTCGGTTTCCACCACCTGCTCGGGATGTTGGTTGGGGCCGACGATGGCCATGGTTTCCTGCCACTCGTGGTTGCGGGGGCCGTCCGTCCAGAGGTGCATTTTCTTCACGGCCACTCCGTCCGGATAGATATAATAATACCAGTCCGACCAGTCGGCCCAGCCGGTGTCCGGATGGTAGTTGGCGGCGACGTGGAGGACATCCACCAGCGGGAACCGCCACTGGACCACCACGCGGGCCGGGGTGTTTTCGATGACGCGGGAGTGGTTGAAAAACGCTTCCTTGTCAGACATGGGTTCCTGGCAACCCTGGCCACCACTGCGGCCCCACGTTTCGTTGAACTCATTGCTGTACCACTGGTCCGCCTCATTGACGAGCATCGGGATGTTGCCCATGCCACGCCAGAACACAAACTTGGCTGGCGATTGGTCAAAGCCGACCACCACGTCGGCGTACGGGCCGACGCGCCACAGGTTGTCCCAAATGTCGTAAAACTTCAGCCGTGTGTAACGGGCGCCGAAGCCGCCGCCGGTGTCAATCTTGGGCAGCGCGCGGCGGTCCATGTCAGGCGCTTGCAGAAGTCCGGCCTCGGGCAGAAACTTCTGATAGGATGCCATGACCTGCTCGGGTGTTAGAGCAAGGTCATAGATGCGCACCTCATCGATCAAGCCGTCAAAGGCATAGGATGCGATGAAGGTGCTGGCGCGCACCGGATCGACCGGGCGCCGTGGTTTGCCCTTGCCGATCTGGATGGGGGCGGCGGTGGTCCTGATGTCAGCAGAGCCGACCTCCTTGCGGGTTGCCAGCTTGCCATCGAGGTAGAGCGACATGGTGCCGGTGGCGCGGTCATAGGTGCCGATGGCGTGGTACCAGCGCGCGCGATCTAACTTTTCAGATGTCACCAGTTCCTGCCAGGTGTCGCCGATTTGCAATTTGAAACCGGCGTGGGCATGTCCGTCCACGCCGAGAAAATACCCGTCATCGTCGCCCTGTTGGATGAGAGGGGTCCAATTCCATGGGTAGGCACCGATGGCGAACCAAGTCTCCAGCGTCAGAGCGCCGGAGATGGCGGGGGCCTTGGCGGCAGGCAGAGTCACCACGCTGTTGTAGTCATCGAATTGCAGGCAGGTGCCGGAAACGCCCTTGCGCCACAGGCTCTTGTGGCCGGCAATGCCACAGGCTTCGCCGGTGAGGCTCTCCTGCGCTTGATCTTTTTCCCCCTCGTCAAAGCGCCATTCCCGCACCGGCGGAATGACCGCCTCGCCCCGCAACGGATTGCCGAAGACGGGTTTGGCCGGCGGTGATTGGCCGGGTTGGGTGCGGGAAACCTCACTGACACCGTCCGCGGCAACTTGCAGGATTTGGGTGGTCTGGTTGAGCGGATCGTTCCATGCGTCAATCCTGGCCGTGCCCTGCTTGATGGAGCGGGTGATTTTTCCATCAGGAAAGACCTCGAACAACTCCTCCACGAAGCGGGTTGGATCAATGTCCTTGTTAGGATTACCCGGCTTGAACTCCGGCAGATAGCGCCACGTGACGAGCGCCCGTTGCGCCGTGCACTCCACCAGTGCCACCCGCGAGAACGCGTTGACCTTGTCGTGACGCTTGCCCTCGCCATCGCCGCGGCGTGCCACGATTTCGTCGAGGAACCATTTGCCTTTGGCGGTTTCCCAATACGGCAGATAACTCGCGCCACGCCAGAACACCAACCGCCCGTCCGGCTCTCCGAGCTTCACAATGAGGTCGGCATAGTCGCCCGTGCGCGAGACTTTCTCGAACGGCTCGCCGGAATCAACATGCGAGTAATACGCGAAAAAGTCGGAGTCCGCCGCATGGGCCGATGGTCCGGCGGCGAGCAGCAGCAGTACGGCAAAGTTCGTGCAAAGGCGGGAGATCCCCGTGAGCGGGGTGCTCGAAGCAAATGATCTCAGTGTGTGTTTCATGTGATGTCAGCTGCGGGCAGGGTTTGGAATAGGGGTGGGTGCCGTCCATGCTAGCGGCGGCAAGTCTGCCATGCAACCCCGTAGCAGAGGCCGGGATTTTTTTCAGTTGCGCAGGGCGGAGGAGGGCAACACACTGTCTTGGGCGGAGGGCATCGCATGATGCCCACATGACTCGCCGCGACTAAACCAATATTACAAACCGCAAGGAAATACCGGATATGAAGATCATGATGAATGTGAGATGGATGGCCGCCGCTGCCGCAATCGGCATGCTCGGTGCAAACCCAGTGCAGGCGGCTGAAATCGCCGTCAAAGACGGGCAGAAAATCGCCTTCATGGGCGACTCCATCACCCAGGCCGGGGCCGGTCCCAAGGGCTATGTGACATTGGTCATGCGCGGCCTCGAGGCCAATGGCGTCAAGGCGATTTCCATCCCCGCCGGCATCAGCGGCCACAAATCCAACGACATGCTCGGCCGCCTGGAGCGCGATGTCCTGAGCAAAAAACCGGATTGGATGACCCTGAGCTGCGGCGTCAACGACGTCTGGCACGGCGCCAATGGCGTGGCACTCGATCAGTACCAGAAAAACATCGTCCAAATCGTCGATCGCTGCCAGGCGGCAGGTGTCAAGGTGGTGATCCTCACCTCGACCATGATCGGTGAAGACCAGCCCAACCCCAACAACCAAAAACTGGTTGCCTACAACGAATTTTTGCGGGAACTCGCCAAGGAGAAGAAATGCCTGCTGGCCGATCTCAACGCCGACATGCAGGCCGCCATTGCCAAGGTCGGTCCCGACAAGAAGGGCAATCTCCTAACAAGCGATGGCGTCCACATGAATCCCGCCGGCAATGTGATGATGGCCAGCGGTGTGCTCAAGGCCGTGGGTCTGACAGCCGAACAGATCGAGAAAGCGGAGCTGGCGAAGTAAGCCGCACATGGACCAAGGCGGGTGGACATTCCAGTCCGCCTCTTCAGGAGCGGTGAGGGTGGGGGGACGGGAATGTCCCTCCTCCTATAACTGTGAAGGTGGGGGACTGAAAAAATCCGGCGGGCGAAAATCCCTGAAATCAGGGCGTGACAAATCGATTTCCTGATCGATATTCGCCGTCTATCTTCACATGCGCACCGTATTGCCCCCCCACATGAAACGTCTCTTCATCGCCCTAGGTCTGGTTCTGCTCAGCGCCTCGCTGGGCAGTTGTGGATCTGACAAGCCCAAGCCACTCATGCCGGTGGCGCATGCGGCGGCGCCGCTCAAAACCACCAATAACAAGAGCTACCGGACGCCCGCGTTGAATGGCCCGATGCCGCGCAATCCGGATATGACCTTGCGTGCGGATTTTTCCAAAGGGGCGGGCATTTCGTTTTCCAGAGTGCCGGTGGCTGACAAGTACATCGCCATCACCTTTGACGATGGTCCGCAGCCGCAAAACACCCCGCGCTTGCTCGATATGCTGCGCGCCCGCAACATCAAGGCCACGTTCTATATGGTCGGCAGCAACGTCGACCTCTATCCGCAGGTTGTGCGCCGCGTCGTCGCGGAAGGCCATGAGATCGGCAGCCACAGTTACTCACACCGGCTGTTTTCCAAGTTGGGTGACTCGGAGGTGCGTGACGAGTTGACCCGCACCCGCGACGCCATCGGTCGTGCCGCCGGGGTGCAACCCCGGACGCTGCGCCCGCCCTATGGCGGCATGCTCCAACGCCAGCGCGAGTGGGTCAACGCGGAGTTCGGCTACCCGATCATCTTGTGGTCGGTCGATCCCTTGGATTGGAAACGCCCGGGAGCCGCGGCGGTCAGCTCGCGCATCCTGGCCGGAACCACCGCAGGCAGCATCATTCTGGCCCACGACCTGCATGCGCAAACCGTCGATGCGATGCCAGCCACCCTCGACGGGTTGTTGCGGCGGGGCTTCAAATTTGTCACGGTTTCCCAGTTGCTGGCGATGAAAGGCGAGGCACCTAACGTGCCAGCGACCGAACCGGCGCCGGCACCCTAACCCATTTAGCCCACCCTAACTGCATGTTCGGCGAGCGTTATTTCGCAATGCGCGAACGCTTGTCTGAAGTGATGGCGGGCATCGCGCTCTTGGCGGCGGAAACGGGTACGGACTTGGCCGGGCAGGGGATGCCCACCGCACTGGAGGTGAGTCCGCCGTTTTTGTTTGTCGTCTGCGGTGAGGTCAACGCGGGCAAATCCACGTTTTTCAACGGCCTGTTCGGCTGCGAATTGTGCAAGGTCAACAGCCTGCCGGAAACCAAGCAAGTGCATTGGTACCGTTACGGGGAGGCCAGTCGCGAGGCGGTCATCACGCCGTTGCTCGAAGAACGCTACCGCCCGCTGGCGTTTCTGCGTGACTTCTCCCTCGTTGATACTCCGGGCACCAATTCCACTCACGCCGGTCACCTGCAGGTCAGCGACCCGATCCTGCGCACCGCCGATCTGATGTTTTTTGTGTTTCCGGTTTCCAACCCTTGGGGCGCGGCCACTTGGAATTGCATCTCACGCCTGCCACCGGAATCCCTCTCACGGCTTGTGTTCATCATCCAGCAAGCCGACCAACGCGCCCCCGCGGACATCAAGGTGATTTTGGGACACATGCGCGATCTCGCGCTCAAGCGCATTGGCATGGTGCCGCCGATGTTTGCCGTGTCCGGCAAGCTGGCCTGTGAGGCCAAACTCGCCGCGCCGTTCAGCGTGAACCAATTCGCCGCAAGCGGCTACCCCGCCCTTGAAGAGTTCATTTCCAGATCGGTTTGCGAGGCGCCGGCCCGTGCTGAGCTGTTAGAGAAGTGGCGGGCGCAGGCGGCGGCGGCCTTGCGCAGCGTCGAGGACCGGATCGAGAACCGATCGTCAGGGATTCATGCCCAGGGCAACTTCCTCGGCGATGTCGAAAATGAAATCGACGCCATGCGGGAACACTTCCTGGCGCGTTTGCCGCTGCATCTGGCCGGTGTCGCGGAAGTCTTTCAAACCGAGGCGGTGGGGGTGGCCCGCTTGCTCGGCAAACGACTCGGCGTGCTGCGGTCGGTTTTCCGGCTATTTGTTGGGGACCGCACGGGGCAGGAAATCGAGGCGGTTTTCATCGAACGCTTGCAAGCAACGGTGGAGGCGGTGGCGGAAGCCGATGGAGCACAAGTGGTGGAGGCTTGTCACAGTCACTGGAGCCCGCTCGGCGCACGGGTGCGGCAGGTGATGGGCGTGGACTTGGGGGATGCGGTCCGCCTTGATGCCACACTCGCCACCGCACGGCGCCGCTTCGTGCAGCGCCTCGGGCGTGCCGCCCGTCAGGGGATCGGCAACTTGAAAGTGCGCAACCAACTGGGCAAGGACCTGCGGCGGCGCAATGTGGCCTTGAAATCATTCACCTTCATGACGTTGCTGCTGCTGGCTGCCGGTGCCACTTGTGGTGCGTTCGCCCTGCCTTGGGCGCCGCAGGTGCTTTGTGGCTTGGCCTTGGTGTTTGGCATGTCCGGTCTGCTGATCGGCTGGCTGACCCGCAAGTCCCTGATCGCGGATTTCAAACTGCGTTTGTTAGATACCTGTGGCGCCTTTGCCAGCACCCTGCGCGCGGATTATGAGGAAGCCCTGCGCGTCGTCTTTCAAGATTATGTGGATTCCCTCGATGCCATCCGCAGCCACCTGGCGCTGGAAAAACAGGCGCTTGAGCCGCTCCAGCGGCGTTGGAACAAGTGGTTCCTCACCCTCAAGGCGATCGAGCAGGAGTTATGATGGCCTCACAACGTGAACCACTCGGTTGGCTCGTGCGGGCAGGCGCAATGGACTTCGGTGTGGCCGTGCCCCAGAGTGGTTAGACACTCGCGCAGCAAGGTGAGCGCCAGATGTGGCAGGTTGCAATCCGAGCTCAGATGCCCCAGGACCACCCGCGCCAATGCCGGGTGGGCGATCTCGCGGACCAAGTCCATCACCTGCGTGTTGGACAGATGGCCGTGGCGCGAGCTGATGCGTTGTTTGATCGACCATGGGCGCTTGGTGTCCGCATCGAGCAAGGATTCATCATAGTTGGCCTCGACAAACAAGCCATTGAGGTTGCGCAGGTTCTCGGTCATGTTGCGGGTGACGAAACCGGCGTCCGAGACCAATCCCAGGCGCTTGTCCTGGTGGCGGATGACAAACCCCACCGGATCGACCGCATCATGTTGGATCGGGAAGGAATCAATGGTGGCCGCGCCGATGGTAAACGCCCGGCCGGCTTCAAACAATTTCCACTGGCCACCGTCGAGGCCCGCCTCGCGGACCACCTGGGATGTGAGGTGAGTGGCGAAAACCGGCACTGGATTTTGCTTGAGGAAGACTTTGAGCCCGCGGATGTGGTCGCCGTGTTCATGGGTGAGCAGAATGCCATCCAGGGAAGCCGCCGCCACGCCCACCTTGGCAAGCCGCAGCGTGAGTTGTTTGGCGCTCAGCCCGGCATCAATCATCAGGCGCAGGGCGCCGCACTCGACGAGCGCCGCATTGCCACCGCTGCCACTGCCAAGGATCACAAATCGCATCAGGCACAGAGGGTGGGCCATCCGCATGCCACTGGCAAGGACTACCCGCATTCCTGCCCGCATTCCTGCTTGGAAAATCGCCGCGGATGTGCTGTGATGACCGGGCCATGGCCTATCTCGACGGGAATTTTCTGCTCCATTCGCCGACCGCGCGCCGGCTTTTTCACGAGGTGGCCAAGGCCCAGCCGATCATTGACTACCACTGCCATCTCTCGCCGCGCGAGATTGCCGGCAACCGGCGTTGGGCCAACCTCGCGGAAATCTGGCTTGGCGGCGACCATTACAAGTGGCGCCTGCTGCGTGCCAACGGCGTGGCGGAAGAACTCATCACCGGCGCCTCCACCCCGCGTGAGAAATTCCAGGCCTGGGCGGAAACCGTGCCCTTCACCTTGCGCAACCCCAGCCACCACTGGACCCACCTCGAACTCCAGCGCTACTTCGGCATCGATCTGCTCTTGTCCCCGGCCACCGCCGATGAAATCTGGGAGCGCGCGAATGAACAACTCTCCGCACCCGGATTCAGCGCCCACGGGTTACTCCAACAATTCGATGTGCGGATGGTCGGCACCACCGATGATCCGGCTGATCCGCTCACGGACCACCTCGCCATCGCCACCTCCGGTCTCGGCACGCGGGTGCTGCCCACCTTCCGCCCGGACAAGGCGTTCTTGGTGGACCAGCCGGAGTTGCTGGAAGAATGGCTGGGCAAGCTCGAGGAGACATCCGACATGTCGATCATTTACCTGTCGGATTTGCTGGCGGCCTTGCAAAAGCGCCATGATGATTTTCATGCGGCGGGCGGGCGTTTGTCTGACCACGGTTTGGGCCGCTGTCCCGCGCTGGCTTGCACGGATGAGGATGCCTCGCTCATTTTCGACAAGGCGCGCTCCGGCACGGCGGTGAGTGCCGGGGAGAAAGAGCAGTTCTCGTTCTATCTGATGGTTTTCTTCGGCCAACTCGATGCCGCGCGCGGATGGACCAAACAGTTGCACCTTGGCGCCTTCCGCAACACCAACACCCTGAGGCATGCCACGCTGGGGCCGGACAGTGGTTATGACACCATCGGTGATTTCCGCCAGGGCGAGGCGCTGGTGAGATATCTGGATGCGCTGGCCAGTGAAAACGCCCTGCCCAAAATGGTTCTCTATAACCTCAACCCGGCGGACAACCATTTGTTAGCCGCGATGACCGGGGCGTTCCAGGACGGCAGCGTCGCCGGCAAGATCCAGTTCGGCTCGGCTTGGTGGTTCCTCGATCAGAAAAACGGCATCGAACACCAGCTCGATGCGTTGTCAGCCACCGGCCTGCTCTCGCGTTTCGTCGGCATGCTCACCGATTCGCGTTCCTTTTTGTCGTTCCCCCGCCACGAGTATTTCCGCCGGATCCTCTGCAATTTGTTAGGATGCGAGGCGGACCGCGGCGAGCTGCCCGATGACTTCGAGGCGCTCGCCGGATTGGTCAGAGCGGTGTGCTACGAAAACGCCCGGGATTATTTCGGGTTTGGGGCGTGAGGGCGAAAAACATTTTCCCGCCCACCTTGTACACCAGCACCTCGGGGCCGAACGGGGGCTCCTCGGTCACATGAGGTTGGCTCAGGCAATGGGCGATGGCGGCTTCAAGGTCCATGGGGCTACTTCTGATAGTCCTTTTCCCCGGGTTCCTGGACTTCCTTGAGGACTTTGGCGATGATGTCATCGACGTCAACCCCTTCGGAATCGGCCGCGAAGTTGGTGAACATCCGGTGCCGCAATACCGGGAAGGCCGCCAACCGCACGTCGTTGCTATTGACCACCAGACTGCCGCGCATGACCGCGCCCGCCTTGGCGGCTAACAACAGGTACTGGGTCGCGCGCGGACCTGCGCCACAGTGGACCCACTTCTTCACCGCCTCGGGCGCCCGCGGGTCGGCGGGGCGGGTGGCCCGCGCCAGGCGGGTGGCGTATTTGACCACGTGCTTGGATACCGGGAGGCGCCTGACGAGCTTCTGGAGCAGCAGGATTTCCTCGCCGCTCATGCGTTTGTTGAGCGTGACGGAGCGGTCCGAAGTGGTGCTTTCGGCGATTTCCTCTTCTTCGGCTTCGTTCGGGTAATTGACGCGCAGGCTGAACATGAAACGGTCGAGCTGGGCCTCGGGCAGGGGATAGGTGCCCTCCTGCTCGAGCGGGTTCTGGGTGGCCAGCACGAAGAACGGCGGGGCCAGTGGATAGGTCTCACCGGCGGCGGTGACGTGGCTTTCCTGCATCGCCTCCAACAAGGCGGCCTGGGTTTTGGGCGGCGTGCGGTTGATCTCGTCGGCCAACAAAATGTTAGTGAACACCGGCCCGCGGATGAAGCGGTAGCTCTTGCGGCCGCTGACCTCGTCGACTTCCAACACGTCTGTGCCGGTGATATCGGTGGGCATCAGGTCCGGAGTGAACTGGATGCGCCGGAAGCGCAGGTCGAGCACTTCGGCGAGGGTGCGGATCATCAGGGTTTTGGCCAAACCCGGCAGGCCGATCATGAGCACGTGGCCGCGCGACATGAGCGCCAGCATCAGGCTGTGGAGAATTTCCTTCTGGCCGACGATGGCCTTGCCGATCTCGGCCACCACGCCTTCCAGGCGCGGGACCAGAATGCGCAGTTGGGCGGCGGTTTCCTCCGCCAGTTCAGCAGGAGGACAGGCATCCTGCCTGTCATGGTCGACGGGCTTGCGGCCTGTCGTTTCCTTGGCGGACAGGCGGGATGCACTGTCTTCCATCACAGGCTGAAAGCCTGCTTTCCTATCAGACGGCGCCATGCTAACAGTATTGGACGGGAGGCCCGCGCCACTATCCAGAATCACAGTGGACGTCCCGGATTTGCGCTGGGCCGCTTCTTGAAGGATCGGCGGCGGGAATGTTGGGGAGCCATCGCCGGTATCATCCTCGAAAACCATCACTTCGCCGGCGATCTTGATCTTGTCGCCGAGGCGCAACACGCGCGGCCACTCGATGCGTTCGCCGTTGACGTAGGTCCCGTTCATGCTGCCGAGGTCGCGTACCGACCACGCGCCGTCATCCTCGCTAAACTCCGCATGGTGGCGCGACGCCGCGGATTCGGGTGATAGAATGACGCTGTTATCGTCGGAGCGACCCAGGGTGACCGGTGGTGAGGCCAGCGGGATGGTGTTGCCCTGTGCCGTGCCGGCGATGATTTTCAAACATTTCAGAGTGCTCATATTTGTCAGCTGGATGTTAGATCGAGGGTGCCAAGGTCGCGCGGGGTGGTGCCGATGCGCAGGCCGCCCAGCGCCGGTTGGTGGACGTGGGTGAAAAACGGGATGCCTTGTTGGCGCGGGGTTTCCTCCCGATAAAGATGGCGTGTGCGCACCATCTGCCATTCATCGTCGGCCTCGTGCAACTCGATGATTTCCAGCCGGCGCAGTCCGGCATTGAGCTCCTCGCCCGAGCCGCGGAGGATTTGCCCGTCGCGAATGCGCTCGACGAAGACCAGCGCGACCTCACCCTCAAGTCCCGTCCGGTGGCGGACGCGGCGGTTGAAAAATGAATCGGCCTTGGTCACACCGTCCTCGAGGTGTTTCGTGCGGTCTTCGGGCAAGACCGCCGCGGCACCCAGCGCGAGCCCTTCAAACACCCGGTTGTCCTTGGTAACCAGCACCAGATCAAAGCGACCCACCGGCAGGTTGGCAAAACGAAAGCCCGCGCCGGCGTCCTCGAGCGTGGCGAGATAGACGCGGGTGCGGTCGCGCTCGACGGCGATGGCATGGGTCAACACGGCACCTTTCACCTTGGCGGAGATGATTCCGGAATCTGTTGTTAGAGTTTTGGTGTAGATGCGGCCGGGGCCATCGGCCCGGGCGATGGATGTCAGGAAAAACCCTAACAATATTAGGATCATGTTCCGGAACCGCAGATTCCGGGGCCGAAGCATGATTGACCACGGATTACACGGATTGCACGGATTATCAGATATGGATGGGTTGAATTCTGGTGGACTTTGGCTTTTAAATAAATGGTCTAATCCATGCAATCTATCCAATCCGTGTAATCTGTGTAATCCGTGGTTGAATTGGTTCCCGGTCCTGTAACGGTCCGCAGCTTTGGGACTGAACCATTGTGGCAAGGCAAGAGGTTGCGGGGGTTCATGCGTTCCATAGACGGAAGAGTGTTCGGCAGGATGCCTAACACAGCCGGCGGGACGCCGGCGCTCCCCGGGAAGCAGCCACGCATTTACGGTTTTGCCGCCCATAGTTTTGCCGCTTCGGCGCGTTCGTGTTTCGGATAGTCTTTCACCAGGGAGTTCCAGATATTGCGGGCCTCCTCCTTGCGCTTGAGTTCGAAGAGGGTCCTGGCCTGCCAGAAGCGCACGTCGATCTCCTCCGGCGAGCCGGGTCGCAGTTTGAGGCTGGTCTCCAAATCCTGCAAGGCGCGATTCCAATCGCCTGCCAGGAACATCACGCGGGCCCGCCACAGCCATTGGTCGCCCTCAAGCCTGGCTGCCGGGCGCTGGCGCTCCCACGCTTCGAGTTTGGCGCGCGCCTCATCGAGGTGATTGCCGTTGACCAGTTCCTCGATGGCCAGCGAATGCGCGCGGTCGATCACCGGCGCCTTGCGTTCCGCAGCGTCGCGGTCGCTGACCGCTTCGGCAAAGCAGCGGCTCGCCTCGTCGATCCGTCCATTGAGAAGATAGTAGTCGCCCAAGCGGATCGCCGCCATGTTGGCGAGGGCTTTGTCGCCGCTCTTGCGCAGGCGCGCGGCCAAGCCGGGCACCACCGGGTCCTTGAGCCCAAACACCCGCAGGTCCAGCTCTAACAAATCAGCCGTTCCGCGCAGGGCTTCGCGTGCGGTTTTTGGAAGATCTAGCAACCGGTCCAACGCAGCCTTGGGATCGCGCTTGGCGTCTTCCCGGATGGCCATCGCCATGGCCTCGACCCAGGGGCCGGCCGCGGGTTTGGCCACCGTCAGCCAGGCCTCGGCCCAGCGTGCCGCCGTTGTTGGAGGCAGGAATGCGCTGGCCAGCACGAAACCCGCGCGGCGTGCCGGTTCGGCCAACACGGCTGGGTCCTCTTTTTCCAGTAACTCGAGAAATTCCTTCAGCTGACCGCCATGGTTGACCGAGGCCGCCTCCATCTCCCGAGGAATGACCAGCACGCGCCGGCCCTCGATCCCGCGCGTGCCGTTGCGCAAGCGCAGTGTCAGTTGCAGCGGTTCGAGGTTCATCCACAAGCGTTGCACGTCAAGCCCTTGGTCCAGATGGCCGTCCGGCCAAACCCATTCAACTTGCCAGCCCTCGCCGGGGTTGGCGAGGGAGCCCCTCACTCTAACATACCACTCGCCGCCATAACCGAGGTAGCGCTCGGCCACCAGTGTGGCCAGTGGCACGGGCACGCCGGCGTGACCTTCGATGCCGGCATCTTTCACCTTGCCCGGGTGGACCCATGCCTCCGGCGGCACGTTGCCCAGTTTGCCGCCTTGTTCCCAGCCGAGCACCATCGCAGCCGGCGGCTCGGTCACCGCATGGAAGTATTCCACAGCGACCATGCCTTTGGGCACTGCCACCGTGGCGCTCGGCACCTTGTCTGGTGCGAGAGGTGGCGCTTGGTTGGCTTGCCACTTGAGCGCCGCGCGGCCATCGATCATCACGTAGGAAACATCGTCGGAAAGCGTATA
>CAIKDP010000020.1 GCA_903826205.1 Akkermansiaceae bacterium
GACGGTCATCCCTGCGAACATCGAACATCGAACGTCGAACATCGAACATCGAACGAAGAGGAAGAGAGCCAGGCGCTGGGAGTGCGGGGGCTGGCCCCCGCCAGGGCGGATGGAGCTTGCTCCGTGGGGGGCGGAGCAGCAAAGGCCCGCGCAACCGTTAGAGCCAGCGCTCCGTCGCCCTCGTCGCCAAGGCGACGCGGCTTGAAGGCGGTGACGAGTCACCGCAGTCCAAGTGAAGACTCGTCCACGCGGGGCGGGACGCCTCTTTGGTTCAATGTTGAATGTTCGATGTTCGCATTCGCGATTGTGACTTGTAAGGACCCCATGGCGGTGTATCTTACCCGCATGCCCCGGAAGATTCGCCAGCTCATTGCCGACCTTCAGAGGGCAGGATTCATAGATCGCGGAGGGAAAGGCAGTCATCGCAACTACGAGCACTTGGCGAGTGGCACAAATGTCACTCTTTCCGGCCGGTCTGGAGTCGACGCAAAGGTTTATCAAGAGAAGGCAGTCAAGCAAGCCATTGAGAAAGTGACCCGCAAATGAAAAGCAAGACGGACATTTACCATCGTTGGGTGGCCTGGTCGGACGAGGATCAGACCTATATTGGACGCTGTCCCGATTTATTTGCGGGTGGCGTGCATGGCAATGACCCTCTCAAGGTGGCCAGGGAACTCCAGCAGGTGATCGACGAATGGGAGCAGATCTTTGAGACCGGCCAGCGCTCGCTGCCGCCCGTGCGGGTAAAGCCCACGGTGGAATTCGCCTGAATGGGTGGGTGATTTGAGGATCTTGTTTCTGGGCGGCGCGGGCGCGCCAGTTAGAGGTTATTGGGACCTCAGTCTTCTCAGTGGTTTTCTTTGCCCGCCTCGACTGGCAACACGCGTTGTTGGACCGATTTTCGCATTCGCGATTGACACGAAAATATTGTGCACTACATTCGCGGTATGAAGAACATCACCTTGAGTGCGGATGAGGAGCTGATTGAACAGGCACGCGCCACGGCGCGAGCGCAGAGGACGACTTTGAATCAACTTTTTCGCAATTGGCTGGGCGAGTTGGCCGGGCGACGGGAGCGGGAGCAGCAACTCGCATCCCTGATGCTGCGTCTGGATTATGTGGCGTCAGGTGGACCGTTCAACAGGGAGGAAATGAATGAGCGCAAATAATAAGGTCTTTCTCGACACCAACGTGGTGGCCTATGCGTTTGATCACGCCGCTCCCGTGAAACGGCAACGGGCGCGGGAAGTCATGGGCAGCCGCGACTGGGTGGTGAGCTGGCAGGTGGTGCAGGAATTCGCCAACCTTGCGTTGCATCGCTTTGCCGAGCCCATGAAACCTGCGGATCTGGCCGACTACCTTGAACTGGTGCTTTGGCCGCGCTGTGCAGTGCTGCCATCTCCGGCCCTCAGTCGCACGGCGGTCGCGCTTCATGTGCAAACGCAATATCGGTATTATGACAGTCTCATCGTTGCCGCAGCCATGGCCAGCGGTGCGGCTGTGTTGTTTTCGGAAGACCTCCAAAACGGTCGGTCGATAGGTACGCTTAGGATTGAGAATCCGTTTGAGTAAGTGACGCGCAAATGAAAAGCAAGACGGACAGCTGACAGAAAAAAGGGGGACAGAAAGAGGTCGGTAATTCTCCTATTTGTCTTGACGAATTTTCAGATTCTGGCAGCGTAACTTCATGAAAATCACCGTTGATATTCCTGACCGGGACATGAAGGACATCATGCGCTTTTCAGGGGTGAAGAAGAAAGGACCAGCCATTGCCAAGTTTCTGGCATCCGAGTTGATGCTGCGGCGGCGGCGCGAACTTTCGGACGAAGTCATGTCGGGCAAGGTGACGTTTGAATTTCCCCACTACGAAGCGATCCAGGAACTCGACCGGCAATCCGCATGGAACAAGTAATCGACACCTGTGTCTGGATTGATCACCTCCGCAAAGGCACGCCGCACGCCACGCGCCAAGTGGCTGATGTGGCCGTCAACGATGCGGATGCCTTGCTCTGTGAACCGGTGCGTTTCGAGTTGCTCTATGGCGCCGCGCGCAGCGAGCGGCCGCTATTGCTCCGCCGGTTGGAAACGATGCCGCTCATTCAGACTCCGCCGCAGCTTTGGCATGAGGCGTCGGTCCTCGCCGCGCAGGCATGCGACGCGGGTCTGCGCGTGTCATCCATCGATCTGCTGATCGCCACCCTCTGCATGCATCACGACGTGGCATTGACCACCTTCGATACGCACTTCGAGGCGCTCCGCAAGTTTTCCAAGCTCCGCGTCAACTTGCTGAGCCGTCCTGCCTGAGGGGGGCGGTGTTTCGGTAGACCCGAAATCCGAAGTTGAATTCCTGCAATGGGGAAGAAAAACCACAGATTACACGGATTTCACGGATTTTTTGGTTTGGATTTTTTCACCATTTGCAACTTCGGAGAAGTTGCAAATGGAACCTAATTTAATCCGTGGAATCTGTGTAATCTGTGGTTATCTAACTAATAATTAAGATCCAACGTCGGCTTTCAGGGTAGATCGGTAAGAGGCAGGAAGGGCAGAGTTTACCGCAGAGACACAAAGCAGGCTGTTACCTCTGTTGCCTTCTGTTCAAATTCTTGTCTTCCCATTTTACCAAAATTTTCCTGCCCATCATCTTCCTGCCCAAATCCAAACTCTGAGTCCTCAGTGGCCTCAGCCTGGTCTAACAAACGCGCGGCGCGCCTGCTCGGTTTTGGCGCGGGCGGCGCAGCCGGCGAGATGATCGTTGACCATGCCCATCGCCTGCATGAAGGCATAGCAAGTGGTGGGGCCGACGTAGGACCAGCCGCGCCGGCGCAGGTCCTTGCTCATGGCGCTTGACGCAGGCGTGCTCGACATCGCCGCCAGCGTCGGCAGGTTGAGCTGGCGCGGGCGTTCGTGTGGCGGCGGTTCCCAGCGCCAGAGATAGGCGGCGAGCGACCCGCATTCGGCCACCAGCTCGAGCGCGCGGCGGGCATTGTTGAGGGTGGCCTCGATCTTGCCGCGGTGGCGGACGATGCCGGCATCCCCTAACAGGCGCTCGACATCGCGCTCGCCCCAGCGTGCCAACTGGTGGAAATCGAAGCCGGCGAACGCGCGGCGGAAATTCTCGCGCTTTTTGAGGATGGTCAGCCAGCTCAGGCCGCTCTGGAATCCCTCCAGGCACAGCTTTTCAAACAACCGGCAATCATCGGCGACGGGGCGGCCCCATTCATCGTCGTGGTATGCTTGGTAGATCGGCGGTTCCGCGCCCCACCCGCAACGGTGGACGCGGTCCGGGCCGGCAACGATGCCATCGGGAAGGGGTCGGCTCATGGTCAAGTCAAGTCAACAAGCGGCAACGCGGGAGGTAAAGCACCAATGAAGATTTATGGAATGGCGCCATTTGGGCCGGCATGTGTCGATTTTGCTGCTGGCGGCGATTTTTCGAGCAATAAATGCGAACAAGGGTTGAAATGTTAGGTGGGGCTCCCTAGTTTCTGGCCGGACAAGTTTCAAGACCCCATGCCGGCCACCATCCACGCACCCAAATCCTTTGGCAACACCCTCTTGGATCGGATCCTCCTATCGGACCGTTTCAAGATCTATCAAGATGCCTTTCGCATCACCACCGGCTTGCCCCTGCGCCTGGTCTCCGCTGACCCGGACCATTGGTGCCTCGACGACCAATCCGTCAACCGCAGCCCGTTTTGCGAAGCCCTCAATCTTTGCGGCGGTTCGTATGCCGCCTGTCAGGAAACCAACCGCCGCCTGATGAAAAAGGCCGAAACCGAGGGCCCGTGCACCTGCAATTGCTTTGCCGGCCTGTGCGCCACCGCGGTGCCAGTCAAAATGGGCGCCTCGGTCGTCGGCTTTTTGAAGACCGGCCAGGTGTTCACCAAGGTGCCCAGCGAGAGCAAATTCCTCGCCATCCTCGGGACGCTGGGGCGCAAGACGCTCACCGAGTCGTCCATCGCCCATCTCAAGGCCGCCTACCTCAACACCCGGGCCGTGGAGCCGCAACGCTACGACAGCATGGTCACCTTGCTGCAAACCTTCGCCGAGCAACTCAGCGAGCACGCCGAATCGCTCGCCATCATCGAGGAAGGCAGTGAGCCGGCCGCCATCGCCAGAGCGCGCAAATTCATCCATGCCAACGTCGACCAACCGCTGCCACTGGGCCAGGTGGCACGCGAAGCCGGCCTGAGCGAATCGCATTTCTGCCGCCTGTTCAAGGAGTCCAGCGGCCTGACGCTCACCGATTACGTGAACCGCTGCCGGATCGACTGGGCCAAGCGCGAGTTGCTGCGCCCCGAGGTGAGGATCTCGGAAATCGCCTTTCTGGTCGGTTACCAATCGTTGTCCCAGTTCAACCGCAGCTTTGCGCGGATTGTGGGATTCTCACCCACCCAATACCGGCGCAAGCGTCTGGATCGCGCCGCCTCCTAGGATCCACCCGCTCTGGCACACCGTAGATTTTCCCTAACTACCTTTCAGCCCGCCCATGAAAGAGCGCTACGAAATCCGCGAGAAAATCGGCCATGGTGGGATGGGTTCGGTGTTCCGGGCGTTCGACACCCGGATGAACCGCGAGGTGGCCATCAAGCGCATCCGCCAGGAAGGCGAGGCTCACCTCCAACAAGAGGCCGCCCAGCAAATCGTCAAGGAAGCCGGCGCGCTCGCCTCACTGCAACATCCGAATATCGTCACGGTCTATGACGTGGGCACCGATGAGGAAGGCCCCTACGTCGTCATGGAATTGATCGCCGGCAAAACCCTGGATGAACTCATCGAACGCGCTCCCTTGACCTGGCCCGACTTCCGCGAACTCGCCCTGCAAACCCAGGAAGCGCTCATCGCGGCCCAGGAACTGAATTTGGTCCACCGCGATCTCAAACCCAGCAACCTGATGCTCACTTGGCTGCCATCCGGCAAGTTCCAAGTCAAAATCGTCGATTTCGGCCTGGCCAACTTTGAGGCCGCCACCCTCGATAATCTCGAAACTGCGGAGTTCGTCTATGGCTCGATTTTCTTCATGAGCCCCGAACAATTTGAACGCGCCAACCTGGACGCCCGGGCTGACATGTATTCGATTGGCTGCGTTTATTACCATGCCTTGACCGGGGTCTATCCATTCAACGGGGAAACCGGGATGCAGGTGATGACCGCCCACCTCCACCACCAAGTCACCCCGCTGCAGGAGGCCCGCCCGGACCTCCCGCGCTGGGCTTGCGATTGGGTGATGTGGCACATGAACCGCTACGCCTCGGACCGCCCCCACAATGCCCGTGAATCCCTTAAAGTTTTCCTACAGAACGCCAACGTTTCACCCCACTCCATGAGCACCGAACCGACCCCACCCGCCCCCATACAGCCACAGAGCCCCCGCCCGGTCTCTTCAGCCGCACCCGCTCCCCGCTTCCCTGGCCGACCCGCCGCCCCCCGACCCGCCAGCCCACGGCCGGCCAGCCCGGCGGCGGCCCAGCCTGCTCCTGCAGCACCTGCACCTCCCGCTCCAGCGCCTGCACCCGCACCCGCTCCAGCGCCTGCTCCTGCAGCACCCGCTCCTCCTCCACCCGCACCCGCACCGCCCCCTCCGGCACCCGCAGCACCGGCACCGGTCATTCCCGAGCCGCCGCGGACGGCAACCACGCCGCAGCCGTTGCTGCCACCGGAGGGCTCCAAGCCGAGCGTGCATTCCTCGCCACCGCCGCCGCCGCCGGTGCCCGTGTCCGCAGTGATCCTGCCGGCCGCGCCCGCCTTTTCGCCGGCACCGGCACCGGCACCTCCGGCCGCCCCGGGCGTTCGCTTGGCCTCCGCGACCAAACCCGCCGGCCCCCAAGCACCGAAATCCGCCGCGGTTCCCAAATCTCCCGTGGGTCTGAAACCCGCCAAGGGTGCCGCCCTGGGCCGGCCCACGCCTGCCTCCAAGGCCGTTGCCCGCCCCACCGAAACCGCTCCCGCGGACGACGGTCTGCCAGGCGCCCCCAAGAAGCGCCCTCTCAGCAAAGAGGCCAAAACCGCCATCAAGACCGTCTCGGCGATCCTCGTGGTGCTCGTGGGTTTGATCCTTATTAGCAAGGCTCCCAGCGCCCGCACCGAGACCCTCACCCAATTGGTGAAACTCGCCGCCGACGAAGAGGCCAAAAAAGGCCCGAACGAAGAAAAAGTCGTTACCGTCACCAAGGCAACGATGGATCTCCTGCTCAATGCCACGGCGGACAAGAGTGCCAAAAAACCGGCCGGCAACATCTACAATGTTTTGTGGTTTGCCAAGGCCGACGATGAAACCGATGTGGATGGCGTCATCGTCGCTTTCGTCATCAAGCAATTCAGCAACGACAATATTTGCGACGAACAACTCCTCGATGTCTTGCGCAAACGCAAAAGCACCGCGGTCGCTGCGCCACTGCTCGAGTTCTGCCGCACCACCGGCAACGCCAAGGCCGCCGTGCCCGCCATCAAAACGTGCGGCGCCATCGCCGCTGAAAGTGATTTCCCGAAATTCATCGATATCATCGAGTTCACCACCAGTCCGGCAATCCGTCAGGCTGCCGAGGAAAACGCCGCTCCCTTCCTGAAAAAATCCATCAACCGCCAATCGATGGGCTCAAAACTGGCCACCTCCCTCACCACCACCTCCGAGGCCGAAGTCAAATATTCCCTGCTGCGCCTGCTCGGATTGTGCGGCAGTAACAAAGCCGCGGATATTCTCAAAAAGGCGCTCACCTCCACCGATAAAAAGGAACGCCTCGCCGCCGCCGTGGCCATGGCCTCATGGCCGGACGATACCTTGTTTGAAACCCTCATGACCTACGTCGCCACGGTGACCGACGAACCCCAGCGCGGACTCACCTTCGAAGCCTGTGTCCGCTTTGTCGCCGATCCGGACCGCACGCGCGCCTCAGAAGTGAGCAATAATTTCTGGAACCTGCTCACCAGCAACGCGAAATCCCCCACCGAACGTGAGATGGTCACCCGCGCCCGCGCCAACAGGCCGCTCCCTGCCAAGCCGGGCGCTGCCAAGCCGAAGAAATAGGCCACTTCAGCCACCCCCCACAGGGCGACGGGTCATGCCGTCGCCCCTTTTTTGCGCTCACACACAGTAGACCTGCACCGGACCCACGCCCGCGCCTTGCACCCGCCGCAGCTTTTCCACCGCGCGTTTGACCATCACCGCCGCGGCAAACGCCTCGCCCATCGTGTTCAGGGTGGAAAAGCTGAAGCGCAGGCTGCTCCTGGCCACGGTCTCATCGATACCCATCGCCATTTGCACATGCGAGGGTTGCTGTTTGCCACTCATGCACGCCGACCCCGCCGAACACGCAATCCCCGCCTCATCCAACAAAATCAACAGGCCTGCCGCCTCACAGCCCTCGAAGGACAGGTGACTTGTGTTAGGCAGACGCTGCCGCATGTCCCCATTGACCGTCACCCCGGCCAACTCGTCCAACAATTTGGTTTCAAACGCGTCGCGCATGCCGCGCATGGCCGCATGGCCATCCGCGACAAGTTGCTTGCGCATGAGCAAGGCCGCCGCTCCCATCCCGACGATGCCGGCCGTATTCTCCGTGCCGCTGCGCCGGCCGCCCTCCTGCCCTCCACCTAACAAGAGCGGGGAAAACTTCAAGCCGCCGCGCACATACAGCGCGCCCACGCCTTTCGGTCCGTGAAACTTGTGCGCGGAGAGCGAGAGAAGATCCACTCCCCATTCCCGTACCTTGACCGCGATTTTGCCCACCGCCTGCACCGCATCCGTGTGCACGGCCAAGCCGCGCTCGCGGGCCATCGCGCACACTTCGCGCAGCGGTTGGATCACGCCGGTCTCATTGTTGGCCGCCATCACCGACACAAAGGCCGCCTCTGACAACCCCTCCGCAAAAGCGTCTAGATCGAGTCTGCCACCCGCATTGACCGGTGCCAGCTTCACCCCGCGCGGCAGGGACTCCGCATAACGCAGCACCGCGCTGTGCTCGATGGCGGAAACCAGGGCCACGCCATCCCCGGCGTTGCAGTCCAACGAATGCAGGGCCGTGTTCACGCTTTCCGTGCCGCCACCGGTGAAAATAATCTCTTCGGGCAGCGCGCCGAGCCACTCCGCCACTTGCAGGCGGGCCTCTTCGATCGCTTGGCGGGCCCGCTTCGCCTCGGCATATGTGCCCGACGGGTTGGCATACCCATCCCGCAGCCACGGCAGCATCGCCTCCAACACCTCCGCCCGGATCGGCGTGCTCGCGTTCGCATCCAAATGAATCATGCCCGGATCGTCCACCAACCCACCCCGATTATCAACCCGGAATATCGCGCCATCAAATCAGCCCGCGCTTGTCGATGTGCGCCAGCAGTTCGTTGGCCCAGCGCCAGCCCGCGTCGCCCCAAGTGGCGGCATGGCGCAGCCATTCCATCCCGAAGTCGCGGAAATGCCCCCACAATGAGCCCTGCCCTGCCACACACAGCAAGGCCGCCAACACCAGCACATTGCCAAAACTAATCACCACCAGCGAAAGAAACGTCCCGTTATCCTGCAAGTCCGGTTGTTCCCGCGGCAGCATCCACAGTGTCCACACGAAATGAAAGGTCCAAGTTACCCCGATCACCGCGTAAAACAACTTGTCCCACTCCACCGAAAAATCCGCAAACACCTTCAGCAAGCCATACAACACCGCCGCCTCCATCGACCATATCGGCACAAAATACGGCGACAGCGCGATGACCCAGTTGGTTTTGTTGGTCGTGATGTAGCCGCCCTCCGTGCTCACATGAAACCCGGAGACTTTCCCACCCAGGCAGGTCACAAACACGCCGTGTGTGTACTCATGCCCTAACACATACAACCGCAATAGCGTCTTGTGCATCAGGCCCGACCAAAACCAGCCCACCATCACCAGCACGCCGATCGCAAAATGCCAGAACTCCGCACTTAGCCAGAACCGCTGCTGCACCGTCGCATGCGGTGAAAATTGCAGCAACAGAGTCCACGCCGTCACCAAACAAAACGGCAGCAACACCAGCGCCAGCAGCCACCGCAACACCCGCTTCGTCCAGCCCACCCGGTCAAAATCCATCGCCATCTCCGGTGCCGCCGCCGCAATCGCCGCCTGCACCGACTTTTGCCCACGCCGGTTGCCACGCCGGTTGGCAGGTTCATCCCCCGACCCTTGCGCCGACCTTCGCGCCGCTTTCAACACTTCCACAAACGACGCCCGCGTCCGCCGTTGATTCTGCGGCGGACGGCCAGTTGACTTGTTCCAACGACGTTTGCTCATGTCGACACGCAAATGCAGATTATTCATAAGACTTAACAAATCAAGCGGGAATCTTCACCGTCATTTAGGTCTTTCAGGATATCACCCCACGCGTCTGTCAATAACATAATGACAGGCATTATATTCATCAATACGTCAATAATATATTGACTGGCATTATGTTTAACGGATGAGGGCAGCGATGAGAGCTTGACCGCAGGCCGTACATCCGGCAGGGATGGTTGCACGCACTGAGTCTCATCCATGTCTGAACCTCGGAAAATCGCATTGTTTGGCGGGACCTTTGATCCGGTTCATCTCGGGCATATGCAAATGGCGGGATTGGCCCAGCAGGCGCTTGCCTTGGATGAGGTGCGGCTTGTGCCATGCCGGATTTCGCCGCACAAATCAGGGTACGAGCCGACGCCGGCGGATGCGCGGTTGGAAATGTTGCGGCGGGCCACCGTGGGCCTGCCGTGGGCTGTGGTGGATGATTGCGAGGTGCGTCGCGACGGGGCGTCGTTTTCCTACACCACGGCGGAAGCGATGCGGGCGAGGGATTCCGCCGCGCGGTTGTATTGGATCATGGGCGAAGACCAATGGGCGGCGTTGCCACAATGGCGGCATCCGGAACGCTTGGCGTCCTGCGTTGAATTCATTGTGTTTTCCCGCGGGGGCGCACCGCAGCCACGCGACGGATATGTGATGCACGCGCTTGCCGGCACTCATCCGGCTTCAGCCACGGTCATCCGCGAGGCGTTCGTGCGCGGCGACACCTCTCATCCCTGGGTCGCCCCGGCCGTGGCGGAGTGGATTGTGAGTCGTGGGTTATATCGGCGGTAAGCCAACTGAGAGCCGAAGCCATATGCCACAAGACAAATATCAGTCATCCGGATCAATCCCTGCGACCGAGGGCCAGTGAGAGGAAGTAAAGGAGTTGGGCAAGGGAGCCGATGGCGGCGGCGACGTAGGTCATGGCGGCCCAGAACAAGGCGCTTTTGGCTTTTTCATGTTCCATGCTGGCGGCCAAGCCGCTGGATTCGAGCCACGCCAGCGCGCGACGGCTGGCGTCGAATTCGACGGGCAGGGTGACAAAGGCAAACAAGGTGGTCATGCCGAAAAGGGCGATATAGATCCATAGCATGGTCGGCCCGAAATAGACCATCCCAAAGAGACTGAGCATCATGATGTAGTTGAGCAGATTGGTGGAGAGTTGGACAGCCGGCACCAATTTGGAGCGCAGCGCGAGCCAAGAGTAGGCCTGCTGGTGTTGGACGGCGTGGCCGCACTCATGCGCGGCCACTGCGGCTGCGGCCACGGTGTTGCTGGCATAAACGTCCTCGCTCAGATTGACGGTCTTGCTAAGGGGATCGTAGTGGTCGGTGAGCCGGCCCGGGGTGCTGATGACGCTGACGTCCATGATACCGTTTTGGCGGAGCATGGCTTCGGCGATTTGCGCGCCGGTGAGGCGGATCGGAATCTGTGAATACTCGTTGAAGCGGCGCTTGAGCGTGTTGCTAACGAGGAAGCTTACCAGCATCGAGGCGCCAATGATAATCCAGTAAGTCGCACTGATGTGCGGCAGGGCTTGTTGGGCGACGAGCAGGGTGGCTGAGGTCATAAGTGGAGCGTAACAAGGAATCCAGAATTTGCAAACCCAAGCTTGCGGGACGGCGTCGACTTGTTCCCGTCAGCTGGTGTTGTTTCAAACAGGGGTGCGCTCCGATCCACCCGAACCGGGAGAGGATGATGGAACGCACCATGGTGTGGACCAAGGGCGACCGCATGGGTGAGCAGGCCGACGATGAGCGCCTTGCCATACCTGAAGGCATGGATAATGAAGAGCGCCCCGACCGAATTGAGCATCGGGTCTTGCCGATTTACAGCGCCAGCAGCACGACGGCGGCAATCGTCAACACGATGCCTGAGATGACGAAGTAATGGGGCAAGGTCAGCGCCATGATAAGCGATATGAGGATGGTCAGGCCGGGGCCGCCGGCGTTGGTCATGGGGCTGACCAGAATCGCCTTGCCATAACGGAAAGCATAGACGATGCAAAGCGCGCCAATGGAATTGAGCATTTGCGACCAGATGGCGATGCCCAAGCCAGAGTAACCCCAATTGATGGAGGCCTTGAAGTCGGTGGCAAGCAACTCGACGGGAATAAATACCAACCCCGAAATCATCATGTAGAAGAAAATGGTTTCCGCTTTCATGAAGCCGTTGGCAAAGCGCATTAGATAGGCTTGGATCCCCCACATTGCGAAGATGGCGAGGCTCAATAGAAACCAGGTGCTAACGCCGGTGGCCGACTGGTCGGGTGGTTGATAGATCACCAGTGGGATGCTAATGATGGCGAGGATGATGCCGATGCGGTTGGCCAGGCTCGCGCGTTCGCGCAAAAACATATAGGCCAGCACCACCGTCAATACCGGCGATAATGAAATGATCGGAAACACCAGATAGGCCGGGCCGGTGCGCAACGCCTGAAACAGCATCACTTGTCCGCCGGCGCCGGTCAGGCCGATTAACATGCCATAGGTGACGGCCTTGAGGCTGAAATTCATCTCCCACTTGATCAACCACAAGGCCACCAATGCGCACGGAATGGTGGTAAGGGCCCACACCACATAGCCGAGTGAGGCGGGGAAACCATTGCGGGCCGGCAATTCGGTGGCGGCCCCCCAAATTCCCCACAGGACAATAGTGGCGAGCGAGTAATAGAGCCAACGGTTGTCCCGGTGTTTAACTGCGGTGATTTCGGCTTGCATGGATTGGATTGGTTATAACAAATCGTTCAAATCATTCAGATTGAATTTCTGGTAATACCTGTCGATTGCATGCTCGATCTTAGTTTCCACGATATAGGCGGCATCGACGCCGTGGTGGGACAGGGCTTCATACAGGCGGGCGCGTGCGGCGACCACCCCGGGGTTTTCCCAGATATAGCGGCAGCCGGTTTTAACGAGCCAGAGTTGGCGGGCTGGAGTGTTGGCATAGAAATCCGTGGTGCTTTCGCCGGCGTGCAGCCATTTTTGCCAGCGGCCGGAGGCGATCACCGCATCCCACAGGACTTGTTTGATGTCCGATCTGCGCGCCAGCTGGCCTGCGGCTAACATGTCTTGTTCGATGGCATCGAGTTCCATCAGGCCGTCGTATTCGTTCTCGGTGAACTCGGGTCCGACATTGGCGGCGCCCATCCCCGAGAGCGGATAGTCCTCGGGATTGGACACGCCATCCGAATAGTGGCCCTTGATCAGGCTGCC
>CAIKDP010000021.1 GCA_903826205.1 Akkermansiaceae bacterium
CGGCGCGGGTGTAGGCCCCGAGTTGGTTGCCATTGCAATCCATCCAGAGGGTGATGCGCCGGAACTCGTCAGGGGTGAGGGACACGCCGTAATGCGACTTGTCCAGATACTTGAGCAAGGGGGAGGCCATGGCACCGAACTTGCCGGGCACGCTGCGCGAGCCGCTGGCAACCACATCGCCGTTGGAATAACCGGTCGTCCAGAACGGATAGTGAAACACATATTTTCCAAGGCTGTCGTAACTCATGTCCGGCCCCTTGCCTTCCTTGATGTGGCACCCCGCGCATTGCTGCTGCAGGGCGGGTTTGGCCAGCCGGTGCCAGTTGAAGGGCACCGCCCCGTCGGCAACCTCGGCCGTGATCTCCGACGGCGCGCGGCGGAAGGCAATCGGCACGCGCGTGGAGGCTTGCGGAGTGGCAACCCCGGACTCGTGACAGCCGACACAACTGAGTTTCTCGCCCGGATGGACATAGGTTCCGGAGCGCATCGATCTAACAGCCAAACCGCGTCCATCCAACAGTTGGAAGTAGAGTTCCTTGGCGACCGGGGCCTTGAAGTGCGCGCTGCCGTCGGCTTCCACCGGCACGATCCCCAACGGCATCCTGACCAGGCTCTCGCTGGCGTAGCCGATTTTCGGCTGGTTCATCACCGGTTGGAGTTGGGGGATGATCTGGATGACTCTTAACCATTGGATCACGGTGCCTTCCGGCAGCTTCATGTCGCCTTCATAAACATTCATCACGCTGATGGTGGCGGCGGGCGCATCCGCCACCGCCCGCTCACCCTGATAGGTTTGCGTCGGAATCACGGGTGGCCGGGGGCGCGGCTTGAACGGAACCGGGGACACCACCTTGTCCGCAGGGCCGGGAAGCCGCGACTTCGGGCAGACCAGCTCGCGGTTGCCAAACTTGTCTAACAACACCAAGTCCTCGCGGTAGCTGGCCAGGTAATAGTCCTCGCTCAGCGGCCAGGCGGTGCCGTAGTCGCCTGCGCCATCGGGCCAAGTGCTGCGGTTGGTGGTAACCCCCTTGACCTGGCTCATCGCGCCGTCATCCGGAATGCGCGTGTCGATCATGACCAGTTCGCCAAACGCATGGGTGTGATGGCCTGCGGCGGTCGCCAGATATTTGTTGGAGCCGGGGATGGCCCGGATGTTCCACTCGCCGTTGGGTCTGCCCTTGCGGCCATCCTGTTTGTCCTGGTCTTCAAATGACCATGGCCGCGGGTAATTGCCATGAGGGGAGCGCGGGTCGCGGCCGTCCGGATAGCAGGTCCACAGGTGGTGGGCGATGCAGTCGTCGCGGTCCACATAATCCCAGCGGGTATAGACGAGCTTGCCGTCATTATCGACGCTGGGGTTCCATTCGTTGGTTTCGTGGTAGCTGATGGGGATGACATCGGAGCCATCGGCGTTCATCGAGTACAACGTGAATGTCATCAGCGGGCGGGCCGCGCTGCAGCGCAGGTAGCCGCCGCGGCGCTCGGACACAAAGGCGATGCGTCCGCCCGGCAACCAGCAGGGGTCGAAGTCATTGCAACTGCTGTTCATGAGAGCGGGACCGCCGAAGTTGATGGGGCCGTCCGTCAGTTGGGTCAGATTCGCGCCGTCGGCATCCACCGTGAATATGTGATAGACCTTGTCGGTGACGTTGTTCCATGCGAAGGCGATGCGTTTGCCGTCAAATGACAGGTCCTGCCGCAGAAACGCCCCGCCTTGCAGCCGTGCCCCTTTGAGCCGCCCGTTGCCCACCACCGAGTTTTGCAGCACATCGGCCACCTGCGGCAGGCCCTTGAAATTGTGGATCAGATAGAGTCCGCCACCCGCCCTGGCATTCCAGCCGGCATACGGGTCAACCATGTGGTAATCGCCGCCGGGCTTGCTGTAGCCCATGCAAAGGATGCTCTCGAAGTCCAACAACGGATTGGAAAACGCCATCTGCCGGGAGGCCTGCCGCAGGTCCAGATACAGTGCCCGCAGCCGTGCCTCATCGGGGGCCTTGCGGATGGCGTCCGCCCGGGTGGCGATTGCCGCCAGTTTTCCAACAAACGTGTCCGAGTCTTTAAGGTCGGCCGCGGCAGCTTTCCGGAGGTTATCCAACAGCGCCCTGGTCCGGCGCAGTTGGACATCCAGCGGATCCCGGTCGGTGGTGAGCAGCAGGGACTGGTCGTCCAAGACATAGGGGTTCTTGCCCGGCTCACAGCGCGGCCCGCGGTGCAGGTCCTGCACGGTCCGCGCGTATTCCTGCTCCCAGAAGCCGCGCAGCGTCTGCTCCCATGCTTGGGCATCGGTTGACGCATCTGCCGCCAGGGTCGGCAGGCTGCAGATCACGAGGGCCGCGAAAGCGGCGGCACGGAGAGGGGTTGGCATGAGAACGGGTGATGTGACATGACCCGTAACGGCCGGCGCGGCGCAAATCTTGCACCCGGTCGGTGTTTCAGCGGCCGCACTCTTCGTGGGCGCGCTGGTGACAGCGCGGGGGGGGGCGCCCCCGGTTGCTCATGGTCGCCCCATCAGCCCAAGACCGCGTTCTCACGAACGCGCCTACGCGCGACCGCACTCTTCGTAGGCGCGCTGGTGACAGCGCTGGGGGAACGGCTCCCGGCGGCTCACCGACGATCCATCACCCCGGACGCATTCTAACGAATTCGCCGCAACAGGCTGGTGCCGGTCATTTCCTTGGGCTTGGCCACGCCGAGCATATCCAACAAGGTCGGGGCGACGTCGGCGAGGATGCCATCCTTGACCTGATAGACATCGGCATCATCGGCGACATAGACGACGTGGACCAGATTGGTGGTGTGGGCGGTGTTGGGCGAGCCGTCCGGGTTGCGCATGTATTCGCAGTTGCCGTGGTCGGCGGTGACGAGGAGCTTGCCGCCGAGGCGCAGGGTTTCCTCGACGACGGCCTTGACGTCGGCATCAATGGTTTCCACCGCCTTGATGGCGGCTTGCACCACACCGGTGTGACCGACCATGTCCGGGTTGGCGAAGTTGAGGATGACCAAGTCGTAGTCCTTGAGCTTGGCCACCACGGTGGCGGTGACTTCCGCGGCACTCATCTCCGGCTTGAAATCATAGGTGGGCACATCCTTGGGCGAGGGAATGATGACGCGGTCCTCACCTTTGTTAGGTGCTTCGATGCCGCCATTGAAGAAATAGGTGACGTGGGGGTATTTTTCGGTTTCCGCGATGCGCATTTGATTGAGGCCGGCGGCGGCGACGGTTTCGCCGAGGCCCATGCTCAGGGTTTGCGGGGCGAAGATGACCGGACATTGATAGGTTCTATCGTATTCGGTGAGGGTGACGTAATGGACCTTGGGCCGGACGCCGCGGTCGAAGCCGGCAAAGTCCGGCAACAGGAAGGCATCGGACAGCTCGCGGGCGCGGTCCGAGCGGAAGTTGAAGAAGAGTACCACGTCGCCATCGCGCACCCGCTGTTGGTTCGCTTCGGCAAACACCATCGGCGGCATGAATTCGTCGGTCTTGTTGTGCAGACGATAGCAATCAGCCACCGCCTCGCTGGCTAACACATCACGCACCTCCCCCTTGCCGAGGACGATGGCATCCCAGGCGAGCTTGACGCGGTCCCAACGCTTGTCGCGGTCCATCGCGTAGTAACGGCCGATCACGGTGGCCACACAGGCACCGCACTTGGCGGCCTCATCCTCGACCTGTGCGAGATAGGCTTCGCCGCCGGTCGGCGAGGTGTCCCGGCCGTCGGTGAGGGCGTGGATGAAAATGTCATTCACACCCGCCTGTTTCGCCAGTTTGACCATGGCGATGAGCTGGTCCTGATGACTGTGAACGCCGCCATCGGAGACCAGGCCAATGAGGTGGAGGCGTGCGTTCCGGGCCTGGCTGAGGGCGGTGGCAAAGACCGGATTGGCCGCCAGCGAGCCGTCCTCGATGGCCTTGTTGATGCGGGTGAGATCCTGATAGACGATGCGCCCGGCGCCGAGATTGAGGTGTCCGACTTCCGAGTTGCCCATTTGGCCGGCGGGCAGGCCGACGTCGAGGCCGGAGGCGCTGAGGAAGCCTTTGGGGTACTTTTCCAACATCACGTCGTGATACGGCGTGTGGGCGAGCAGGACGGCATTACCGTCTGCTTTGGCGGTTTTTTTTCCTCCGGGGTTCACCCCCCAGCCGTCGCGAATGATGAGTACCACTGGTTTCTTTGCCATAACGAGGAGGCGTGTAGCCCTCCCCACCACCCCGGGCAAGTGTATAAATCATCAAAAACGGGGAATTCCAGAGCGGCGCCGGCGGGCTCGTGAAAAACAGCCGCAGCCCGTGGGTTGACATTTGCGCCAAGTCCGTCCATATCGCCTGCATGTCGTCTGCGTTGCCGCCGAAACCCCGCGTTATCGGGTCCAAGTCCATCCGGGTATGCATTGTCGCGTCCAAGTACAACGAACAATTCACGGACGCCTTGGTGAGCAACGCCCTCGAGGAGCTCAACGAGCTGATTCCCCAGGCGCGGATAGATTTGATCCGGGTGCCGGGAGCCTTTGAAATTCCGGCAGCCGTGGCGTTTGTCATGGAGCGGGATGCGCCGGCCTGTGTGATCGCGCTCGGCTTGATCATCCGCGGCACCACCCAACACGGGGATCTGGTGGCACGCGCGGTGACCGACGGGCTGATGCAATTATCCCTGAAATGGCAACGCCCGGTCATTCATGAGGTCGTCATCGTGGACGATAAAAAACAAGCTTACGCCCGCTGCATCGGCGAAAACCTCAATCGCGGCAAGGAAGCGGCGCGCGCCGCCGCGACCATGGTCGACATTTTCCTCGAGTTGGACCGCTCGATGCCGCACAACTCCACCCGTTTGCACACCCGCAATGGCTAGTCGTCGCCAAATCCGCGAGGCGGTCGTGCAGCTCCTTTACTGCGCGGATTTGGAAGGCCGGGCGGAATCGGCGGCACTGCGTGAGCCGTTTTGGGATTTCGTCACAGAGGCCGACCGCCGCAGCCTGCATCTAGCGACGTTTCGCACGGTCCACCATCTGGCCCATGGCCGCGACGGACGCTTGCAGGAATTCCACGAGCGCCTGCCCAACGCCCTGGCGCATCTGGCCGCCTGGCCCCAAGCCGCAAATTTGAAACTTGAGCTCGAACGCATGACCGAGCTGGAAGCCGCCTGGAGCGTTGCCCTGGTGAAGTTGGAACGCTTGCCGCGCGATGACGACGATGCCGCGGTGGCCGGAAGTTTCAGCGCCGGGCTGGACGCGTTTTTCCGGGTGGACCGGGACTTGGCGGCGACGCGGCAGCGGTTTTTTGAAGGCATGGAGGATTTTCCGGCGCTGCGGGGCCAGATGGAGGCGGTGGCGGCAAGCGTGCGGCGCCTGCAACGGGTGTCAGACCGGCTGCGCATGGTGGAGGATCCCGAAAAATTTCCTGAACAGGCGGATCTGGCGAAATTGCGGGAGGCCAAGACGTCACTGCGCAAGTTGCGCCAACAAAGCGATGAATTGGCCGATGCCGTGCTGGCCCACAAGGAAGCGCTGGATGCGACGCTCGCCGCGGTGGTCGATAACTATGTGCCCGAGCGGATCGATCCGGTGGACCGGGCGGTGCTCCGGTTGGGGGCCTACGAATTGCTCCACACCACCACCCCGCGCAAAGTGGCCATCAACGAGGCGATCGAGTTGGCCCGGCGCTTTGGCACGACCGACTCCCACCGCTTTATCAACGGCGTGTTAGACCGGATTGCCACACCGCCGTGATACTTCACGCCTGAGCCTCACACCAACTCCGCGGCGATCGGATCGACCAAGGCACGCCCGTGGTGAACCAGCACCAGACGCTCCTCGGAAAGTTGCAGCAAGCCGGCGCGGGCGAGGTCGGCGGCTCGGTCGAGCGCGTCGGGATTGAGCAAAGCCAGCGGGATGCCCTCGCGGGTGCGCAGGCCCAAGGCGATGCGTTCCAGGCGCTGCGCCTCGGCATCGAGGGTTTCGGCCTCCGCCAGGGCATGGCCGAGGGTTTGGACTTGGGATAGATAGCGGCGGGTATCGGCGATATTTTTCGAGCGGACGTTGGCGATTGTGGAAACGGCGGAGGGACCCAGGCCGAGGTAGTCCTCGCCGCGCCAGTAGCCTTGGTTGTGTGACGAATGATGGCCTGGGCGGGCGTAGTTGGAGGTTTCGTAGTGATCGAAACCGGCATCCGTCAACAGGGTATCGGCCAAATGAAAAAGCTCGGCGTTGTGGTCTTCATCGTCGCGCAGGTCCCCCCGCCGCAGCGAGTCGAAGAAGACCGTGTCTTCTTCATAAGTTAGATTGTAGGCGGAGATATGGTCGGGCTTGAGTGCCAGCGCCTGCTCGAGCGTGGCACGCCAGCAGTCCCGGGATTGGCCGGGCACGGAAAACATGAGGTCGATATTGACCGAGGGGATGCCGGCGTGGCGCAGGATGGCAACGGATTCCAGCGCTTGGGCCACCGAGTGTTGGCGACCCAAGGTGGCCAGGACCTGCGGGTCGAACGCTTGGATGCCAAGCGAAACCCGGGTGACACCCAGCATGCGGAACAAGCGGGCCTTGGCCGCGTCGAAGGTGGCGGGGTTGGCCTCGAGCGTCACCTCATCGAGTGTGGCAAAATCCACCACCTCGTGCAACGCCGTGAACAAGCGCGTGAGGTGGCCGGGCGAAAGCATGCTGGGAGTGCCGCCACCCAGGTAAAGTGTGCGCGGTGCGGCGGCCTGCGGCAAGCACTGCCGCGCCTCGGTCGCGAGGGCCTCCACAAAGGCACCCATCGCGATCCGCCCCGGCGTGTGCTTGTAAAACGAGCAATACGGGCAAAGGCGATGGCAAAAGGGAATATGGAGGTAGAGGAGCAGGGCAAGGCAGCTATAACATGGCCAGGGTCGCGGCGAAAGACCCGAGGTGACCTTTCCAGAAAAAGACCGCTAATACCCCCGTCGCAGCCTCATGGAACGAAAAAATGCGGGTTTGCGGCAGCATGGGGCAAAAAAATGGGTTGCTTTACAGGCATGCTGGCGCAAGCTCGCCACACGCATGACGGTGCAACCGATAATTATTCAAGGTGGGATGGGGGTGGGTGTGTCGAATTGGCGATTGGCCCGGGCGGTTTCGCAAGCCGGCCAATTGGGAGTGGTGAGTGGGACGGCCTTGGACTTGTTGCTGACGCGGCGCTTGCAGCTCGGAGATCCGGGCGGTCACATGGCGGAGGCTGCCGCACGCTTTCCGTTTCCCGAGATCGTTGAGCGCGTCTGGAAGCGCTACTTCGTCGAGGGCGGCAAGGCCGTGGCCAAACGGTTTCTGGGCGTGCCCATGCATGCGCTCAAGCCATCCCGGGATTTGGTCGATTTGACGGTGCTGGCCAATTTCGTCGAAGTCAATCTCGCCAAGCACGGACACTCCGGCTTGGTGGGCATCAATTTTCTGGAAAAAATCCAACTGCCGACCTTGCCCTCATTGTTTGGTGCGATGCTGGCCGGTGTCGATTACGTGCTGATGGGGGCGGGCATCCCGCGGGCCATCCCGGGCATCATGGACCAATTTGCGGAGGGCCAGGCCGCCCGGCTTAAAATCGATGTGCAAGGGACCGCGGCCGATGAGGAATATTTTTCCGAGTTCGATCCCGCCCCATACCTGACCTCACCCGACCAGCACCTGCCGCGCCCGAAGTTTTTGGCCATCGTTTCCTCCGCCACCCTGGCCATCGCTTTGGCCCGCAAATCGTCCGGTCGGGTCGATGGTTTCATCGTCGAAGGCGCCACCGCTGGCGGTCACAACGCGCCACCCCGCGGTGCCATGCAGCTCGATGCCGCAGGCGAACCAATCTACGGCGAGCGCGATCTGCCGGATTTGGAAAAAATCGCCAGCCTCGGTTTGCCCTATTGGATGGCCGGTTCTTTCGGCGACCAGGGGAAACTTGCGGAAGCCCGGGCCTTGGGTGCGGTGGGGATCCAAGTGGGGACCGCTTTTGCCTTCTGCGAAGAATCCGGCATCGATCCGGAGTTGAAACAAAAGGTGCTTGAGGGCAGTCGTCGCGGAGTGCTGCGCGTGTTCACCGATCCGGTGGCCTCACCCACCGGCTTCCCCTTCAAAATCATTCAAGGCGGACCCGAAACCGGCATCCCGGTCTGTGGCGAAAACCGCCTCCGGGTCTGCGACCTCGGCTACCTGCGCCACCTCTACCGCAAACCCGATGGCAGCGCCGGCTACCGCTGCCCCAGCGAACCGGTTGACGATTACCTGCGCAAAGGCGGCTGCTTGGAGGAAACCGTCGGCCGCCAATGCGTCTGCAACGGACTGATCGCCACCCTCGGCTACGGCCAGGAACTCGCCGATGGCAGCACCGAAAAACCCCTTCTAACAGGCGGCGACAACGCGGTGGCCGTCGCCCGCTTCCTCGCTCCGGGACAGTCGTCCTATCGGGCGCAGGATGTGATCGATCGCCTGCTGAGCTGAGCGGATTGTCCGCATTGTGGCGGCGGCCACCGACCGCCGCTGGCGAACGGACGCGCATTGCGCGACCGTCGCAGACCGTCACTCCAGCCGGAACGTGTCATCAGCGGGCGTCATCCCTAACTTTGTTAGAGCCACGCCGTTGGCGGCGAGGTGGGTGAGGCAGTGATAGACATCCTCGGCATCGGCGGCGAGCGCGGCGGCGATCTGCTGGGCGGTTTGCGGCGTTGCGGTCAGATTGCCGCGGACGCCGGCCAACAACTTGAGGAAGATGCCCGCGGCCTTTTTCCCCGCCTCGACGCCCGGCTGGTGATAGGCGTTGATGTTGACCAGCGAGGCATAGAACGACACCGCGCGCTCGAACAAGGCAATGAGCAGGCCCAGATGAAACGGGGTGACTTCCGGAATGGACAGGGTGATGGACTGGCGTCCGGATTCATGCAACGCCTTGCGGGTGCCGCGGAAAAACCCTTGCAGGTAATCCGCGCTGGTGGTGCCGGCATCCACTTCGATGCTGGCCCCCTCACGCCCCTTGCGCACTTCAATAAAGGTGGCGAAGAAATTGTTCACGCCGTCGCGGAGTTGTTGGACATAGGCATGCTGGTCGGTGGAACCTTTGTTGCCATAGACGGCAATCCCCTGGTTCACCACCCGGCCGTCGAGATCGAGTTCCTTGCCGAGCGACTCCATGACGAGCTGTTGCAGGTATTTTGAGAACAACACCAGCGCGTCCTTGTAGGGCAGCACCACCATGTCCTTCTCCCCACGCCCGTTGCCGGCACAGTGCCAGGCGAGGGCCAGGCGCATGGCCGCGTTGTTAGAAACCTCCGGTTTGCGGGTTTCCTCGTCCATCGCGGCCGCACCGGCAAGCAGGGCGTCGATATCAATCCCTTGCAGGGCCGCCGGCACCAGTCCCACGGTGGACAGCACCGAAGTGCGCCCGCCCACCCAGTCTTCCATCGGAAAGGTGGCGATAAACTGCTGCCGCGTGGCGAATTGATCGAGCTGCGATCCCGTGCCGGTGACCGCCACCGCGTGGCGACCGAAATCGAGGCCGGCGGCGGTGTAGGCGGCCTGTGCCTCGAGCATGCCGTTGCGGGTTTCCGGCGTGCCGCCGGATTTGGAAATGACCAGCACAAGGGTCCTGGCGAGTCCCGTTTTTGTTAGTTTGGAGAGCACGCTGTCGATGCCCGCGGGATCGGTGTTGTCAAAAAAATACAGCGGCAGCTGCGCCCGCTGGCCAAGGGCTTCGGATACCAGTTGCGGACCTAACGCGGAGCCCCCGATGCCAATGAGCAACACCTGCGCAAAGGGCGTGCCCGCGGGCGTGGTGATTTTTCCTGATAGAACAGCGCTGGCGAAGGCCTTGAGTGCCGCCAACGGGGCGCTGATGGCTTGTTTGAGTTCAGGCGTGGGGGCCAGTGCGGGATTGCGCAACCAATAGTGGCCGACCATGCGGCCTTCATCC
>CAIKDP010000022.1 GCA_903826205.1 Akkermansiaceae bacterium
CAATCTCCAGGAATACGCCTTCGGCACGGACCCGACAGTTGTATCAATCACCCCGGTCGCCTATGTTGGGAACGTCGTCACCCCCGGGGTTCCAGCCATCAGCAAAGCGAATGGAAGGTGGCACGCAGTGTTCGGTCGCCGTGCGGACTACCGGGCCGTGGGCCTGAGCTATACGGTGGAGTTTAGTGCCACCTTGAGTGACAGTGGCGCATGGGTTCCCGTTGAAATCCCCGAGCCGCCGGTTGCATCCGACACGAGCAAGGGCATTGCCGTGATGAGTGTGCCATTTCCCAACTCGATCATGACTCCCGACGGTCCGCGCAAGCCGAGGTTCTTCAAGGTCGGAGTCTCCCAACATTAATGACCCTGCTGTCCACAAAGCACAATCCTCAACGCCATAGATTATGAAATTCAAGTATCGGTATTCCGCGGGTCTGGCAGCCATCTTTCTGGTGCTGCCCGCAGCAGCGGACAACACTATCTACAGTAACTTGCAGGACATCACAATCCCCGCCAACTACGACGGGGTATATTTGGATATCAACAATATTGCTGGTGGGTTTGTTATCACACCCAACGATTCGGACACGATTCATTGGGATATGAATCCGTTCTACGGTGGGTCGGTGGTGGCGACCAGTCGTTCATTTCAGCCCGTGCGCAGCGCCGACTCATCTTCTGCAGCCATCGTGAATTTGGCTGACGGCACCACCATTGGCAGCGGCAGCCTCTTCACCACCGATTTTGGCGGCGTCGGTTATGGCATATCCGACCAGATTCACATGGGCAGCATTCAGGACGGGAAATTCGCCGCCGGCACGGAGGGCTACCTCGGCTTCAAGGTCGACGCGAACAACAATCCCGGCAACCCACTCTGGACATACGGCTGGATGCGCGTGGTCTTCACCAATGATGCCGGCGGAGCGCTGGTCAAGGACTGGGCCTATGACAGCAGTGGTGCCAGCATGGTCGTCGGGCGGGTTCTTGAAAACGGGGTGAACACTGGCAACAACCTCGTCACCCTCTCGCCCCAGGGCGGCGAGACCTTCACCCTTGGGTCGGTGCTCGCCAATGCTTCCGGCAAATCCAACAGCGTGCTAAAGACGGGAACAGGAACCACCCTCCTCTCCGCCACCAACACCTATACCGGCACCACCACGGTCAATGGCGGGACATTGGGTTTGGATTACAGCACTAACAACACGTCCAAGCTCGCAGACTCCGCCGCCTTGATTCTGGCTGGTGGAACGCTTAGCCTGACTGGCGGCAGTCATGTGGAAATTGTCGGATCCACCAACCTCGGCGGGGGGCACAGCAACATCACGCGGGCCAGCGGCGCGACGGTGGTCCGGATGAATGCCATCACGCCCGGCACCGGTCTCGTCAATTTTGGCGCCGCCAGCATCGCCAGCACCACCACCTCGAACGACGCCACCGGCATCCTCGGTGCCTGGGCCACCGTCGGCGGCGGCGACTGGGCGGTTAGATCTAGCGACGTTGAAAGCGGGTCGAACAATTACATCAGCGCCTATTCCGGATACACCGATATCAATGCACGCGGCGGCAGCACGATTCCTAACGATGTGAGCTTGAACCTGCGCCTCTCCGGCGACGGCACCAGCGGCAACATCGAGCTGGGTGCTTCCATGACCACGGTTAACACGATTTTACAGAACAATGCGAATTATGCGGCCACGGTCAGTACCGCAGGCAAGACGCTCCTTACCAGCGGCATCATGATCGGCGCCGGCAAGGAAGCGCTGACCCTGGGAGCGGCGGCCAACGACGGCACCCTGAAGGCCGCGACATCGGGAGGTTCCCTGGTGCTCAACAATTACAACACCGGCAAAACACTCACCGTCAACGCGGCCATCGCCAATAACACGACGGCTTGCAGTCTGGTCACATCCGGCCAAGTGACCCTCAATGGCACCAACACCTACACCGGCCATACTTATGTCAACGCCGGCACGCTGGCACTCGGCGCAGCCGGTTCGATTGCCAACAGTCCTGTCATTGATGTGCGCACCGGAGCCATGCTGGACGTGAACGCCCTGGGGGAATGGACGGTGGGGGGTAATGCCGGTAGTCCGCAAACTCTAACCGGTTCCGGCGGCGTGACCGGTAATACCCTCATCGGTCCCTACGGCACGCATAATGCTGGTGATGGCGGGGTTGGTTCGCAGGCAATCAGTGGCAGCCTCAACTATGCCAACGGGTCGATTTTCGAATGGGATCTGAGTTCGAATTCCACAACGACTGGCTTCGATACGGTTTCAGCGACCGGCAATATTGACGTCGACACCACCGACACCGTTTTCAAGGTGATCTTCGGCAGGGGTGTGGATTGGACCAACACCTTCTGGTGCACGCCGGGCATCACGCAAACCTGGTCGATGGCATCCATCTTCGGTCAGGCTTTGAATTCCGGTTGCTTCCAGAGTGTGCAAACAAGCGATGACATCCGCCGGTACGGGTCCTTCTCCATCAGTGGGTCCAGTCTCGTCTTCACCGCCGTGCCCGAGCCTAGCAGCGCCCTGGCGGGGCTTCTGTTAGGAGCGGGCCTGCTCCGGCGGAGGAGATGAAGAGGTGTTTGATTTTAAATTTTGGATTTTGGATTGAAGAGGAGAGGTGGCAAATTCCGCTGGACTCTCAGTCTTTCATTCAAAAAATTCATAATTCGTAATCGGCTCGCTTGCGAGCCTCCTCGGCGGCGACGCTGAGCTGTGTGTTAGAAGGTATGGGTGAGGACCGTCGTAACTGATAACTGATAACTGATAACTCCCCCCCTACGGCTTTGCGTCGCGGATGAGTTCGTTGAATTTCTTGCGTTCCGAGGGCAGCAGGGATTTCCACGGGAAATCGATGATGCGCGGGTCGTCCTTGGCGATGCGGTGATTGAGTACCTGGGTTGCAAGGTAAGCGGCGCGGTAGCCGGGTGCCAACTGGGTGGGATCCAATTCCAGAGGGTCGAGGATTTCCGCCGCCATTTTCGCTTGGCCGTCGCATAGGTAGATGGTGGCGAGCACGCATTGGATGGTTAGTTCTTTGGGGAAACCGGAGGCGAGGGCTTTCATGGCCTTGAGCAGGGTTTTTGAATCGACCACGTTGTTGAGGCTGGCGAGATAGGCAAACTGGGTGAGGAGCACCGGGTTGCCGGGCTCAAACGCAAGATAGCTGGCGCAGATCTCTAGCAGGGTCTTGTCGCGCCCTTGTCGTGCCAGCGAGTTGAGCAAGGGCTTGAGGTCCGCATACAGCGGCAGTGGTCCGCGGCCCAAGCGGATCGCCGCCACCATCGCCTGCTCCGCCTCGTCGGACATCCCCACCGCATCGCTGGCAAGCCGGTGGAGCGTCAGATAGGCGGTGGGCAAGGGACTGGCTGCCGCTTCATCCATGGCGGCGGCCCATGCCGTGGCACGGGAATTGGCATCGGCTGAATTGGCGGCCACCAGCGCCCGGTGGCCGAGTTCTTCGAACTTGGGCAATTGCTGGCCATGTGCATCCAACAACGGCACCACCCGCTCCCACGCGCCAATTCGTTCCATCGCTCCCAATATCCGGGGAAACAACTCCGGATGCGGTTCGAGGCTCTCTACCGGGAAGGTATCAAGCAAGCGCTGATAGAGTTCGAGATGCCACAAAAAATCCGCCAGGGCATTCGGGTCGCGCTCGCGCCAGCGGCCGATGGTCTCCTCAAGGACCGCCGCGCTCCGGGACGATTCGGCGGCATAATCCATGCGTGCCAGCATCAACGCCATGCGGCTATCGCCATCGCCCACCGGGTGTTCCAGCACTTTGCGGACTTTGTCTAACAGATCTGCCTGCAGGCTAGGAGCGGGAATATCCTCGAGCAGGTCGAGCCACTCGTCTGAGTGAACGGGATCGGCGGGCATTTGGGCGGCGATGAGGCGTTGGGCTTCGGCATAGCCCTTGGGTTTGCCGCTGTTGACAAGGGTGCGGATCAGGCGCGTTTGCACCGCGCTGGTACGCTCAGCTTCCGGCACAGCCAGTAACACCGATGCCGCCTCGCTGAGACGCTGCGCTGCTATCAGGCGGTCAGCAAACACCGTCGCAAACCGCGGGTCATGTTGGCGCTCCTCCGGCAGCGTGGTCCACGCCTGGCCGAGCAAGCCGAGGGGTACGTCCGGGGCAATCCCGCGGAAGCCGGTCAAGCGATCCCTGTCGGTGCTTTGCGGATGTGACATCAGCCCACGGGCAATGTCGCTGTGGCGTGGGTCGCGCAGCGCGGCGGTGGCTTTTTCCAGAATCTGGAAGGCTTCGATGCGGGGGTCGCCGGCGCGCATTACAGTCAGTGAAAGATCGCGGGCCTCATCCATGCGCACCTCGTCCACCGCCTTGCGGGCCGCCATCAGGTTGCGTTCCATCCGCCACGCCTTGAACGCCTGATAGGCCGGTTTAGCCGTGATCAAGCCGAGCGCGGCCACCCCCACCGCCAGTATCAGCAAACGGAGCAAGGGATGGATATTGGCCCAGCGGTCCAGGAGGGTTTCAATGGATGAACGGATCATGATAGAATTAGCGGCTCTGCACGGTCCTCACCACGGTGCGGTGGGGATGCGCCGCGAGCCTGCCGGAGAGTACGTAAAAAATCAAGCTGCTGATTCCGAACGCCAGTAAACCGAGCGCGTCGTGGGCTTGGTTGAACGCGTCCATGCCATGCGTGAAGCGGATTTCCGCCAGGGCATAGGTCCGCGCCATGTTCACCACGAACGCGATCCCGCATGCGCAGCCCAGCAAGGTGAGGGTCCGCGATACGCGCAACCCCTGGAGCTCCGCGAAAAACCACGTCGCCATCACAAAACTTTGGAACGAGCGGACACCGCTGCAACCATCGGTGACGGCAACCGTCGTCTGGTGCAATCGCAGGCGGTCTCCTAACACCTCCACCGGCTTGCCAAGCATCTGGAAAACCTCCGCCACCGCCGTGACCACGCCTTGGGTGAGGTGGTGCACGATGCGCGTTTCCACCACGGTGGGCCATGGCAACGCCGACAGCCACAGCAAGGTGATCCAAACAAATCCGGCCGATACCCGTGTGCCGCGGCTCACCGCGATGAGGCTGTGGCTGGTGAGGGTTGCCGTCAGGCCTAACAAAAATATCGGCAGCCGCCACGAGGGGTCGGCGTAGCCCAGCACCCGCAGTACCAGCACCCACGGCAGCAGCCATGCCGCGGTAGCCAGTACCAGCCGCCGTCGGGGCAGGATCACCGGCCCGTCGAGGGCCTTCCAATGGCGGATCATCAACCACAGCGCCGCCGGAGGCACGAACCAGCCATAGTCGTAATACTCGCCGTGGCCCCATGCATAGGACGCGGCAAGCATTGCCGGCGTCCACAGCGCCGCCACGCCGATGAGCGGCAGCCATGCGGCGGAGGTGTCGTTGGTGGGGGGGGGCGGCATGAGGGCTTGGGTGGTTGGTAGGGACAAGCGGCCCCGCTTGTCCGTGGGTTTCCCCTGCGGGCGGGATTGGGCGGCCGGTAGGGACAAGCGGCCCGATTGTCCGTGGGTTTCCCGTGTGGGTGGGATTGGGCGGCCGGTAGGGACAAGCGGCCCGCTTGTCCGTGGGTTTCCCGTGTGGGCGGGATTCGGTGGCCGGTAGGGACAAGCGGCTCGCTTGTCCGTGGGTTTCCCGTGTGGGCGGGATTCGGTGGCCGGTAGGGATAAGCGGCCCCGCTTGTCCGTGAGTTTCCCCTGTGGGCGGGATTGGGCGGCTGGTAGGGACAAGCGGGCTCGCTTGTCCGTGAGTTTCCCCTGTGGGCGGGATTCGGTGGCCGGTAGGGACAAGCGGCTCGCTTGTCCGTGGGTTTCCCCTGTGGGGGGGATTGGCGGCTGGTAGGGACAAGCGGCCCGCTTGTCCGTGAGTTTCCCGTGTGGGCGGGATTCGGTGGCCGGTAGGGACAAGCGGCCCGCTTGTCCGTGAGTTCCCCCTGTGGGCGGGATTGCAATTGTTAGGGCAGGCACCGCATGCCGCCCATGCGGGCGGACAAGTCGGCGCGCCGGGGCCGGCACGCCCTACCGATGCGGGGGCAAGTCGGCGCGCCCTACCGATGCACCGCATGCCGCCCATGCGGGCGGGCAAGTCGGCGCGCCCTACCGTTGATAGGGCCACTCCTCGGGGCGATGGACCAAGCCTGCGCGAACCGGATTGTTTCTGATATAATTGGCTTTTTCTGCTGCAGATTCAACCCCGCGCAGGCGGTGATCGAAAAAGTCCCGTTGCCAATGCACTTCCGATGATTTTGCCAGCCACGATTTGAAATCACATATCACCTTTTGCATTGACTTTGTCCCACAGAATGAAAACAAGCCGTGCAGATGATCTGGCATTGCCAGAACGAGCCTTACGCTTAGGTCCCCATTGTGCTCCCTGAAGCTCAGGCTTTCATCAATCGCCTGCCATACCGTGGACCGTGCCAGTTGATTAAGGCCCCGAGGTTGACAGCAAATCGTAATGAAGAAAACCTCGTCCTCCGGACCGATCCGCACATCGAGAGGGATATGATGCGGCAGACGCTTGCGTCCAACGGACGATTCCATTAGCGGAAGATGGTAGGGACAAGCGGCCCGCTTGTCCGTGGGTTTCCCCTGTGGGGGGGATTGCAATTGTTAGGGCAGGCACCGCATGCCGCCCATGCGGGCGGACAAGTCGGCGCGCCGGGGCCGGCACGCCCTACCGATGCGGAGACAAGTCGGCGCGCCGGGGCCGGCACGCCCTACCGATGCGGAGACAAGTCGGCGCGCCGGGCCGGCACGCCCTACCGATGCACCGCATGCAGCCCCTGCGGGCGGACTATTCGGCGCGCCGGGCCGGCGCGCCGGGCCGTTGATATCCGTGCGATTTCCCGCCATTCACATCTCTTCCACCGCCGCATTCCAGCGATAGATTTTGAGTTGATGTTGGTCGGCGAGGGCATCGAGTTGGTCTAGCAACACCTGGGGAGGTTCGCTAATGGCGAGGATGATGCCCTTGAGTCCCTGTGTCTGAACCAGATGTGGCACGAGGTCAAGACCGCCGAGAATCCGCAGGGCGCGGAGTCGCCGGCCGTGCAACACCTTTTTTTCATCGATGAAACCGAGGATTCTCAAGCCCGGGTAGGCATCGTGGGCGCTTGATTTCAGATGATTGAGCAGGAGTGTGCCCAGATCCCCGGCTCCGAAGATCACCACCGGCCCGTAGCCGCCATGGCTCCCCCGCTTCGGGGTGATGAGGCGGGCGTCCATGCCGAACTCCCGCAGCAGGTCCAGTGCCACCCGTGGCAGGCACACGCCGCCGCAGGCGAAGATATAACTCATCAGGCACAGGCGCAGGGCGCTCCATTCCAAGCTCACGTAGATCAGAGTGAAGAGCGTGAAGGTGACCAGGGCCGCCACCAGCAGCCAGAATTGCAGCGTGATAATATCGCGCATGGTGGCGCGCACCCACAGCTGTTGATGCACCCGCTGTGCCAACAGGGTGAGACTTCCCAACACCACAAACACCATCACGAAACGCACCAGATGTTCGATATCGTCCCCGCGCGTCAGACGATTGGTCTCGATGATCACGGCTGCAATTCCCGCCCCGGTCAGCACCAGCAGGTCGTAGATAAACAGCGTGGCCGCCACCCGCCGCCGGTGGCCCGGCAGCTTGATCGCCATGTGAATGACGCTGCCAGTGTGCTCGATTTCCACTCGAGCCAGATTCTTCACTCCCACCATGGCGACAATCAATAGCCCCACCAGTGATACGGCATACATGCGGTCACCAAACATCAGCGGCAGAAATGCAAGGGTGGCCAGCAGGATGGCGATGCCTTGCAAGATGAGTGCCACTTTGTGCTGTGAGCCGCCTCCGTTCAGCAGCCGGTGATGCAGGTGGTCGCTGTCAGCAGCGAAGATGCCACCTTCGATCTTTTCGCCGCGCAACGAGCGGAGGAATTGCCGTGCACTGCGCCGCCAGATCGCCAGCAGCACATCCAACAGCGGCACGCCAGCCACCGCGATGGGCAACAGGATCATGCCCACCACCGCTTTGCGTCCCACCGCATCTGTGGCCGCCGTTGCCAGGAAAAACCCTATCAACATCGACCCCGCATCGCCCAGAAAGATGCGGGCCGGGTTGAGGTTGAATTTCAAAAAACCGAGGATGGTGGCCCCCATCACCATGAGCAGCATCGCCGAATCGGTCCGATGGCTTGCTATGGCCAGTCCCGCCATGGCGAGGGTGGCCACGGCAGCCAAGCCGCCGCACAGGCCGTCGAGCCCGTCGATGAGGTTGAAGGCGTTGATGAGCAACACGCACCACACCACAAATGTCGCGTAATGAAAAATCCACGGCCAGCCGTTTGGGAAAATGGTGAAGTGGATCGGATAGATGAGCAAAAAAACCGTCGGCGCCAGAATGTGTGCTCCGAGCTTCACCCATGGTGACAAGCCCGTCCGGTCGTCGAAGAACCCCGCCACCATCAGCACCGCCGAGCCTGCCGCAAACGCTGCCAACCATTGCCATGACAGCGACCCGCTTTCGTGCAGCCAACCGGTGGCAAGACCGCCGCCGATCACCAGCAAAAAGGTCAGCCAGATGGCGATGCCTCCGGCCCGCGGGATCGCCTTGGCATGGATCCGGCGCTCGCCGGGCTGGTCCATCAGTCCCCAGCGTGGTGCCAGTTCCAGCATCACCCGGTTGAGGCCGAGCGAGATCGCTCCTGCTAACAAAACGGCAAGTGTGAGTTCAGGAATCATGGGTGGTTGACCCGTGCATAGTAACAAGCAATGCGCGGAAAGGAAATTCCAAATTTAGTTCGATGTCGTTAGACGGCGGCCGGTGACCGCCGCCACAAGGTCGCTGACCCCCTAAAAACCAAGGGCCGCTCCCGATTTCGAGGAGCGACCCTGGTGTGAAAAAATCCGTGACTGCTGTAGCTTCGTCCTGTTAGGCGATCCGCACGCCTCTGCGGCGGCTGCGCAGGAAGGCGCCGGAACCGACCACGCAACCGAGCGCCAGCAAACTGCCGGGTTCGGGGATGGGGGTCAGAGCGTTCAGAGAAATATTGTCAAACTTCATTTCACCGAGCAAAGCCGTGAATTTAAAGGAAATCGTATCGCCAGCATTCAACGGTAAAGCCAAGTCAGTTAAATCCTTGACGGCATCGTCAAAATCCTGACTTCCACCTCCACCTATGTAACCACGAGTTGTTGCAATTGTCCCCAATGCTTCGGGGGTCGTTGCGAAGTTTGTATAACTGTAATCCAGTTGGACAGTGCCCTTATTTGAGGTCTGTCTGACCATGTCGAACAACAACGATTCAAGCACCATATCGGAACCGCTGAGATTAGTCACTGAGAACACAAAACTGTTTGTTGAAGTAACAACAACGGCCCCGTCATTCGTTCCTTGCGCAGCGTTGGGTGGGTCTGGAGCCGGGTTGTTCCAAGTCAAATTGTTTTCGTGCTTTACCCAGTTCTCGTCAGAGCTCGGGTCCATCGATCCATAGATGCCATCATTGCTTCCACCAGGATCTTGAACCGAGCTGCCCGTGGGCAAATTTACTGATCCGATAAAACCCGAATAATTATAATTGCCAGTGGTTATGGTTCCGAAATCATGATAACCCGCAAGCACTATACTGGCTGAGGCGATTTGCGGGGCGGTCAGAACGGCGGTGCCGATTAGGAGAGAGCGTAGGGATTTTTTCATGTTGTTAGTAGTCCGTTAGGTTGAGGTATTATGGCTGGGGTCACGAAAGACGTGGAGATATTGGAGAGGAACGCGGAATTGACAAGAATTATTTTGCAAAAAATGCAGATTTTTTTCGGCGGCTTGTGTCAGGTTGAAGGTCGGTCTGCCAACCCATTGGTTTGCAACGGGTTGGCAGAGATCAATCATGGGGTGGGGGAGGCCTTGTCCGGGCTATCCGCGCCGGGGATACGCACGGCGGGAAGGGGTGGCAGGACATCGCCGGCCCGGTCTTTATTGAGCCGCTCGAGCGCCTTGCGCCAGGACGGGATTTTTTCGGGATCGGCTTCCAATTTCGGGGCTTCCATTTCCGGCAGGGGGAGTTCCGAGATTTTGAGTTTCACCAGGGCGTCGCGAAAGACGATGCGCTCCTGACGGAAGAAGAGTTGCCAGTTGACCTCCCGCAGCAAGGCGGTGCCGGCCGCCGTTTCACCGGCGAGCACCCGGGCGGCGCCTTCCAGCGCGGTTTTCATCATCGGGGACACGCCGCGGGTCTCCCGCAACTGCGGCAAGCGGGCCAGCGCGTCCGCGGGCCGGCCTGCCAACATTTCCGCCAGCATCAGCGCGGAGTTGAATTCCGGCCGCTCCGGCCGCTCTGCCACCAGTTTCGCCATTTCCGCTGCCACTTGGTCGGGCGTCGACAGCCCGTGCAGCAATGCGAGGTAGTAGAAATTGTTGGTCAACTCGGGGTTGTGGGGTTCGAAGCGCCGCAGGGTCCGATACATGGCCAGCAAGTCCTCCGAGCGGCCCTTGCCGGCCAACTCGCCAAACACCGGCAGCAAATCCTGATAGAGCGGGAGTTGGCCCCAGCCCGAGCAAACCGAGGCCACCCAGGCGTCGATGGCCGAGGTCTTGGCCCCCGCCAGCTCGGCGGCACGGGCGATTTCGATGAACCGGTTGCGGCTGGCATCGAAGGCCGCCCGGTTGAGCGCCCGCGTCCATGCCGCGCCCGACTCGATCGTGTCGCCGTGGCTTGCCGCCAAGGCGGCTTTGACGATCTCGAGTTCCACCAGATCGACCGAGGGTGGCGGAGCAGCCAGTGCGGCGGTGATGGCGCTGTTCTTTTTCAAGCGCAGCAGCGCGTGGAGGCGGGCTAGGTAGGCGTCGGAGCGGATTTTGGCCGGCTCATCCAGAATGCGCTCGGCCATCTCAGCCTGGTCATGGCGAACCAGCCATGTGCCGAGCACTCCCGGCTCGGTCGTTAGAAAGCGCTCCGCCGCTGAGGCGTATACCCGCTGGGCGGTTTCCGGCAAGGCTTCGAGGCCCGGATGCATTCCTAACAAATGGTGCAGGGCTTTGGCCTGCGGTTGTTCCTTGAGCCACTTGGGCAGGTCGGGCAGGGGGTCGCCGGGGGCGAGTCCCCCCGGGGTCTCACCGAGAATCAGCAAGGCTGACAAGGCTTCCGTGTCGGCATCGGCCGCGACCAATTCCGCAAAAATCCTTCTTGCTTCCGCGACGCGGGCAGGTTCCGGGCGCGAGCAGAGTGTGCGCAGCAGTTCGAGCCGGACCTTGGGCGCATCGGTCGGTTGAGCCACCTCACGCAGGCCCTTTTCGGCAATGGCGAATTCCCCGCGCGTGACCAGCAGCGGGGTGATGGCGGCGCGGAACGCCGCCTGCTTGCGCAGATCCTCCGGCAGACTCGCATAGGCGCTGAGGG
>CAIKDP010000023.1 GCA_903826205.1 Akkermansiaceae bacterium
CAGGAATGTGGTGGCTCCTTAGCGCTGCCGCGCCCACGCTTAAGGAGCGACGACATTCCTGTCGTCGTGCGGAAGGCTTGCCCATGAGCAGAGCTCTCGGCGCGCACTCATGCACCATTCTTACGCCACCACCACAGGAATGTGGTGGCTCCTTAGCGCTGCCGCGTTAGATGGATGCTATGGCGCAACATCCTTCAGATATCCAAAATACCGCATTCCACAATATACGGTGGCTATACGTCGATAAAACCACCATATTTAGGAGATTTCCGCTTCCTGAGTTGCGGACCCCGAGGCTGGAGGCTAATCTTCCGGACGCCCACTCCCTCTCGGGCATCACCTCCAACCCCTCCTGTCATCATGTATCTAAAGACTCTGGAAATCCACGGATTCAAGTCGTTCGCCGACAAGACCGTGTTTGAATTCGCCGAAGGTGTCACTGGCATCGTCGGGCCCAATGGCTGCGGCAAATCCAACGTGGTGGATGCGATCCGCTGGGTGTTGGGCGAAACCTCCGCCAAAGCCCTCCGCGGGGGTGAAATGGCCGACGTCATCTTCAACGGCACCGAGCGCCGCAAACCGCTGGGCATGGCGGAAGTGACGCTGACCATGGCCGATTGCGAAGGCCCGCTGAAAGTGGATTTCAACGAAGTGGCTATCACCCGCCGCGTGTTCCGTGATGGCCGGTCGGAATACCGCATCAATGGCACGCTCTGCCGCCTCAAGGACATCAACGACTTGTTCATGGACACGGGTATCGGGCGCACCGCCTACTCGATCATGGCCCAAGGCCAGATCGACCAGATCCTTTCCTCCAAGCCGGAAGAACGCCGCGCGGTGTTCGAGGAAGCCGCCGGCATCACCAAGTTCAAGCGTGAGAAAAAAGACGCCCTGCGCAAACTCGAGTACACCGAGGCCAACCTGTTGCGCGTCTCCGATGTGCTCGCCGAACAAGAGCGCCGCATCAATTCGCTCCGCCGCCAGGTCGCCAAAGCCCGCCGCTACCAGGCGCTTGCCGCCGACGTCCGCGTGCTCGACACGCATCTGGGCCACCGGCGCTTCGTGGAACTCACCGCCGAGCGTGCCGAGCTCACGGTTTCCATCCGCGGCTTGGAAGTGCGCGACACGGAGTTGGAGATGCAACTGCCCGCCAAGGAGGCCGCGGTGGCCGAGGCGCGCGCCGCCGCCCGTGCGTTTGAAGGCGAACTGGCCGAACTGCGCCAACGCCTCAACGAACACCGCAACGCCCTCAACTCCGCCGACGGCCGCATCGCCTTCAACGACGAACGCAAAGCCGAACTCGAATCCCGCATACGCCAAAACCACGAGGAAATCTCCACGACCCGCGAAAAGCTCGCCCAACAGGAATGCGAGGTCAACGCCGCCACCGAGGCACTCGACCAACTCCACCGCCGCATCGCCGAGCAGGAAATCCTCCTCACCGACCAGGAGACCCACACCCGCAGCACCCGCGATGAGCGCGAACGCATCGAAGCATCCCTGCGTGAAAACCGCGGCGAAGCGACCCGCTGCCAAACCCTCATCGCCTCGATGCAGGCGAAAATCGAGAGTGCCCTCGCCCAACTCGAGGGGACCCGCGAACGCACCCGCCAACTCGCCGACGAAGAACAACGCCTCACCCTTGAACTCGAGGAATTCCGCGCCGAACAAGCCCGCATCGCCGGCGAGGTCGAAGCCACCGGCGCCCAACTCGCCGCCCTCGAGGAAACGTTCCATGCCGCCGAGCGCGCCTATCAACACACCCGCGGCGACCTCGATGCCGCCCGCACCGCCGCCATTGAGACTAACAAAATCCTGGCCCAGCGCGCGGCCCGCCTGGATGCGGTGCGCCAACTTGTGGAAAGCGGCGAAGGGTTTGAAAAGGGCACCCAAAACGTTCTAACCGGCCTTGACCAACCGGAGCATTTCAAGCCGGCCATCCACGGCGTGCTCGCCTCGTTCATTGTGGCGGATAACGTTTGTGCCCGCGCGGTTGAGGCCGCCCTTGGCGCCAATCTGCAAGCGATTCTGGTCCGGGATCAAGCGATCGCCGAGACCATCATCCAGCGCCTCACCGAGAAAAAACTCGGCCTCGCCGCGGTGCTGCCCGAATCATTCATCGGTCATGCCAGCGCCACCCAGATGGAAACCGTCCCGAAAGGCGCCATCGCCTGGGCCTTGGACCGCGTGAAATCCGACAAACGCGTGGCGGCCGTCATCGGTCGCCTGTTGGAAAAGGTGCTCATCGTTCCGGATCTGGGCACCGCCCTGCAGCTCCGGCCGACCCTGCGCGGCGTCACTTTCGCCACGCTGGCGGGCGAGTTGTTAGCCGGCGAAGGCATGCTGTGCGGCGGCGTGGCCGCGGAAGGCAGCACCTCGGTCCTTGAACGCGGCAACGAAGTGCGCGCCCTCCAGACAGAGGTCGCCGAGCTCACCCAAGCCGACGAGACCGCCCGCCTCCGGGTCACCCAGTTTGAAACCCAACTCGAAGAGCTGCGCGAAGAAGTCGAACTCTCACGCGAACGCCTGCAACGCCAGAAAGTCGATCTCTCAACCCTCCAAGGCCAGCTCAGCCTCGCCACCCGCGAAGTGGAAAACTTCGAGACCAAACTCGAAAACGTCCGCTGGGAACGCGGCGAACTCGAGACCCGTGAGCTGGCCGCCGCCGCCAGCCGCCAACACCTCGAGACCGAACTGGCCGCCGCCCGCGAACGCCTCGAGGCCCTCGAAACCGAAAGCCGCCGCCTGCAATCCGAATCGGACTCGGCCGCCCACCGCGAACGCGAACTTGGCGAGACACTCAACGAAATCCGCACCGTCCTGGCCGTGGAGCGCCGCGCCAAACAAGCCGCTGAGGAACAACAAAAACCGATGGAGGCCCGCCTTGCGGAACTGCGCGAAATCTCGATCCGCCGCGAAACCGAGATTTCCTCATTCGACCAGCGCATTGAGGCAGCCATCGCGGAAAACGCCCGCCTCGCCGAGGAATGTGAAACCCACCGCGCGGAAGTCGAGGATCTGCAAGAGGAAATCGAATCCCGTGCCGGCGGCCGCACCGCCCTGATGGAAACCATCGAAGCCGCGGAAATCGCCCTCGCCACCCTGCGCCGCGACCACGCCCGCGTCTCCGAACAAAAAGGCCGCGAGGAAATCGCCGCCACCAAGCTCGACCTCCACCTGGAAAATCTAACCAACACGATCCAGGAGCGCCACCAGGTCGATCTCGCCGTCTTCCAACCGGACGCCCACGCCCTGCTCAACAGCATCGCCTCCCAAAAGGCATTGCAAGCCCGCAGCGGACGCCAAACCCTCATCGCCGGCCAGGACGGCGAGGACAATCACGACGAGGAAATGCCCATCATGGTGGTCGATGCCACCCGCAGCGATGACGCCGCGGAGCTCCCCGGCGCCATGACCGGCGAGCCGGACTGGGCGTTTGTCGAATCCATCGTCACCGACATCAAGCGCCGGCTGGATGCCATGGGCCCGGTCAACCTCGATGCCATCGAGGAATTCGAGGAACTCGAAGAACGCCATGGTTTCCTGCGCAATCAGCACGACGACCTCGTCAAATCCAAGGCCGAATTGCTCGAAGTCATCGAACGCATCAACGTGGAAACCCAGCGCCTGTTCTCCGAGACCTTCGCTCAGGTCCGCCTCAATTTCCAAGACATGTTCAAGGAGCTCTTCGGCGAAAAAGGCCAGGCCGATCTGCTGCTCCTTGATGCCAACGATCCGCTGGAATCCGGCATCGACGTCATCGCCAAACCGCCCGGCAAAAAACTCCAATCCATCACGCTGCTCTCCGGTGGCGAACGCTCGATGACCGCCGTGGCCCTGTTGTTCTCCATCTACATGATCAAGCCCAGCCCGTTCTGCGTGTTGGACGAACTCGATGCCCCGCTTGATGAGTCCAACATCGGGCGCTTCGTCAAAGTGTTAGACCGGTTCATCGATCGCAGCCAGTTCATCATCGTCACCCATTCGAAGCGCACCATGGCCCGCGCCGATGTCATGTATGGCGTGACCATGGAGGAATTCGGTGTCTCCAAACCTGTCGGCATGCGCCTCACCCAGGGCAACTTTATCCACGCTGCCGACACCAAGCCGGAAGCCAAGCCGGAAGCCAAAACCGCCGCCCAAAAAGCCGCCCTCCAGCTCGATGGCTGACCCTCACATTCTCCTGACAGGAGAGGGAAACCGGGGGGTGGTGAGGAAGGCCCGAGTGGGCGCCCCACCACCTCCCATCTTTTCAACCCGCCCTATCGCCCATGTCCCGATTTTTTTTGCCACCCGCGGTTTGGCTAACATCTGAGCCCGAGCTGACCGGAGATGAAGCCCGGCATCTGGCGCAAGTGTTGCGGATCCAGCCCGGCGCGGTCATCACCGTGTTTGATGGCGAGGGCCGCCGCGCCCCTGCGGAAGTCCTCCACGTCGCACGCGATCACGTGACGCTCAAGCTCGGCCAACCCCTGCCTTACCGCCCGACCCTGCCCGTCATCACCTTGGCCCAAGCCATCCCCAAGGGCAAAAACATGGACCTCATCGTCCAGAAAGCCGTCGAACTCGGCATCGCTTCGATCCACACCCTCGTCACCCGCCACACCATCGTTCACCCCGGCGAAGGGAAAGCCGAAAAATGGCGGCGCACGGCGTTGGAAGCCTGCAAGCAATGCGGCCAGGACCTGCTCCCTCACATCCCGGAGCCGCTCCCGTTTGACCGCTGGCTCGCCACGCAGACCGGCACCACCGGATCTAACAATCTCAAGCTCATCGCCTCGCTCACCCCCGGGGCGAGTCCGTTGCGAACCCTCCTCCACGCGCACCCGGGCACCACCCATGTCACGCTTCTCATCGGCCCCGAGGGGGATTTTTCCGCCGCCGAAACCCACGCCGCCGTGGCCGCAGGGTTTTTGCCCGTTTCCTTGGGTGACATCGTCCTGCGGGTGGAAACCGCCGCGCTCTATGGCCTCTCCGCCCTCCGCTACGAGTTCGGGGGCTGATTCAACCCGCCTCAGCCACATTGCTTGAGGGCCTGCCATGCCTGCCAGACAAAGAGACAAAGGAAGAGCGGAAACAGGATCGATCCGCTGACCTTGAAAATCAGCAGCGCCGCGCCGAGGGCGGTGACGATGGTGATCCAAAGGGTGAGCTTGATGCGCTCCGGCCCAAGCAAGGCATTGACCAATTGGCCGCCATCGAGCGGCAAGACCGGCAGCAGGTTGAGCACCGCCCAAATGAAACTGATGCATGCCAGGATTTTCCAAAAATAGCCGGCGTGTGAGGAGAGATGGAAGAGGTTGGGAATGAGCAGATAGATGGCGGCCCCGAGCAGGATCTGGGTGACGGGGCCGGCGGCGGTGACCAGGAAATGTTGGGGCCGGGTGAAGCGGGCGCCGGTAAACATGGCCATGCCACCGAACGCCTCGAGGGTGATCTCGCTGCGGGCGCCGAAGGCCCGGCCGGTGAGGGCGTGGCCGAGTTCGTGGACAAGGATGGAGATGAGACCGGCGAGGACGAAAAGGATGAGGTCCAGCAGCGAGTCCCTGGAATTGGCCGAGCCACCGCCGCCAATGATGGCCAGCGAGATCCAAAACCAGGGGTGGATCTGCACGGGGATGCCTAACAATGAAAAGCGGAGCATGCGGAAATGCGGGTGGGAAAGGACACGGCAACCTGGCCGTGGCGGAAGCATAGTGCCATGCCTCCACTGTGAGCGATACAAAAGTTGTCAGATTGCCGCCCTCCAGGCCGACGCGGAGGCGGAGGCGGCCGAGGTGCATTTGGCCATCGCGCAAGAGACCATGCAGGAACGGCTGGTCGAACAAGACGCCGATGCCATGGCGCAATTGCGAGGTGGTGCCAGCCGCTGCCAACCCACAAGCAAGACGACACTCCATCATCCCCATGAAAAAGCCACTCCCAGCCACCGACGACCTCGCGGCGTTTGAACGCGCTGCGGACGCATTGGACTCGGCCCGCTATGTGTTGCGGCTCTATGTCACGGGCACCACGCCCAATTCCATGCGCGCGCTCGTCAACATCCGCGAAATTTGTGAGGAATACCTGCAGGGACGCTACGAACTGGAAGTGGTGGACATCTCGCAAAAACCAACCTTGGCCGAAGGCGAACAGATCATCGCGGCACCCACCTTGATCCGGAAGCTGCCGCTGCCGCTGCGCCGCTTCATCGGCGACATGTCGCAGACCGATCGTATTTTGCTCGGCCTCGATCTGCGCGAAAAAGCCGGTCCCGGCACCCCACCACTTCCAGAGTCACCCGATCCAAGTCCCAACCTCTAACACCACCCACCCCGGATGAAGCACCCGGATGTCTTGGCAGCGCTGGCTGACACGAAATCCCGCTTGTTTTCCATGTCGTTGCTCCATGAGATGCTCTATCGCTCAGGCCGGATGGACCGGGTGGAAGTCAAAGGCTATCTGGAGCACTTATGCGCCCATCTGTCAAAGTCCTATGGCATGGCGGCAAAAGGCCTTGTCATTGAGAGTCGCGCGCCTGCCGCCCTGCCGCTGGAACTCGATCAGGCGGTGCCCTGTGGCTTGGTTGTTCCCATAGTGGCTGAAAATGCTTGTTACGAGGTCTTGGAAGACTAAGGCTGCGGTCATGTCTAAATTCTCTCAAAAACAGGCGAAGACGCACGCTGCCGGGATGCGTCGGGCAGTTCCAGACAGAAATGCAGGACACGCCAACCGCAGCGCCCGCCTGGGAGTAGGTGCAACCCTCTGCCAACTTGCGGAGAATGATCCGGTGCCGCCAATCCATGAGGGCAAAGTGCGCTGCAATTCACGCTTGGTCAATCACGGACGCGGACGGGCACGGGGGGATTGTTAATCTCACCGTAGGTAAAATGTTGGGAAATTTTCACTTTCCGTTTGCGGGTGCGTTTTGGTGCGCTTTTCTGCGCTTTCCAACAGTTATCTAACTGCCTCATGTCCTCGTAATCCCTTGTATTACAAGACTTTTAGAGCCTTGCCCCCGGCAGGAATCGAACCTGCATTTAAGGTTTAGGAAGCCTCCGCTTTTTGCCTAATCTACAATAGAAAACCGCCCGGTGTAACCACTTGTAACCAAATTTCGCTTGCCGCCGGGTATTTTTGGGCTACTTTTTGCGCATGCGCAGCGACGTAACAATCAGCAAGGTGAAGCATCCAAGATACTCCTATCGCGTTCGCTTCCCAGGCCCGAAGGGTGAGACTCTGCAAAGCTGGTTCACCACCAAAACCAAAGCGGGGACGTTTGCGAAGGAGCGGCGGAAGGAAATCGGGCGGGAAGGCTTGGCCTTTGGCGTGATAGGCGATGGCGAGAAAGCCGCCGTTCAATTCTGGCGGACCTTTGCCGCCAGCGTGCCCGATGCGCCCCCGCCCGCCTTGCTGGCGATCCTGCAAGACTACGCGAAGCAATGGAAAGCAAGCCGTTCAAGCGTGACCGTGGCGGCGGCAGTGGAATCCTACGAAGCCGCAAAAACCGCCGATGGGCTCCGCCCGATTTCTCTGCAAGCAATCCGCACGCGCTGCGGACGGTTCGCAAAAGATTTCGGAAACCGTCCAATTTCTTCTATCACGAAGGCGGATATTTCGGCTTGGATTCGCAATCTATCCGCCACCCGGCAACGCAAGACGGCGGCAACACCAAAGCCGAAGGCGGGCAAGACTGCCGCGCCCGTGCAAGTAGGCTTGCGGACAAGGCGCAATCACCAGCTTGCCTTGTCCGGGCTTTTCAACTTTGCCGAGGCGCAAGGATGGGTGAAGGAAATCCCACTAACCAAAAAGCAAGCGGTGAAGGTGCCCAAAAACCGCCCCGGCATTCTCCGCCCTGGTGACGTTGCCCGCCTTTTCGGTGCCTTGGAGAAAGCCGCGCCCGCCCTGATTCCGTTTTGGGGCTTGCGGTTCTTTGCCGGGATTCGCGAGCAAGAATGTTTGCGGATGGATTGGTCTATGATAGACCTCGCCGCCGGGGAACTTAACTTGCATGACACCGTGACAAAAACCGGGCAAAGCCGGACGGTGAAAATCGAACCCGCGCTTGCCGCCTTCCTAACGCCGCACAAGAAAGCAGACGGGCCGATTGTGACCCGTTCGGAAATGGCCCGCCGGTATCACTTCGCGAAGGCTACGGCCATCCTGCAAGCCGAGGATGAAGCCGCCAAGGAATCCGGGGAGGAAGTCCGCCCCTTCCCGCTGCCGATGCCTGGCAACGCCGCCCGCCATAGCTTCGCAACTTTTCACTTGATGGGCTTCCGCCATGCCGGGGAAACCGCTTTGCAGTTAGGCCACGGCGGAAGCCCGGAAATGCTTCACCGTCACTACAAGGGAATTTGCAGCGAAGCGGAAGCCTTGGCGTTTTGGGAGATTCGCCCCGCCGCTGGTCCCGCCAACGTGATTCCGATAGACCAGCAAGCCGAAGCCGAGCCGGTGAAACCCAAGCGGAGAAAAGCCGCCCGATGAAACCCAAGCCCGCTGCCGCCAAGCCTAGGCGCAACCCGCAACCGTCACGGGCGGCCCGTGTTGAACATCCGCCCGAGCTTGTCGCCTGGCTTTATGAATATCGGGCTTTCCGCTTTCCGGGCGTGGCTGGTGAACCCGCTCCGCCCGTGCCGCTTGCCACCCTTGGGGAAATGATTCAACACCGCGCCGGGATGCTTGCGCGGCAAGAGCGGGAGCCCGTGCAAGGCCTCGCCGAAGTTTGGGCGGCGGGATTGGCTGGCGAGCTTTTGGAGTGGCTCGCCGGGCGTGCCGCCGATGGCAGCCAACACGCGCAAGCCGCTATTGTTGACCTATCAGGCAAGGCGGTTGACTGGCACTTGTGGAGTTTGGGAAAACTGCATGAAGTGACCTTGCAACGGGCACGCAAAGCCCCTGACATGCCGGGGCGGGTGAGTCGCAACCCCGAGGTTTCCGCCTATTGGCAAAAGGTCTTGAAGGCCATCCGCCAAGGCAGCGAAACGCCCGTGCCGATGCAACGCAAGCAAGGGCAAAAGGTGAGCAAGCGAGACGTTGCGGCGGGCAAGCATAGGCTTGTGGCGAGTCTCTTTGATTTCATGGCGGGCTATCAAAACTGCGGGACGGCTAAGGCCTTGGGGGTTCCATCCAATCACCCGGCCATCCCCGAGCGGGTGCGGGAGATTCTCGCATTGCCGCCACTAGGGGCGCAAACGTGGAAGGCTTGGCACAAGCTAGGCTTGAAGATCGTGAATGAATCCACGGGAGGGAATCCCGCCAACCATCCGGCTTTCAATCGCCCGCCGCTGAAAGAATTGAATCGCACTGCCGACAAGCAAGGCAAGGTGCCGATTGCAAAAGACCTGAGTTCGGCATGGTTGGCACTGGCAAGGGCGCAAAGTTCGCTTGAATCGGGGATATAAGCGAACCCCGCGAACTAGGCGGGGTGCGGTGCGGTGCGCACTCTTGCGCCCTATGCGAGACATTACCAACACCAAGCCAACCGTTGCCCCATTACTCAAGCGCAAGCAATTTGCCGACGCGCTAGGCATGGCGGTGCGCACTGTGGACTATCTGATTGCCGCCGGGGAAATCCCCGTTGTGAGAATCGGCAAGGCTATCAGAATCCGGCCCGCTGCCCTGGAAAACTTCATTGCCGCCCGCGAAGGAAAATAAGCCGTGAACTTCCTGAGATCATGCAAACCGATCTTTTTGTTAGTTCATCTGAAGCTAACGCCGGGGAGTCTATCCGACCGCTTGAAGGATGGATGCAGGAAGCCTTGAAGGACTATCCGAAGTCCGACTGTGAAGCCTTGGCCCAAATTCAAAATCCCCAAGTCCGCCGGGAGTGTTTCCTTCATGTGATGGATTACCGCCGTCGCGGTGCGGCAATTGTGGCGGCGATGGCGGAAGAAACAAAAACGGCGGCAGCCTTTGGGCGGAGCGGTATCGGTGGCATTCGCCTTGCTGGTGCAATTTGGAATCATCGCGAAGGATTCGAGATAGGGAATGAAGCCGCCTGTTTCTACGTCTTGCCCCTTTCTATCCTGCATCCCGAACTTTCGCCCTTGTTAGTCTGTGAGGGGGTTCACGCGCAAGCCCTGAGAGGTGCAAAATGGAAACCATGAGTGAAAACCCAACAATCCGCCGCGCCATTGCCGAGAGTCTGCTAGGCATTGCCCTTGATGCCGATGGCTTCGCCCCGTGTCCGGGCCGCCAGTTTCACAACGGCGCGACCGGGCGGCGGGATTTCCGCGTGATTCTGGAAGGACCGCCAACCGGCACTTGCTTTCACACAAGCTGCGGTGCCTTGGTTGACGAGTTCAACGCCAAGTTGCGGAGCTTGATCGGCAAGGCGGAAGCCCCAGGCGGCACGGGTGCCCCGCCGCGCCCGCCGATGCTTGGCGGCAGCGTGCCACCGATGCCGGAAGCCCCGCGCCTGCCGAAACGCCCGCCCTATGATTCCGCCAAGCTGGCAGACTTCGCGGCCCGGTGCCCCTATCCGATCACGCCGGAATGGTTGGCGGCCCGCTCCCCCGTGGCGATTCCGGCAAAGCAAGACATTGCCACGGCGGAGCTTTTCCTTACTTCTATCTATCAGCCCGGCGAACGGGTGCTTGTGTTCACCCGCGAATTTTCGCAAGGGGATTTTCTTTGGAACGCTGGCGGCGGCGGGTATCGGCTTGGAGATCGGCCCGGAGTGAAGGCGGTTCGCTCGCCACTTCCGGCGGGCGGCCCGCTTGGCGTTTGGTTCCTGGCACAACCAGTTTCCGCCAAGTGGGAAGTGAATACTAACAACCGCGCCCCGGATGGTTCGCCGAAGATGGGACGGCGGCACGGGGCTTGTGTGACGGCGTGGCGGTTCCTGGTGCTGGAATCCGATGAAGCCCCGGCGGCGGCATGGCTTCGCGCCCTGGTCATGCTGCCGCTTCCCATCGTTGCCGCCTATACTTCCGGCGGGCGGTCGATTCATGCCCTTGCCCGAGTTGACGCCAGTTCTAAAGAAACTTGGGATTTTCTCCGGGATGACCTGGTGCCGATCCTTTGCCCGCTTGGTGCCGATCCTGCCGCAATGACGGCGGTTCGCCTAACCCGTTTGCCCGGCACGCTCCGCCACGGTTCGCGGGGTAAAGATGGCAAGGTGAACGCCTATCCTTCACCGCGCCTGCAACGGCTCCTTTATCTCAACCCGCAAGCCACCGCTTGCCCGATTCTCGACCTTCACCCCTGATTTTCCGTGACAACGCCCGCAACCTCCCCAACCCCTCCGCCCGATGATTCCGGCCCTGATGCCATCCGCCGCGCCTTTGTTCCCGTTGCCGCTGCCACCGACACGCCCGCGCCTGGTGACGGTTCGCGCCTGGCGATGGTGAATCTATCACAACCGATTTCCGCCCTTGCCCGGACGGTGGGAATGATACTTCACGCCGCGCCCGTTTTTCGCTTTGGTGAATCCCTCGCCACGGTTGACGAGTCGGGGAAAATTGCGGGAATGACGGCGGAGCGGTTCACATCTTGGGTGGAAAGTTTCCTTGCCTTCACCCGGCCCGCCAAGGATGCGCCCGCCGTGGAATCTATCGGAAAAGACCTTGCTGCAAAAATTATGGCCGCCGATCAATTCCGCGACCAACTCCGGGAATTGAAGGCGGTTTCCGAAGTCCGTTTGCCAGTGTGGACGGGTGAGGGTGAAGCCCGCCGGGTGGAACTTGCGCCCGAGGGTTTCGACCCCGGCACGGGGCTTTTCACGGTGAACCGGATTCCCTATCAAGAAGACATGGCGGCGGATGTTGCTTGGGGGATTCTATGGGATGGCTTGAAAGAATTTCCCTTTGATCCCGAGGGGGAAACTACGGTGCATAAACGGCGGAGCTTTTCCGCACAAGTGGCGGCAATGGTTGGCGTTTTCTGTCACGCGCTATTCCCAGAGGGCACGCCGCGCCCGATGATTGTTTTCAATGCCAATCAAAGCGGCTCCGGGAAATCGCTTTTGATGCGTGTCGCCCTTGCCCCGGCTCATGGTCCGCCCGCTGAATCGGGCAAGCCCGAGACTGAAGCCGAGTTTGAAAAGGTGCTTGATAGTGCCGCCATCGCTCGCAAGCCCTTCCTGGTGCTTGACGATTGCAAAAGCATTCACTCGCAAAGCGCCAATCGCTTTGTGACTTCGCCCGTGCATGAATGCCGCTTGATGCACTCGCAACGCCTGGCGATGGTTCCCAAAGTGACCCAAGTTATAGCAACCGGGAATAGGCTTGTAATCAGTCCCGACCTTGAACGCCGTGCCCTGGTGATAGACCTCTTTGAACCGGGCGAAGCGGCGGCCCGGAGCTTTCAACGGGAGATCACGCCGGGATGGTTGTTTGCCCCCGCCACCCGTGCCCGCTTCCTCGCCGCCCTTTGGTCATTGGTTCGCCGCTGGCGGGATGCAGGAATGCCCTTGATGAAGGAATACCGGCGGGGGAGCTTTGAAGACTGGTCCGCTTTGGTTGGCGGGATTGTGATAGCTTGCAGCCTGGCGAATCCCTTTGCCCCGCGCAAGGCGGAGAGCGGCGGCGATGAAGCGGGCCGCGCCTTGCTCCTAGTGATTGGCCTGCTTGTCGGGGAATCCGCGCTTGAACTCCCCCCGACTCTCACAACCGGGGAAATTCTCGACCGGGCCGAAGCGGACGGCGTGCTTGATTTGATTATTCCATTCGCGAAGCCCGGCGGCGAAAAGAAAGCCCTTGGGTGGAAATTGAAGGCACTTCGCGGGCGGCACTTGCTAGACTCGCAACGCCGCCTTTTCGAGTTTGGCCGCCGGGAATTGGCGGCGGGTGCAACCTATCCGATTCGCTTCCTGTGACGCCCCACAAGCCCGAGCAAGCCGCGCCCGGCGTTATGTCCGCCCGCTCCGCCTCAAGCCCGCCACGGGCCGCCCCGTGCCCCTTACGGCGGGCGGGATGGTTTCCCCCACAAGGCCAGCCATGGCACTGCCACCCCTAGCAAAAAAGGAATCTTTTACCCCTGCCGCCCCGGTGGGTGTTTCCGACTCTTGTCGTTTCCGCAACGGCAATAGGGTTTTTAGGCAATGCCCTTTTGCCCTTATCGGGGCGGAAGTTGCCCCGATGCCTTCCGACCTTGCCCCGTTCAATCCCCGAACGGGCAAACGTGCCGCCCGGCGGTGCAAGAAAGGCCTTTTCCCTTTCCAAAAGGCCAGCGTGCAAGCCTTATGGAATCAAGGATTGTGGCCTTTTGGGGTTTTAATCTTAGAATTTGAAAAGGGTGAGAGATGATCTTGCGGGGAGGGATGGCACGCCGAAGTGCATAGGGCGGGGGAATATCGGGAAGGAAAAGCCCACAATGCCACAAATCAAGCAGGCAAGCGGGTTTCAGGCATGGCCTTTTGTTTCCTTGGATGGCCTTTTGCCTTCACCGCGCCCGAGGTGCCCGGCGATGGCTCCGCCCTGGTGAGCGTGTCAGACTCGACCGCCCGGCCTTCACCGTGCCCGAGGTGCCCGGCGTGACGGCTCCGCCCTGGTGAGCGTGTCAGACTCGACCGCCCGGCCTTCACCGTGCCCGAGGTGCCCGGCGTGACGGCTCCGCCCTGGTGAGCGTGCCCGACTCGACCGCCCGGCCTTCACCGCGCCCGAGGTTCCCGGCGATGGCTCCGCCCTGGTGAGCGTGTCCGACTCGACCGCCCGGCCTTCACCGTGCCCGAGGTGCCCGGCGATGGCTCCGCCCTGGTGAGCGTGTCCGACTCGACCGCCCGGCCTTCACCGTGCCCGAGGTGCCCGGCGTGACGGCTCCGCTAGAACTTATTTTTCTTCTGTTAGCTTGTAACCACTTGTAACCAAATTCAGTGCATTTTCATGCGTTTTCTTGCGCTTTCATGCAACCGCCGATAAATCAGGAAACCGCCTCAACCCCTTTGTTTTCAATGATTTCCCAGCGTTATGCAGGATTGCCCCCGGCGTGAATCGAACACGCATTTAAGGTTTAGGAAACCTCCGTTCTATCCATTGAACTACGGGGGCGCTGGGCGGCTGCCGGCGGGCCGATGGCGGACTGTATCCGGCCCGGTGCTGGCATGCAAGCTCAAGAACCCGGGCGGACGGGAGAGCGGCGAATCCGGCTGGACTTTGGTCCAGCTCTTCAGGAATTGCCAGGGACGAGACGGTCCCTGCGCCTCAGGCCTGCCCCTGAGGCGAATTCCCACCGCCATGCGCCAAGGTCATGACGCATTCCAAGTGGCGGGTGTGAGGGAACAAATCGAAGGGTTGGACGTCGCTGAGTTGATAGCCTGCCTCGTTGAGGTGTTTGAGATCGCGCACCTGGGTGGCCGGATCGCAGGACACATAGACGACGCGGGCAGGCCCGAACTTGACAAGCTGTTCAAGAAACTCCGGCGTGCAGCCCTTGCGCGGCGGATCAATCACCACCGCGGTTTGCGCGGCGGGAAACGCAATCTCATCGAAAATCGCCTCGGCCGAGGAGGTGAGAAAGCGGGCGTTGGTGATGCCATTGGCCTTGGCGTTTTTGCGTGCCCACTCGCACGAGGTTTCGGACACCTCCACCCCGGCAACTTGCTGGAAGCGCCCGGCCAGGGTCAGCGCAAACAAGCCGGACCCGCAATAGGCATCGACCAGAAAATGCGCGCCGCCGGCCGCCGCCTGATTGGCGACATAACCGGTGAAGGCGGGCAGGATGAATGGATTGTTTTGAAAAAAATCGCCGGCCAGAAATTGCAGGGCCAAGCCGCCGACGTGTTCGCACACGGTGGCATTGGCATCGGTTTCGACGCGCTCATCGGTGGCCCGCAGCAAGAGGGTGGCACCCCGTTTGAAGCTCGAGGCACGGGCACGCAAGCTGGCACGGAGCTCCGGCAGCGCGGCATTGATGGCGTCCATGGCGATCGGGCATTGCGGGACGTCGATGAGTTGCGAGCGCCGGCCGAAGGCCAGAAACCCGATGGGTCCCAAATCGCCGTCTTTGGCCTTGTCAAAATGCGGGGTGATCTTGGCGCGATAATTCCAGATTTGGGCCGACGACAAGCACGCGTTGACTGGAAAGGTGATGCCGGCCATGTGCTGCATCAACTCCCCCACCTGCCGGGATTTCCAGGCCATTTGACTGGCATAATCCAAATGCTGGTATTGGCAGCCGCCACACTCGCCAAATACCGGACAACGCGGCGCCACCCGCTCCGGCGAGGCCGCCAACACCTCCACCAAATCCGCCTGCGAACAATTCTTGTCATTGCGGAACACCCGCGCCCGCACCCGCTCGCCCGGCAACGTGAACGCCACAAACACCACCCACCCGTCGAGGCGCCCCACCCCGGCCCCCAGGTTTGTTAGGGAATCGATCGTCAGCTCGATCTCCTCATGATAGGCAAAGGGCGTGGGCACAAACTTTTTCGGCGGGCGCGGCATGGCAGGACGCGGAGCATGCCCCGATGACGGGTCCAGGGCAATGGCATTTACTCAGGGCATTTACGCCCGGGGATATCCAAGGAGCGGGACTTGGGAGCGGACCGGCAACCAGCCTCCGCGCCCGCCCAAAGAAAGTTAGGTTCCTCCTTGACAAGCCGGTCCCATGGGGATTTTATCCCATGGTCACTCAGCACATCCTGCCATGTCCATTATCTTCGGCTGCATTTTTGGTTTCGTCGCCTGGTTTCTGTTGCGTTACCTCGTGGCGGGCGTTTACACGGTCAACCAGAATGAACGCGCCGTGAAAACGGTCTTCGGGCGGGCCGCGCGGATCGGAAATCTAACGACCTTGGACGATCCCATCTCGGACCCGCTCAGCGAGGACCAGAAAGCGCGCTATAACTACCCGCAGGTGCGGGTCATCCCTCCCGGAGGGCCGTATTTCAAGTGGCCGTGGGAACAGGTGCGCAAAATCTCCATCGCCACCGAAACGGTCAACATGGCATGGGATCCGGAAGATGCCTCCGCGAACTGCAACGGAACTTTGTTAGAAGCGGTCACCAAGGACCAGCTCAATACCGGGCTCAGCGGCCAGATTCGCTACCGCGTCGCGGAGCGCAACCTCTACGCCTTCCTTTTCGGCATCAAAAACCCGTTTGCCCATGTCATGGGGTATTTTGTTTCGGTGTTGCGCGAGCGCATCGCCAACTTCGAGGCCCCGCCTGCGGCGGTGGCGCCAGGCACGCCGGATACGGCGGCCGTCATCGGCATTTCCATCAACGACCTGCGCAAAAACCTGCGCGATCTCAACGAACATATGGACAGCGAATGTGCCTCGTCCGCCGCCCGCTACGGCATGGTCCTGGATGCCACCCTCATCACCGGCATCGACCCGCCGCCGGAGGTCGAGTCCGCCCTGGCCGCGATCAATACCGCCTACAACCAGGTGTCCAGTGACATCAGCCTCGCCCAGGCGTCCGCCGACCAGAAGATCGTGCAATCGCGGCGCGCGGTGGAGATTGAGACGCTGCGCGCCCAGGCTGAAGTGGAGCCACTCGTGCGCCTCGCCGCGCAGCTGACGGATTTGAAAAGCCGCGGCAGCGAGGCGCTCCGCGCCTATGTCCGCAATGTCCGCCTTGCCCTCTTCGAGAAGGCCCAACAAGTATTCGTGGAGTCCAACAAATGAGCAACTTCCTCATCGCCGCCGCCTGCACTTTCGTCGGGTGTTTCATCGTGTTTCCCATTTTCTTCGGCATCGCCCGGGTGCTCGGGCTTTACGCGATCATCCAGGAACGCCAGTGCAACGTCTATGTCCTGTTCGGCAAGGTGCTGGCCACCATCGATGAGCCCGGCCTGCATATCCTGCCGTTCAAGCTCGGGCCCGCCGCGTTCATCGTCAACTGGTTGGGCAAATGCCACATGCTGGACATGCGCCTTGACCAGGAATACCTGCGCAGCCAGCCGGTGAATTCCGAGGAGGGCGCGCCGATGGGCATTGGCATCTGGCATGAGATGTTCATCAGTGATCCGGTGGCCTATCTGTTCAAGAACAGCGACCCGCGCGGCTCGCTCTCCGCCAACGTCAGCAACTCCACCGTGCGCTGCCTCAGCAACATGCCGCTGGGCACCATGATGATCAACCGCCACGCAATGAGCGACAACGTCCGCAACGAGGTGTCCCCGAAGTCCCATGAGTGGGGCTACAAGCTCGGCTCAATCTATATCCGCAAAGTCCACTTCCGCGACGTCGGCATGATCCGCCAGATCGAAAGCAAGGTGGTCAACCGCCTCCGCCAGGTGACTTCCGCCATCAAACAGGACGGCGCCAACCAGGTCAGCATCATCACCAGCACCGCCGAACGCCAGGCCGCCGTGGAATTCGCCAAGGCCGCCGCCATCCGCCCGCAGATCGTCGGCGAAGCCCTGCAGCGGATTTCCGAGGACAACGACGTGGCCGAGGCCATGTTTGAGATTCTGGAAACCCAAAAAGTCATCGGCAGCGGCGCGCGCCTCACCGTGCTGCCGCGCGGCGGTGAATTGCTCGCCCAACTCATCGCCGGCCAGACGGAGGTGTCCGTCCCGCTGCAGCCGCCGGGCTTGGCCGGCAGATAGGACACGCCCCGACTTTCCCTTGGGAGTTGGATTGCGGGGGAATGATGCAGCAGCAAAGCCGGCCTGGCGCATGGCTGGCCGCGCCTGCCGGTCACGCGGACTTGCGGCGGAACATCAGCGCGGAGAGTGTTAGAGTGCCCAAGCCGATGACCAGCAGCGGCCAAACCAGCGAAAGCACCCGGGCCACTGAGGCGTCCTTGAGGTACACGCCTTTGACAATTTCCACGAAGTGCCGGACCGGGTTGAACCAGGTGAGATGCTGCATCCAGACCGGCATGTTTTCCACCGGAGCGGTGTATCCTGATAGAAGAATCGCCGGCACCATGAAGACGAAGGCCCCGAGAAACGCCTGCTGCTGGGTTTTGCTGATGGATGATATGAACAGGCCCACGCCCACCAGCGCCAACGCATAGAACAACATCGCGCCATACAACAAGGCCAGGCTGCCGCGAAACGGGATGCCATAAACCACCACCGCCGCCGTCAGAATCAGCGTGGCCTGGAAAAACCCCACCACCACCGCGGGCACCGCCTTGCCGATCATGATCATCTCGGGCGAGAGCGGCGACACCAGCAATTGTTCGAAGGTTCCTTGCTCGCGTTCCCGTGCGACCGACAGCGCTGTCACTATCAGCGAGCCGATGGTGGTGATGATGGCCACCAAACTCGGCAGGATGAAATAGGTGTATTCCAAGTTGGGGACAAACCAATTGCGCACCACAATCTCGGAGGGCACCACACGGCCCGCCTCCGCCGCGCGATCCTTGAGATAAACGTCCAGCACGGATTGCAGATAGCTGAAGGCGATTTGAGAGCTGTTAGACCGACGGCCGTCAAGGATCACCTGCACCGGCGAGGACTCGCCGGTGGCGATGTTGCGGGAGAAATCCGCGGGAATGTGCACCGCGAGCAAGGCGTCACGCGTGCCGATGGCATCGTCCAATTGGTCCGCGCTCCACACCGGGATGATGCGGGTGAACGCGCCGGACGCGGCGAAGCGTTGCATCATCTCCACCGAGGCCCGGCCGCGGTCCTCGTTGAACACCGCCAACGACGCGTTCTTCACCTCCAGCGTGGCCGCAAACGGAAACAACGCGGTCTGAATGATCACCGGCATCACCAGCAGCAGCCGCCCGCTCTTGGTGCTGAGCAGCGATTGGAATTCCTTGCGCACCAGCGCATGAATGCGGCCCGGGAAAGTCATTCCATTCTCCTTATCGTGAGCTTTGCTGTGAGGCCGATGAACACGACAGTGGTACAGGCCAACAATAATATGTCCGGAACCAGCAGTTTCCAAAGCGTCCCGGCCTGGAACAATGTTTGCATCGACGAGACGAAATAGCGTGCGGGAATGATGTGCGTCACCCCGCGCAGCAACGCCGGCATGCTGGAAATCTCATAGATGAAGCCGGAGAGCATCACCGCCGGCAGGAAGGCCGCATTCAACGCGGCCTGCGCCGCATTGAATTGGTTGCGCATGCCGGTGGAAATCGCCAGCCCGATACCTAACACACTCAGCAGGAACAACGAGCCCACCACCCACAGCGCGAAAATCGTCCCGCGGAACGGCACATGCAGCAGCCAGTGGGCGACGCCCACGCACAGCAGCAGTGAAACCATGCCCAAGCCGTAATACGGCAAAATCTTGCACAATAACAATTCGGCGCGGGTCACCGGTGACGCCAGCAGCGCTTCCATCGTGCCGCGCTCCCATTCCCGTGCCACCACCAGCGAGGTGAGCAATGCCCCGATCACCGTCATGATCACCGTGATCGATCCCGGAATGATGAAATTGCGGCTCTCCGCCGCCGAGTTGAACCAAACCCGCGGCTCTAACTCGATCTCGCGCCGCAGCTCCTCACCCCGTTCCCCGGCACGCTGCATTTGCCACGATTGCCAGACACCGCCGACCGTGGAACGCACGAACTGCGCAATGTTAGGCTCCGAGCCGTCCGCCACCACCTGCACCGGCGCGGTGGCCCCCGCCTGCTGCAGCTTGCGGGTGAAGTCCTGCGGGATGACGACGAAGCCGCGGATTTGCGAGTCCACCAGCGCGCGCTCCATCGCCGTGCGGGAGCCATAGCTGTGGACCTCCAGCCACGGCGACCCGGTTAGAGCCGCGGCGAACGCCGTGGAGTCGGCCCCGCCATCCTCCACCCACAGCCCGATCCGCAAGCGGGAAAAGTCCAGGTTGATGCCATAGCCGAAGATGAAAAGCAGCAGCACGGGCATGAAAAAAGCGATCAATATGCTGCTAGGGTCGCGGAATATCTGCAGCGTTTCCTTCCAGCAAAGCGCCCGCAGCCGCCGCCATGAGAGCCACTTGGGGCCGGTCCCTGCCAAATCGCAATGTTCAATGGGTTTCAAGGTTGCGTGGGAGTTTCAGGCAGGGTGGCCCACCCGGCCCGGGTGGCGTGCGGATGCAGGATGACCCATTTTCAGACGCATGGCAACCCAGCAGCAAATGGCAACAGGCCGGTCCCCTGAAACACCCGGGCTTCATGTCGCGTACGTGGACGTCATGCGCTCCTTGGTGGTATTCCTGTTGGTTGTTGGTTCATTGTCCGCGGCGCCGGTTCCTCACCCGCGGATCTTTTTCCCGCCGGACGCCCTCGTCCCGCTGCAACAGCGCATCGCCTCCGACCCCTTGGCCAAACAACTCCACGCCACGGCCATCCGCCAGGCCGAGGCCTGCCTCACCGAACGCAACGTGCGCTACGAAATCCCCGACGGCAAACGCCTCCTGGCAGAATCCCGCAGGGCCATCAAATGTGTCCTGCTCACCGCCTACGCCTGGCGCATGACCGGCGAGGCCCGCCACTTCGAGCGCTGCGTGAGCGAGTTGGATGCCGCCTGTGCCCTCAAGGATTGGAACCCGAGCCACTTCCTTGATGTGGCGGAAATGGCCACCGCCGTGGCCATCGGCTACGACTGGCTCTATCCGAAACTCAGCCCCGAACAACGCCAGCGCTACGCAACCGTGCTCGTCAGCCACGCCCTCAACGCGATTGGCAAACGCAATGACGGCTGGTGGCGCGGTCCGACCAACAATTGGTCGCAAGTCTGTAGTGGTGGATTGATGCTCGCGGCCGATGCCGTGAGCGACGTCGAGTCCGACCTATCAAAAAACATCCTGGCCCATTGCAGCCAGCTCATCCGGAAGTGCGAGCGCTTCTATCAACCGGAGGGGTCATATCCAGAAGGTCCGGGCTACTGGCACTATGGCACCACCTATCAGGTATTGGCGATGGCGCTGATGGAGCGCGACGAGTCCATCAAGCTCGCGCCCGTCTGGAAAATGACGAGCCACTATCTGTTGCACGCCACGGGTCCCAGCGGCATGCCATTCAACTATGCCGATGCCGGCACGGGTCAGGCCGAGTGTTCGCCGGCCCAAACGTGGCTCGCCAGTCGCACGCACGACCCGTTGGCCTGCACCGCCGTGCGGGAGCTCCTCGCCCGCCGCTACGCCGCCACGGAAAAACATCCGCCGCATGACCGCTTCCTGCCGCTCACCTTGTTGTGGCTGCCCGCCGCCGCCGCCGCCCCGCCTGCCGCGCTCCATGCCAGTTTTCAAGGCGAACAAGCGCTCGCGTTCATGCGCAGCGGCTGGACCGCTGACGCCCTCTGGCTCGGCATCAAGGGAGGCTCTCCCGCAGCCAGTCATGGCCACATGGATTGCGGGTCGTTCGTTCTCGATTGGGCTGGCACCCGCTGGTTCCACGACCTCGGCTCCGACAACTACAACCTTCCCGGATATTTCGGCAACAAACGATTCGCATATTTCCGCCTGCAAAATCTCTCCCACAACACCCTGGTCATCGGCGGCAAACTCCAAAACCCCAAGGCCAAGCCCTGCCCGCTCACCCCCGTCCAAACGCAGGGCGACACCGCCGTCACGACCATTGATCTAACAGGCGCCTATCAGGGCCAATGCCGGCAAGCCACCCGCAAGGTCACCTTTGATGCCAAAGCCCGCCAAGTCACCTTTAGCGATCACCTTCTCGCCCCGGCCGGTCCCGTCTGTTGGCAAGCGGTCACCGACGCCAAGGTCACGCTTGCCGGTGCCGTGGCCACCCTGGAGAAAGACGGCCACCGGATCATCCTGACCTGCACCGACCCCGCGCTCGCTTGGAAAGCGTCGGAGGCCACCCCGCCGACCCCGGCCGAGAAGTCCAACCCTAACAAGCAAATCCTATCCATCGAGGCTCCGGCCGCCGCGGATCTGACCCTATCCATTCGGATGCGTGCCGAATAGGCCGGGCATGTCCGCGGCGTCAAGGGGCGCGTGGGTGACCATACGGGCAAGGACGGAGGCGCCGGGACTGGCGACCCGCCATTCCCCGACGCATTCTAACGAATGCGCCTACGGGGATGTCCCGCACTCAGCTCAGAACACCTTCGTTAGAGTCAGGACGAGGGTCTGGCCTTGGGGCCGGTCCTTGGCCATCACTTCGTAGTTGTAACGCAGCGAGGTGAACAATCCGAGGTTCGGGCAGAACGCGTTGATTTCCGGGCCGAAGGCGAGGACTTGGTCGCGCTCGCGCGATGCGTCGGCACCGGAATCCATGGTGGTTTGGAGTTGGTAGTAGCCGACCACGCCGACATCAATGGTGGGTTTGATGCTCTTGCTGATGCCCCACTCGAGGGTCCACTGGTTGCCGGGGGTGACGCTGGTGTGGTCCTCCTCCTGAGAGAATTCGTAGCGGTTGAGCAGCGAGAGCGCCCAGGTTTTTTCCTTGTCGAAATAGACCGTGCCACCGGCCGTGAGCATGTGGCCCCAAAACCCTTTGCCGGGATCAGCATTGCCTGGGTGGGAATCTCCGGTGGGCATCCAGACAGCATAGCCGAGGGCGGCGTCCCATTGCGTGCCGTGCCAGGAGATGACCGCCGGCTCGATACAGATATCGCCGAAGCCGAACTCGCTGTCTTTCCAACCGTTGACTTTCAAATCCGTGTATTGAAGCGGGACGAGGGCATCCATGACAAAGTGCCCACCCAACACTTCCCAATTGGTGACCCAGATGCCGCGGATGACGTTGGCGTATACGAAGGCGTCAAAATCCAGAGGTGCCTTGTGGCCATTGGGCATATTCAAGCGACCGGCGGAGTAGAACGCGTTGTAGTCGCGCAGATAGAATCCGGCGGGCGGCAGGGTGGCGGCTTTGAGGCCCTCCACGCCCGGCACGTAATGGCCGGTGAACGATGGCGGGGCATCGGCAAGCAGCAGGGATGGCAGCGCCAGCAGCGCTCCGGTGAATACGGCGGTATGAAGTTTCATGTGCATCTGCGAGTTGGGGTTATGTTAGGTGATTTGCCGGGCGGTTCGCGTGCCTGCGCGCTCGGACTGAGCCAACCGCGGCGGCGGAGTCTGGAGTCTCTGTGACGTTTCGTAAATGCTAATTTTGTTCACCCGAGGCAGGAGCAGACGCCTTGAAATCGCCCCATTCGACAACGCATTGAAACGTCTGGCACAGCCCACGCCCATGATGGAAGTGGTGATGCCCAACTTGGAGGAAGCGCCTCAGGCCCTGACATGGGAAGCGCCTCAGACCCTGACATGGGAAGCGGGATTCGCTCTATCTGGCTTGCGGATTGGCTTTTTCGACGACGTCGCGGAACCCGCGGAGTTGGCATTGGTCGCTGGCGGGGTCATCGAACAACACCTGCACGCTGCGTTTCCGGCCGGGGTGCGGCCAGAGGCCGGCACCGATGCGTTGCCATTCGCCGGCAAGGAAGGCATGGGCGGTCATGGTTGAGTGGTGGTTGGCTCCTACCGGCGGGTCGGTGATGACTTTGGATTCACCGCTCTTGAAGGCGTAGTCGGTTTGCTCCAGACGGATGCGCACCGGGTTGCGGCTCAGGTTGACAATCAACAACGAACCGGGCGGGAAAACCCGGGTGCTGTCATCAATGGGCAGGACTTTCCAGGTGCTGCGTCCGTCCTGCTCCTGTGGCAGGAACAACAATATGCATTCGCGCGCGCCGGCGGGCAGGGTGACGCGCCCCAATTGGGAGGCCGGTTGGTGGATGCTGGCGTGCTCCGCGAGAGTCGTGAACACCAGTTCCCTGCCTAACAACGTAAGCACGCTGCTTTCATGGTTGAGGTAGCCCTTGAGCGTGGCCGCCACCCCCGGAGCGGTCTCCTTCGCTGCCGCATCATGAATAAACAACCCGCCCTCGCCCGGCGGGGCCTCGAATGCCAGCAAGCGCACTTCCACCCGACCGGCCGTCGCCGGTGCCTGACCCTGCGCGAGGGGACAACCCGCCGCAACCATGGCGGCGGCAATCGGCAACAGGTGACGTTTCATGCTCAGCCCCACCACACACCCTCCAACCAACTTCGTCAACCGCCAACCCGCGCCCTGGCCATCAAGCACAGGGCGATTGGCGTAATCCGTCTCTAACCAACCAATCTTGCCTGGAGTGAAGGCGGCGGGGTGGGGCACAAACGGCGCCGCCACTCAGGCCCGGCCGGAAATCGGTGGCTTGTCACTTCAAATCCGCCAGTGCCTGCAACGCGAGTTTGCGCGCCTTGGGTTGGTTGAACTTGGGATCGGCGGCCGTGATGAAATCGGCTTTGGCGGCGTCCCGGCGGCCGAGGGCGAGCTGGGTGCGGCCGCGATTGAAGATCGGGTAGGCATCTTCGGGCGCCAACAGGATGGCGGCCTCATAGGCGGGAAGGGCCTCCGCCGCCCGTCCGAGAACCAGCAGACAGTCGCCGCGGCGGTTCTGCGCCTTGGCGGTGAGCGCGGATTTCTGCGCGTGCCCCGGCGGCAGGCACACGCCCAAGGAGTCCAGCACGAGTTCGCAGGTGTGCATGGCGGCCTCGACCTTGGCTGAGGGCTCGCTGGTTTCCTTGAGGTTTTCCTTGGCGAGCTCCAGCAGGGTGTCCAGCGGGGCGGCGGCGTAATCGCCGGGCCCCCGGCTGGCGGCGGTGAGCTTGAGGGCGGCGATGCAATCGACGGCCTTGCCCGCGGCGGCCAGCTTGTTGATGGCAGCCGGCGTGGGTACGACCACCAACCCGGCTTTCGGTGCTCCCACCGTGGCGTCTGCCGCCACGCCACCCGCGGCGGCGGGGCCGGCAAGATAGATGTCCTCGCCGACGAGTCGGGAGTATTCGGCGGGAATCTGCGCGCCGGCGCTGCGTTCCATGACGCCGGCCCGCGTGCGTTTGAAGACCTGCTCGATGGTGAGGCCGGGGGTGCGCAGGTGCTTGAGCCACTCCTCGGTGTAAAGGCCGTTGGTGCCATCGCCATCTTGCGCGGTGTGCCCGGCATCGGTGGCAAATGCGATGAGCGAGCCGGCGGGCGGCTTCATTTCCGCGAGCCCGCCGGGGTTGGCCACGTCGCGGGTGCGCGGGTTGCGGGCCACCGGCGTGCTGCGGCAGGCATCGAGAATGACAAGGTTGCAACGTCCGCCGGCGGCACTCATCTCGGCGATAACCTGTTCCGCGTTGAAAAGCTTGGTTTCCGCCAGCAGGCGCAGGGTGGTGTCGTCGGCTGCGCCGGGCTGATAGCCGGATTTCACTGGAATGAGGTAGTTCGAGCCGGCGACCTGGATGCCATGGCCGGCGTAGTAAAACAGGGCCACTTCCGCGCCGCGCAGTTTGCCGCGAAACGCGGCCACCGCTTCCAACAATTCGTCACGGGTGAGGTTGTGCTCCTCGATCACGGCAAATCCAAGCCCGCGCAAGGTTTTGGCGACGGCCTTGGCATCGCTCACCGCGTTGCGCAGCGGTCCCACGCCCGTCTCATATTTGGCATTGCCAATCACCAGCGCCGTGCGCGGGCTGGGGGTCGGCGCGGCCGCCGCACCCGCAAGCGCGAGACCCGGAATGACGAACAACGCGAGGCGAATGGTCATGGCCGTCAGCCTGCAAGGCGCGCCCCCGCAAGTCAATCTCAAGCAAGGTCGCCCATACTCCGCGAGGCGATTCAAGGGATTGACCGCGCGCCACTCACCTTGCATCCTCCGCCCGTGAGAATTCTTTCCTTGCCCTTGCTGCTGCTCGTCACCGGCTGCGCCGTACCGCCACCGCCCACGGTGCCGCTCGTGCCGGGCGACGCCAACGCCCCCTCGCAGCTCACGCCCAGCGAGTCGATCGCCATCGCCCAACGTCTGGCCACCCACCCGTGGCGGCCGTTTTCTAACAACATGCTGCACGCCAAGGACCAGGCCGGCATTCGGGTCAACACGCCGGACGTCAGCCACGAACCGGGTTTGCCGCGCAAGGGGTGGTGGATTCCGGGCGAGGTCAACACCGGCATTCCCTACAAATGGGGTGGGTTTGATGACCCCGCCACGTTTGATGCGGCCATCGCCAAGGGGCTGGCCGGCGGTGATGTTTCCTCTCCGGAAAAACGCCGGGCCGACAACACCGCCGTGAGCGCTCAGGCGGCCGGGGTCGATTGTTCCGGCTTCGTCTCTCGTTGTTTGAAGCTGCCCACCGTGCATGACACCACCCAACTGCCCGCCGTCTGCACGGAATTGCCCAGCGCGCGCGACTTGCGGCCGGGCGACCTGCTCAACATCCCGCACCGCCATGTGATTCTCTGCGCCGGTTGGTCCAATCCCGAGCACACCTGGATCTACTTTTACGAAACCGGCGGCGCTCCCGACTATTGGAAACCCGGCCTCAAACAAGCGCCGTTGGACGCCCTGCTCGCCCTCGGCTACACACCGCTGCGCTATCGCGGCATGGCCCGCGAGGTCGCGCCGGACAGCAAGTCCGCCAAGGAAGTCCTCACCCGCGGCGTCAAAGCCACCGCCATGGCCGTGCCCCAACCGACCATCGGCGAGCCGTGAAACCACAGGGCACCCACTCCCATTCTAACGCGACAATCCGGTGGTCCGATCGGACCACCGGATTGTCGCGCGGCGGAGAGGGTTATTTATAGAACTCGCCGACGGCCTTGATCCAGGCGTTGGCCATGAGTTGGTGGCCGGAGTAGGTGGGGTGCACGGCGTCCCAGACCCAGTATGTGGCGGGGGCCTGCTTGCAGGCGTCATCGAAGATCTGCTGGAGTTTCACCAGCGCGGCCTGGTGCTTGGTGGCGAGTTTGGCCACGATCGCCTGGCGTTGCTTGACGTCCTGGTCGCGCGCGTCGTTGTCCTTGTGGCCGTCCTTGGGCAGATAGAAGGGTTCGATCAAAACGAAGCGGATGTCCGGGTTGGTGGTTTTGGTGTCGGCTAACAATTTGTCATACGTTTGTTCGTATTGGTCGAGCGGGATATTGCCGCTGTCGTTGATGCCGATCATGATGCTGAGCACGTCGGGTTTGAGGTCGAGAGTGTCCTTTTGCCAGCGGCCGGCGAGGTCGGTCACCTTGTTGCCGCTGCAGCCGCGGTTCATGAAAGTGAGGTTGCGCTCCGGATATTGTGCGCCGTATTTGGCCGCAATGATGAAACAATAGCCGTGGCCGAGAATGTGGTTGGGGTCGGCATTGCGGCCACGGTTGCCGTCGGTGATCGAGTCGCCTTGAAACAGGATTCGCGCGTTTTGCTTGAACACCGGCAGGTCGGTCACTTCCGCGGCGCGGGCGGCGCCGGTGATGATGGCCAGCGCGCCTAATACGGGCAGAATGAAATTGCGACGTGGTCCGGCAGTTTTGTTAGGTATGGGTTGATAGGGCATGATGTCAAAACTTTACCGGTCATTTTCCGGGGTTCTTTCACGCGGTGCAGCCCTGTAGCGGTGGACTGCGGCTGTGGGCAGTAGCTGCGGCTTCCAGCCGCAGTCTGGCGGGAAGTGGCCTGCGGCTGGAAGCCACAGTTACGGCTTTCGACCGCGATAACACCGGTGGATTGGCATTGCAATCTGGGGCGGATATTCTAGCCTTTGCGCGATGAAACCATTCCTTACGACATTGTTAGTTGCCGGCAGTCTGCTTTCCGGGCAGGCGGCGCCGATGCCAACCCTGATCATCGACGGCCAAAACAATCACGATTGGAAAGCCACCACTCCCGTGATGGGCAAGGTGCTGGAGGCCAGCGGCCTGTTCACGGTGGAGGTGGCCACCGCCCCGGATGCCAAGAACCCGGCACTGGCGGACTTCAAGCCGGATTTTGCCAAATACAAGGTGATTGTGATGAATTACAACGGCGCGATGTGGGGGGAAGCCACGCGCAAGGCGTTTGAGGAATACATGGCCGGCGGTGGTGGTATGGTGGTGGTGCACGCCGCCGACAACTCGTTCACCGCCTGGCCGGCCTACAATGAGATGATTGCGGTCGGCGGTTGGTATGGCCGCAACGAAAAGTCCGGTCCGTATCTGCGCTGGCGGGATGGCAAGCAGGTGTTGGATGACAAACCGGGTCCGGCCGGCCATCATGGCGCGGGACATGAGTATGTGCTGGACACCCGCGCGCCGCAGCATCCGATCATGGCCGGACTGCCGGCACAATGGATGCACGCATCGGACGAGTTGTATGATTTCATGCGTGGGCCGGCCAAGAACGCGACGATTCTGGCAACGGCATTCGCCGACCCGAAGTTTGGCGGCAGCGGCGAGCAGGAAGCCCAAGTCATTGTGATCAACTACGGCAAGGGCCGGGTGTTTCACCTCATGCTCGGCCACGGCCCGGAGGCGATGAAATGCGTCGGCTTCATCACCTTGCTGCAACGCGGCACCGAATGGGCGGCCACCGGCAAGGTGACCCAAAAAGTGCCGGCGGATTTTCCCAAGGCGGATGCGGTGAGCTTGCGCCAGTGAGGGGCTCGCGTGGATGATAAGGAGCCACCACATTCTTGTGGTGGTTGTGGAGGCAAGGTCCATGAGTACGCGCCGAAGACGTTGTTCATGGGCCGTTCCTCCACTCGACGACAGGAATGTCGTCGCTCCTTAGGTGCCATCGGAGCCGAGTGAGTTATGAGTCAGGTTTCGCTTGTCTTGTTAGCCCGGGCGCTCCATCCTCCGCCCGATGACACAGCAAACAGTGAATCGGATGTGGCGGATGGCACTTGTGACCGCTGCCTTGATGACAGGTGGTGCCGGCGCGCAAGACGCCGCCATACCGTCCGTCAACGGGCAAACCGTCTTCACCCTCAAGATGACGCCCGTGGCACCCAAGGCGATCGTGTCGTCACAGGCGGTGGCCGATGCCGCCAAGCTGTTGGAAGGCAAGCCGGTGCTTTTTCAACCGGGGTCAGACGCGGCGGAAGTGGTGTTAGATTTTGGCCGTGAAATTGTCGGCACGGTCCGTTTTGGCGTGCGAGCGGAGGCCCCGTCCAAGCTTGAGATCCGCTACGGCGAAGCGCTGCAGGAAGTCCACCGCAACAATGACTACGCAGCCCGCTGGTACAAACGGCCGATCGATCATCTGGAGGTGAAGGCCGGGCCGCAGGAACTGCGCAATTATGGCCGGCGGGCGTTTCGTTACCTGCGGTTGATCGTGCCCGCCGGTGCCGCGCCCATCACGCTGGAAAGCGTGCAGGCGACCTTGCAGCATTATCCGGTCAACGAGGCGGGCGCCTTTTCCTGCTCGGATCCGCAACTCAATAAAATCTGGGAGCTCGCCGCCTACTCGACCAAGCTGTGCATGCAGCAATACTATGAGGACGGCATCAAGCGCGACGGCTTGCTGTGGATCTCCGACTATCGGGTGCAATATTTGTGCAACGCCTTGTTGTACGGCGACCGCGATCTGGCGCGCAAGAGCCTGTTCCTGATGGCCGCCAGCCAAAACCCGGATGGCTCCCTGCCGGCCCAGGCCAGCCGCGCCGGTGCCAGCCAACACCCATCTAACATCAACTACATGCCCGGCATCCCGCGTGGCGTCAACAACTGGATTTTGGTCAACTACTGTCTGGACTACATCGGCTGTCTGCGCGACTACTACCGGTTCACCGGCGATAAGGATGCGTTGACGCAACTGTGGCCGGCGGTGCAGAAACTGCTGCCCTTTCTCCTGAAACAAGAGCCGGCCAACCTCAAGCCGTTGGGCAATTTCATCACCGACGGCCGCTACGGAGAAACGTGGTGGGGGTCCCACGGTGTGTTGGAAATGCAGTTTGCCATTGCCATGCAGGATGCGTCCTACCTCGCGCAAGTGATGAATGACGATGCGCTGCGCCGCCAGTGCGATGACTACCTGCCGCGCCAACGCGAACGCATCATGAACACCTACTTCGATAAGGACGAACAGTTCTTCCTCGATGAGGCCGGCAAGAAACTCAGCACTTCGTGGCATGTCAATTCGTTCAGCGTACTGGCCGGCTTGGGGGACTACGCCAAACAGGCGCAACAACTCGACAAGACCTCCTCACAGGTGCGGCCGGCAACGGCCGGCTTCATGTTGTATTGGACGATGGAAGCCAAGTTCCGGGCGGGCATGACCGAGGCCGCCCTCAATGACATCCGCAAAATCTATGGCCACATGCTCAGCTTCGGCGCCACCACCACATGGGAAAAATGCGACCTGACGGTGGGGGATCACCCTAACGAAACCGACGCGGCCGGCAGCCGCTGCCACGGGTGGTCGGCTGGTCCGGCCTATCTGCTGCCAGCCCACGTGTTAGGGGTGCAACCCGCGGAGCCGGGCTTTGCCTCCGTTGTGATCGAGCCCCGGTTAGGTGATTTGCAGTGGGCGGAGGGTGTTGTCCCCACGCCCAAAGGGCTCATCCGCTTGCGCTGGGAGCGTGGCTCCGCCCTGAGCGGATCCGTCACCCTGCCCGACGGCATGACTGGCGAAGTGAAATTGCCCGGCCGCAAAATCGCGCTCAAGGCGGGAGAGAATCGGATCAAGGCGGACTGAGCCCGGCCGCACGTGGCGGCCTTGCCCGGCCCTCCGTCGCAACGCTTCCTGCGGAGCGCCGCCGCCAAGGGGCCGCCGGTTGGCAGGTTAACCAGGCAAGCGGATTTTTTCGCCGAGGAAATGCGGACGGGTGCCGAGGAGGTGGACATCGAGCCACATGAGGACGCGCGCGCCGATTTCGCGCACCTTGGTTCTGATCCCGGCATGGGTGACCACATCGCGGGCGTTGAAGCCGTAGGCGTCGATGCCGTTGGCCTTGGCCAGATAGATCGCGCGTTCATTTTGGAACCGCTGGCTGATGAAGAGAACCGAGGAGAGGCCGAAAATCTCCTTGGCCCGCACCACTGAATCGAACGTGCGCAGGCCGGCATAGTCGCAGACAATGCGCTGTGCCGGGATGCCCCGGTCGATGAGTGCCTGCTTCATTTTTCCCGGTTCGTTGTAGTATTTGCTGCTGTTATCCCCGGAGACGATGAGGGTTTCGATCTTCCCGGACGACCAGACTTTGGCCGCCGCATCGATGCGGTAACGGAAGTACAGGTTCTCCAGGCCATTGATCCGGTCGGTGGTGCCAAACACCAAACCCACGCGGGTTTTGGGCAGGGCGCCCACCTCATCAAACAAACGCCCGCGTGAGGCCCAGACCGCAGTGACGTTGGCATAGGCGATGACCCCAAGGCCTAACAAACCAAGTGCCAAGGCGGTGTACCACAGGCGTTTGAGCCAGCGGCGGGGCTTGGATTTGGCCTTGGCTTTCATGGGGTGCGGGTTGGCGGCGCCGGGCGCGGCGTCCACTTGAGGAGGGAGTTGAGGAGTTGAGCGCAGAGGCCGCGGATCGGTTGTTCCGGTGCGATGACCCTCAGGTGGTTGTGCGTCTTTGCAAAATGAATTTCATGAAATCTGCCGGCCAGTTCGCCATCCACCTCCACCGGCACTTCACCCTCCACCCGCACCGTGAACTCCGCCGTTTGCAGATAGGTCGCCGAGGACACCAAATCCACGCCACCCGCCGCCAGGCCGCACAACAAATCAAACACCAAACGGTAGCCCGCCCGCTTGTAAATCAACACGTCAAGCAGCGCATCCTGATTGCTTGCCTTGCGGAAAAACTTGAACGGCCCGCCATAAAGCGTGCCATTTCCCGCCAGGACCGCCACTCCGACCTCGCGTCGACCATCCGCACAAATCACCTCCATCTGCGGTGGATGCTCGCCGAGCACCTTCAGCGCCGTCAACAGGTAGGCCAACGGCCCCAAGGCTTTTTTGGCTTCCCAAGTGGTTCTCTCGATGACCGTGGCATCAAAGCCGACTCCCGCCATCTGCACAAACGGCAGGTGATTGACGGAGAAAAGATCGACCTCTCTAACAAACCCGCGGCGGATCACATCCAAGGCTTTGGACAGGTTGTCGAACGGGATGCCCAACTCGCGGGCGAAGACGTTCATGGTTCCGGTGGGCAGGATGGCCAGCGCGGTTTGGGAGCCGGCCAAGCCCCTGACGACGGTATTGAGGGTGCCATCGCCACCGGCGGCGATCACCACCGGTTCCCCCGCGGCGGCGAAGCGCGTCGCCAATTCGAGCGCCTCATCCTCATGGCGGGTGGCGTAAAGGTCGAAGTGATGGGCATTTGCCTCCAAGAACCGCAGCGCCCGCCGTCCCCGTTGGCTGCGCGCCTTCGGGTTGAAAATGAGCGGATAGCGCTGCGGAGCCGACATGGCCGATTCTTGATCGATCCTGAAGCATCCCGCAATCCGATTTATCAGGCGCGGGTTCTTGGGCTTGTTAGCGCATGACGCCACAATTCATTCATGCGCCGCCTTGCGGCGGTCTGTGACTGCTGGTGGCGCCATGCCTCGTGCTTCTCATCCGCACCGCCGCTCATGTAGAGCGGCGCGGCGGATCTAGACGCCGCCGCTGCGCACTCCGGTGAGTTGCCGCGCCGCTTGCAGGGTGTTTTTCATCAGCATGGCAATGGTCATCGGACCCACACCGCCGGGGACCGGGGTGATGGCGGCACACCGCGGCGCCACTTCCGCATACGCCACATCACCGGTCAGGCGGTAGCCGGATTTTTTCGTGGGATCGGCCACGCGGTTGATGCCGACGTCTATGACGACCGCGCCGGGTTTCACCCAGTCGGCCTTGACCATTTCGGGTCGGCCGACGGCGGCAATGAGGATATCGGCGCGGCGGCAAATGGCGGGCAGATCGAGAGAGCGGGAGTGGGCCAAGGTGACGGTGGCGTTGGCGGCCTTGGAAACCAGCAGCAAGGCGATCGGCTTGCCGACAATCATGCTGCGGCCGATGACCACAGCTTCCGCGCCGGTGGTGGCGATGCCCGCCTCTTCTAACAACTTCATGCAACCGGCGGGAGTGCAGGGGACGAAGCCGGTGGGATCCTCGAGCACGAGCTTGGCGACATTTTCGGGATGGAAGCCATCGACGTCCTTGCGTGGATCGATGGCGCGGATGATGGCGGCTTCATCGATGTGTTTGGGTGGCGGGGATTGGACGAGGATGCCGTGGATGGCAGGGTCGGCGTTGAGGCCGCGCACCACCTCTAGCAATTCCAACTGGGTGGTGGCCGCGGGCAATTCGATTTTCAGCGAGTGAAACCCGAGTTCGGCACAGGTCCGGGCCTTGGATCCGACATAGACTTGTGAGGCCGGATCCTCGCCGACCAGAACCACCGCCAGACCGGGGGTGATACCATGGGCTTTGAGAGCGGCGGCTTCGGCACGGCATTCGTCGAGCACGCTGGCGGCAACGGCTTTTCCATCAAGGAGGCGGGGCGGGTTCATAAGGGGCTGCCGCATGACATACTGGAATCGGCCTTTCCGCAAAGCACTAATTACGGCAAAGCGTCCGGATCCAGGTCATCGACGCCTGAGCGGAGGGCGGCTTCGATGCGTTGGCGTTCCGCCTCGAAGGCGGCAGCCTCGGCCGTGGGTGCCACAGTGAGCGGGTGATCGAAGATGACATGGACGCGGCTGAACGGTTTGGGAATGACAAAGCGGTCCCAGGTATTCAAGCGCCAGGCCGAGGCAAAGCGCACGTGGATGGGAATGATCGGCGTGCGGGTGGCCGCGGCCAGTTTGACCATTCCCGGATGAAACACATAGCGCGGGCCGCGCGGGCCGTCCGGCGTGATGCACACATCGAAGCCATCCCGCAACGCCCGTTTCATACCCACCAACGCCGCCACGCCCCGCCGCGACGAGGACCCGCGCACCGCGCCAAACCCGAACACCGCCATCGCCCGGGCCACCATCGCCCCGTCATTGCTGGCGCTCGAAAGGATCACGGATTGGCGCGAGTTGCCACACAGGGTCCGCCAGGCGGAGGGCACGGTGAAAAACCGATTGTGCCACAGCGCGTAGATCACCGGCTGCGGAAAACCGCCCGGTTGGCCGATGCCACAGCGGTCCTCAATGTCAAAGCGCAGGGTGGCCGAGCCCAGCCGCATGACCCAGCCGATCAAGGTGCCGAAGACGATCGCCTTGCGGTTTTCACGGATTTCATGGCGGTTGCGTGCTCGCGCCGCGTGGGTTGGTGCCCGCGGTGCGTGGTCGGTTTCACTGGGGTCGCGGGCACTCATCCGTCGCTGGGGCTTGACTCGCCCATCCAATCGGCAAATGCCGGGCCAGGCAAGTCCGGACTTGTCAAATGGCACCAGCCCTCGCATCTTGCCGCGGCCTATGAATGAAAAAGCACCCTGGATTACCTATCGCCCCGAGTTGAAAGTGCTGGATTGCACGATCCGCGATGGCGGCTTGATCAACAATTCCCATTTCACCGACGACCAAGTGCGCGCGGTCTATCGGGCGTCGGTGGACGCCGGTGTCGATTACATGGAAATCGGCTACAAGAACGCGCCGGCGCAATTCCCGCGGTCGAAATATGGCCCGTGGCGGCATTGCGATGAGGAGGACATGCGGCGGGTGGTGGGCGACCATACCTTTGAGGCCACCGGCCTGAAACTGGCCGCCATGGCGGACGCCGGCGGCAAGAGTGACTGGCGGCATCAGATCTGCGCCGCCAAGGACAGCGTGCTCGACGTGATCCGCGTGGCCTGCTATGTGCACCAGATTTCCGAGGCGATCGAGATGGTCGAGCATTGCCACGCGCTCGGCTACGAAACCACCCTCAACATCATGGCCATCTCGACGGTCGGTGAGGCGGAAATCGATCAGGCACTCGAAATCGGCGCCAAATCCTCTGCCGGCACGATCGTGGTGGTCGATAGCTACGGCACCCTGTATCGGGAGCAAATCGACTTTTTGGTGCGCAAATACACCGCGGCCGTGGAAGGCACTGGCAAGCACATCGGCATGCACGCCCATAACAACCTGCAACTCGCCTTTGCCAACACCGTCGAGGCGATTATCCTCGGCGCCAACCGCGTGGACGCCACCCTCATGGGACTCGGCCGCGGCGCCGGCAATTGCCCGATGGAAATCTTGCTAGGGTTCCTGCGCAATCCGAAGTTCCGCCTGCGCCCGGTCATCGAGGCCATCCAGCACACGATCCTGCCGATGCGCCAGCAATTCGATTGGGGTCCCTCGCTCCCCTACAACCTCACCGGCCAGATGAACCTCCATCCCAAGAGCGCCATGGCGTGGCGCGAAAGCGACACCCCCGACGACTACCTCGGCTTCTACGACCAGACCATGACCGAAGTGTGAGCGGGATGTTTCCCCTTGACAGCGCCGAATGGGCGGACATCTTCAGGGCGCACTTCAGCGCCCCGTTGCCATCCGCTTTTTCCCAACGGATCGACGGGCGCGCGGGACCGCCATTTGAAGCCACCAACCATCGACCCCATGAACCTCCTCAACCCACTTGGCCTGCTCGCCACCACCGCCGCCGCCCTCGCCCTTGCCTCATGCTCCACCGGAGGCAGTTCACCCTCGGGTTTTCTATCCAACTACCAACAGTTGGACGCCGGTTACGGCACGGCCGACGCGGTTTCCTGCTATGTGAAGCCCGGCGTCAATCTCAAGCATTATGACAGCGTGATGATTGATCCGGTGACCACCGTGGTCGCCTCAGCGGGGATCAATTTCGAGGTGAAGGACCAACTCGCCGCCTATCTGGTCGAAGCCTTGCGCAGCCAGATGAAAGGCGAATTGAAAATCGTGACTGTGCCGGGGCCGACCACCTTGCGGGTTCGCGGGGCCTTGACCGATGTGATTGAGAACCGGTCGGCCGCAAAACCGGTGACCACGGTGCATGCGGGTGCCCGCGCCAGATTGTCCGGCACTTTGGCCTCCGCCGCTGTGGCCACCTTCGTTGCCAATTGTTCGTTTGAAGGTGAAATCCTCGATTCCGCGACCGGCCAACGCCTGGTGGCCATCAGCGACCACCGCCTTGCCGCCAAGCGTGTGGGCACCCCGGCGACGCCATGGACCTCTATCCGCAGCACCGTCAATGCCCGTGCCGCCAAGCTCAAGGCGCGCTTCAACACCCTCCGCGCCCGCTAACCAAGGCACCCAAGGAGCGGGACTGACCCAAGTCCCGTCTTTCGCGGCGCTTGCGCAGACGCCACTTGGCAAGTGGCGTTGCCCGGGTGGCGCTTTGCCGAAAGTTCCCGCCGGCCGCCCGCGTAAGGGAGTCGACGGCGACAGCCCGCCGGCTTCAATTCAACACCCGCAAGGATCTATCAAATGACTAACAAAGGATTGCTAACCATGCTGGCCGCCGTGACGGCGGTCTGCGGATTGTCCGGAAATCTCCAGGCGCAAGCCCCCGCTGATGGGAAAACGCCGGGGATCACCTCGGCCAACGACCCGACCAAGCCGGTGCCCGGCGGTGTCCGTTGGTTTGGCAGGATGCATGCGGACTATGTGAACCAGACCAAGGCCAATAAGTTTGATGTGTGTTTCATGGGCGATTCCATCACCCAGATGTGGCCTGCCGACATGTTCGGCAAATATTTCGGCAGATTCAAGGCCGTGAACTTCGGGATCGGCGGTGACCGCTGCGAGAATGTGCTGTTTCGTTTGAATGACGGCGAGTTGCAAGGCGCCACCCCGAAGGTGATCGTGCTCATGATCGGTACCAACAACCAAGGCATGAACACAGCCGAGGAAGTGGCCATCGGCGTCACCGCCGTGGTCAAGGCGCTGCGCGAGAAATGCCCGAAATCCAAGATTCTGTTGCTCGGCATTCTCCCCTCCACCGGCACCCCCTACGAAAAAACCAAAGCCATCAACACCATCACCGCCAAGCTCGCTGATAGAAACATGATCGAGTTCCAAGACTTCGGTCCCAAGCTCCAGGACAAGGAAGGCAAGATCCTGCCCGGCATGCTCGCCGATACCGTGCACCTGACCCGCCAAGGCTACGAAGTCTGGGGCAAGGAGGTGGGACCGACCATCTCCAAAATGGTGCGGAGATAGATCTAACTCAATAATTCCGGCTGACGTTGCGTGCGGCTAACCGTGCGCAACGCCTTCCCCATGGACCCCAACCCAACGCAACCATGACGATCATGCCAATTGTGAAGCATAGGCTCGGACGGCTCGCCGTACTGGCGTGTCTGGGCCTGATGCACACGGCCCATGCGGCCGACGACTCGAAACCGGTGCCGGTGGCCGACTATCAGGCACCCATCCGCCTGGCGTGCATGGGTGACAGCATCACCCATGGCTCGTATGCGGGGCGTCCGGTGTGTTATGCCACCGTGGTTGCCAATGCCCTGGGCAAGCAATGGGAAGTCACCAATCTCGGCGTGAGCGGGGCCACCCTGCTCAACAACGCGGCCAAGCCTTATACCAAGTTGCCCCAATACGCCCAAGCCCTGGCCCTCAAGCCGGATGTGGCCACCATCGCGCTCGGCACCAATGACAGCAAACCAAGCAACTGGGAGAAAAAGGCCGGCTTCGAGGCCGACTACAAGGCCCTGATCGCGGCGCTCCGACAGGCCAATCCCAAGGTGCTCATCTATTGCTGCCTGCCGCCTCCGCTGGAAACTAACAAATTTGGCATCGACCCCGCCAATCTCAAGGATGAGGTCATCCCGCTCATCTGCAAGGTTGCCAGCGACACGGGTTGTCATGTTATCAATCTGTACGAGTCGCTCGACGGCAAGCCGGAATGTTTCTCCGACCATGTGCATCCAAATGCGGATGGCCACAAATTCCTGGCCGCCACCGTTTACAAGGCGTTGACCGGACAAGTCATCCCCGCCGCGGCCCCGCCGGCGGCCGCACCGTGACGCCCGGCGACACAGCTGACCTTCGGCCGCTGAGCGATTAAGGCACAAGAACCTCGAGATCACGGAACCACTGGCGCAGGTAGCCACGGTCCATTGCGGCGAGGCGGTTCGCTTGGATTTGGGCGTGGGCAGCGATGAGAAAGTCCGGAACCAAATACTGGCGTGGACCTCCGATCAGGCGGTAGCGTTTGAAGGTGTGCCCTGCGAGATGGGCGGCTTCTGGCGAGATGGGGGAGTAACAGATCGACAGGCGGGCCAGAAAATCAACCAGTTCCGGCGCGCCAGCGGCAGAAGACGCCAATTCCGCGAAGGCAATCGGACTGATGATGAGCGGGCCCTCATGGGCAGCGCGAATGAGGGCCTCCAGCCAGTGTTCGTGGCCGACTTCTTGCTTGAGGATGGCCCACAGCACCGAAGAATCAACTGCTGTAATCATGGCTGTGAGAGAAGGGTTTCCGCCGGCCCGCCCCGCAAATCATCCACGATGGCCGCCGCACTTTGGTCGGCCCATGGATGCCCACTCAGTACGGTGGCGGCGGAGCCCTGCCAGGCCGCCACGGTGGCGGCCCAGTCCGCGCGATCAACCACCCGCCGAGCGGTTAGAACCGGCGCGGTTTCATCGAACTCGAGCCGGTCGCCCGCCTTGAGGTTGAGCCGCTTGCGCAGCGGCAATGGAATCGTGATCTGACCTTTGCTGGTAAGGGTGGCAATCATGCAGATCTGGTAACGCCAAAAAGTAAGACGGTCAAGTCGGATTCCACTATTTTAGAATAACGTAGCCATCAGCCATGCGGGCCACCCTTCAACTACACCATGCTCGAAAAGCAGGACTGGCTCCAGCGACAAGTGACATGTGTGGGTGATTTTCAGACCCTCACGCGCAAATCCCTGATACTCCACAGCAGTCCCTTCGCGCCGCTGCCGCTGCCCCGCATCGCCCGCGCCCCATCTTTGCGCTTGGCACTGAATCGCTCCCGTGCTCGTGCAAACGCCTCGTTCACAAACTCCTTGCTGCCGATCACCGCTCCGTCCGTGAAATATCTCACCCGGCTATGCAACATCTTCGCGAATCCCAGATCCTTCAAGACCGTGCC